>JANMYM010000087.1:0-14890 GCA_031382085.1 Gammaproteobacteria bacterium
CCCAAGGGTTCGGCTGTTCGCCGATTAAAGTGGTACGCGAGCTGGGTTCAAAACGTCGTGAGACAGTTTGGTCCCTATCTTCCGTAGCCGTTGGAGATTTGAGGGTGAGCTGTCCTTAGTACGAGAGGACCGGGATGGACGCACCACTGGTGTTCCGATTGTCACGCTAGTGGCACTGTCGGGTAGCTATGTGCGGACGGGATAACCGCTGAAAGCATCTAAGCGGGAAGCCCCCCCCAAGACTAGATCTCCCTGGGAGTTTAACTCCCCTAAAGGGCCCAAGAAGACTACTTGGTTGATAGGCCGGGTGTGTAAGTGCAGCAATGCATTCAGCTAACCGGTACTAATTGCCCGTGAGACTTGACCATATAACCTCAAACGGTTTGTTAGAGGTTGATTCCAAACATTGACGAATGCGACCTTCAGGCTTGAAGCTTGTTAGCATGCGTGTTTAAACAACTGAACTTCTGGATTTCCAGTTTCCCTGGCGGCAACAGCGAGCAGGAACCACCCGATCCCATTTCGAACTCGGAAGTGAAAATGCTCTGCGCCGATGGTAGTTTTGCTTTCAGCAATGTGAGAGTAGGTCACTGCCAGGGTCTTGAATGAAAGGAAACCCCGTGTCACATGTCGTGACGCGGGGTTTTTCTTTTTTAGCGCACCTTGATGTGCACTTGCCGCGCGCGGTAGTCGATGATCAGCTGTTCGAGGATGCCGATGACATCCATGCCTAACAAGATGGCCGGCTCCCGGGTCAACTGCCAGTGCCGGAAAATGTAGACATCGCCGAAACTCATGGTTGCGCCGCGTATGATAATTTCATCCATGTAGATGGTGGGCATACGGACCAGGTCCGCGTATTCGACATCCAGCGTAACGCCCACCACCTCGGACTTCGGCAGGTCCTCGGGATTGCGCTTCAGGGCCTCGCGCAGCGCGACATTGCCGAGTGACTGCGGCGCCCCCGTATCGATGATTGCTATCGTCTTGACCTTGCCGATCCTGACATCGACCGCCAACAGGTAGCCGCGCAGCAGATTGATCGGCAGCGTGCGGAATCCTTCGCCGGGGGGTTCGCGCCGCGAGCGCTTGACGGTGATCAGGTCGCGCCTGAAGTCGATGGCAATACGTTTGTCCTGCAGCCCTTCGTTGCCTAACACGCCTTCGGCGCCGCCGAACACATCGGCGACAACAGGCAGCATCGCGGGCTTGAGCAGCAGGTCGCCAATATCCATCTGGTCCACGCGCAACAACGGCACTATCGCGGTGCCCGACACCCCACGCACGCGCACCTGCCGTCCGGTCTGCGCCTCGAGGCCGAGTTTTTCGGCCACCGCCGGAATCACCGCTGAGCGGCTCGCGCCGGTGTCGAGCACCAGGCGAAAAGGGCCTTTGCCGTTGAGGTAAACGGGCGCCCAGATCCGGCCGATCCGGTCACGCAGCGTCGGCGCCACATAGCGCGGTTCAGGCGCAGTGACCACCACCGTTTGGGTCGGCGCACTTGGATTCTCGGCCGACGGGCTGCCCGATGGCTGCGGTACTGGCGGCGGCGTCGCGCCAGACGCGGCGTTCGCAAGCAGCCCGCTGATCAACAGGATGCGCAACACGACTATGACAGTAACCTTGGCATGGGCCGATTGTGCACCACCGCTGGCAAGGCGGCTACAGCAGGCAGGTCACTGCCAGACGCGAAAATCGCAATGTTTCGCGGCCAACGCAAAGTCGTGGTCGGTTGTTAGCATGGTGAGATCGTGCCGGGCGCACAGCTGGATCAGCAGTGCGTCGATGGTGCCGACCTGCACGCCGGCGCGCCGGCAGCGATTGCGCACCTCGGCGGCGTCGATGTGATCCTGTCGATCCGCAGGGATCAACGGCAGGGCCGAGAATTTCTCGATGATCTCGCGGCGCGCACGCGGACCCGAAAAGCCCTGCAGCAACTCCTGCAGGATGAGCCCGGTCACTACCACAGACTGATTGCCCGCGAGCGCCGTGCGCAGCGCCTGCACTTCTGCGCCCTCCGCGCGCGCATCGCGCCGCAGCGCCAGCGACCAGACGCTGGTGTCGACCAGCAGTGTCACCGGCGGGTGCGCTCCGACTTGTAGTCATAGGAGCTGTCCCACTCGAGCTTGCCCATCAGGTTCAGCAGGTCCTTCTGCCGGCGCCGGGCGATGAATTCTTCCAACGCGCGCGTGACCGCCGCCTTCTTTGTGCGCTCGCCGCTGAGCGCGAGCGCCCGGTCGAGGAGCCTGGGATCCAGGGAGAGATTGGTAGCCATGTGTGAACCTCCACACACAACGCTACACAGAAAAAACCAGGAAGTCCAGCGCAGTTTCTGCTGCGATGGACGCAAAATGTGTCGACCGTTGCACAGGCACAAGCTACGATCCGGGCGACGTCACAGGGGGATGAACATGAGCTTCGCTTTTCGCAACGTGACCTTGGCAGGCCTGGCCCTTGCCCTTGCCCTTGCCCTTGCCATGACGGGCTGCGCGACCACGGGCCCCGCGCCGTCCGTCGCGGCCGACGTCCACGATCGTGTCATCACCTTCGATGCCGAGATGGATATCCCGCTCGATTTCATGATTGGCGACAAGGACGCCGGCATGGACACAAAGATGCAGGTGGACTTGCCGAAGATGGACGCCGGCAAGCTGGACGGCGCGGCGTTCGTGCTGTTCGCGCTGCAGAACACGCGTACGCCGGAAAACTACGCCAGGGCGCGCAAGGAAGTCGACACCAAGCTCGCGGCGATCGAGAAAATGCTGGCCACCTACCCGCAGCGCATCGTGCTTGCGCGGCGTGCCGACGATGTGCCGAAGATCGTGAAAAGCGGCCGGCATTTCCTGGTGTTGTCGGTGGTGAACGCTTACCCCTACGGCGAAGATCTCGGCTGGCTGGGTGAGCTGTACCAGCATGGCCTGCGCATGGTGGCGTTCACACATGCGGGCAACAACCAGTTCGCCGACAGCAACCGGCCGCAGGAAAAATTCGGCGATACCGAAGGCGCGCAGGGCGGGCTAACAGCGCTCGGCCGGCAGGCCGTCGCCGAGATGAATCGCCTGGGGATCATTGTCGATGTGTCGCAGATCACCAAGGATGCGGTGCTGCAGGCGGTCGCGTTGTCCAGGGCGCCCGTAGTGGCGTCGCACGTGGGCGTGAAGGCGAGAGTCGATACTTCGCGCAACCTGACGGATCAAGAAATGCAGGCCATCGCGGCCAAAGGCGGCGTGGTGCACATCGTTGCCTTTGCGACTTACCTCAAGAGCGCGTCGCAGGAACAACAGGATGACCTGGCCGCCATTGAAAAGAGTTTCGGCCTCAAGACCTTCACCGACGCCGGCGCGAAACTGTCTAAGGAAAAAATGCCCGAGTTCATGTCAGCCATGGCCGGCTATCGCGCGCGCTGGGCCAGTGCGGGCGCCACGGTGGTCGATATGGTGGATTCGATCGACTACGCCGTGAAACTCATTGGGATAGACCACGTCGGTGTCTCCACCGACATGGAGCACAGCGGCGGGATCATCGGCTACAAGACCGCGGCCGAAGCCGCCGGCCTGACCGCGGAGCTGCTCAAGCGTGGCTACAGCGAGCGCGACATCGGCAAGATCTGGAGCGGCAATTTCCTGCGGGTTTGGAAAGCGGTGGAGAAGGTGGCCAGGATCAGCGCACCGGGAGCTAACGTTCCGCTGTGACGCGTATGAGAAATCTGTCGGATATCTTTACATATGTTTCTCGACCCAGATTCGGTTGTGTGCCTTATCTACTGTATTTCCTCGTAATTGCAAAAACTGGCCTGATTATTGCTTACATATTCGAGACGCATTAATCGGAGCCCAAGAACCATGAAAAACAAGTTGCTCGCCGTCGTATTACTGGCTGCTTCCGCAGCCCCCGCGCAAGCCGCGCTGCTGACTGAAAACTTCGACAATGTCGCCGGCCTGACAGGTAGCGGATGGACTTTACTTAATAACAGTGTAGCTCCAGGCAACACCTGGTTTCAGGGTAACAGCGGCATCTTCACATCATTCAACGGCGCACCGAATTCCTACATCGCCGCGGACTTCCTGGCCGCAGCAAACGGCGCGATCGACCTGTGGCTGATCACCCCGGTACTGGACCTTTCGGGCGCATCTAGTCTCACTTTTGTCACGCGGCGCAATGACAGCCCGTTCTACGACACGCTGGATGTACGATTGAGTACTAACGGCGCGAGCTCGAACCTCGCCGATTTCGCCACGAGTTTGGTGTTGTCACAGCTGCTGGACGGCGCGGATTACCCGATCGACTGGGCTCCTGTCAGTTCGAGCGTAGCGGGCCAGGGCGCGGGAGCCACCGGGCGGCTCGCGTTTCGCTACACCGTGGCCGACGTTGCAGCACTGGGTGACTACATCGGGATCGACGCAGTGAATGTTGCCGTGCCGGAACCACCGCAATTGGCACTGCTGTCGCTTGCATTGATGGCGCTCGGTCTTCGCACGCCTCGATACCGTCGTCCGACGATTTAGACTTTGCTGGTAACGCTTGCCGGACTCCCGACGTGCCAGGTTGGTGGTGCCGTTTATTGATTTTCGTCGTCAAACAGTGGAGGTCGATCATGGTTTCCCGTCATGAATTCATTGCTATAGCTATGTTTGCGGCGCTGGTCGTCGGCACGCAGGGCCAGGCGCTCGGCGCAGAGCCGGCCGCCCCCGTCACCGCGACTGCGCCAACGGCCAGTGGACAGCGTGTTGCCGTTGATCCCGCGACCGGACGGATGCGGGCGCCGACCGCCGAGGAAGCGGCCGAGCTGGACCGTCAGGACCGCGCTGCCCGTGCTCGCCAACGTTTGCAAAAGAGCGCGGCACAGGCGACAACCCAGCAGCTGGCTGGCGCCGAGTCGGTTGCTGAAGATGGCACGTTCACGACGCCCAGCGGTGCCAAGGGCATGGTGCTCGATGACAGTCAGATGGTCTACAGCGTCGTCAGGCGCGGCACCGACGGCAGTCTCACCATGGAATGCGTCGAAGGGGTCGATGCTGCTAACAAGCTGGTGAAACGCAAGGCTCCGCCAGCGGCGGCCAAGCCGGCTGCTGCGAGCCAGGGGGGCGCTCATGAAATCAAGTAATCGAAGTGATCGAAAAGGTATCGCTGGTCTGCGATCGTTGCTGGCGACGGCGCTGTTGCTTGCAGTGCCGGCGCAATATGCGCAGGCCGCCGCGACCATTATCATCAATAACATCAATGCAGCGGGTGTCGGATTCAATGACCCGACACCGGTTGCGCCGGTGGGCGGTAACGCGGGCACCACACTGGGCCAGCAACGGCTGATCGCATTTACGTACGCAGCCAATATCTGGGGTGCGACGCTGACGAGTAACGTGCCCATCGTCGTGCGCGCGCAATTTTCTGCCTTGTCCTGCACCGCCACGGCGGCGGTCCTGGGAAGCGCGGGGGCAACTTCTGTGTTCAGTGATTTTCCAAATGCCGGTTTCGCGGCTACCTGGTACTCGTATGCGTTGGCGAACAAGTTGGCTGGTGCTGAGGTCAACGTGGCTGGAACCGCGCAGATCAATGCCAACTTCAACGTGAATCTCGGCAACGCGAATTGCCTTGCGGGTTCGCCGTTTTACCTGGGACTCGATGGCAACCATGGCACCGCTGTCGATCTGGTCGTGGTGTTGTTGCACGAGTTCGGCCACGGATTAGGATTTCAAACGTTTACCAGCGGCAGCACCGGCGCGCAATTGGCAGGTCTGCCCTCAATCTGGGACCGCTTCCTGTTTGACAGCACCACTAACAAAACCTGGGTCAACGATACTGCGGCCGAACGCGCGGCGTCTGCGATTGCGGTCAATAAGCTGGTCTGGACAGGCGCGATCGTTACCAATGCGGCAGCGCTGGTGTTGACACCGGGAACGCCCTACCTCGGCATCAGCGGACCTAACGCGGGTGCAGCGGCCGGCAACTACATTGTCGGAACCGCGTCGTTCGGTGCGCTCTTGACTACCACGCCGGTGATCGGCCAGCTAATGCCACTGACCACCCAGGTGGGCGGCACGGGTCCCGGCTGTGACCCGTTCAATGCCGCCAATACACTGGCGGTGCGCGGCAATGTTGCGTTGATCGACCGCGGTACCTGTGGATTTGCAGTCAAGGCAAAGAATGCGCAGCTCGCCGGGGCAATTGGTGTCGTGATAGCTAACAATGTCGCGGGTTCGCCGCCACCTGGATTGGGTGGTTCGGATCCGACCGTCAATATTCCGGTGGTGTCGGTGACGCTCGCCGATGCGACGACCTTGCGCGCGCAGCTGACCAGGCGTTCGCGCACAGCGTCCGGCGTGGTAGCGGAAGTCGGCATCAACGGAGCGCAGCTTGCGGGGGCCGACCCGCTGGGCAGGCTCAAGATGTTTACTCCCAATCCGTTCCAGGGCGGGTCGTCGGTGTCGCACTGGGATGCCAGCGCCACGCGGAATCTGCTGATGGAACCGGCAATTAACGGTGACCTGACGCAGTCGCTGATTCCGCCGCAGGACCTGACGTTCCCGTTGCTGCAGGATATCGGTTGGTAGCGGACGCAGATCGATGAGTCGAATGCCCCCGCCGGGCGCACCTGGCGGGGGGTTCTGCGTTGCAATCGCACACTCTGCGCAACAGGCGATGAATGTGTGCGCCTGGCGTAGTTGTAATCACTGGTATCTCTGACATCAAACAGCAGGGCAATTACCACCAAATCTTACGTAAGCACAGGCGGCCCGCCCGGAAACTCATCCGAGATGCCGGTTCCGCGCGATTTGCCTCCCGCACATCACGAGCTTATTGTTGAACTCTTTGGCGACGAACCCCGCATGACCATGAAAGTAATTGGCACCGGTGTCGGACGCACCGGCACGAATTCGCTCAAGCTCGCGATCAACCAGCTGGGGTTCGGGCCCTGCCACCACATGGAAGTGGTGCTGCACCACATGCCGGCACAGGTACCGCTGTGGTCCGCCGCCCTCGCGGGGCGCGCGGACTGGCGCGCGATCTACAACGGCTACCCGAGTGCGGTGGACTGGCCGACCGCGGGCTTCTACCGCGAACTCTACCAGGCGTATCCGACCGCGAAGTTCGTGCTAACAAATCGCAGCCCGGAGAGCTGGGTCGATAGTTTCAGCGGCACCATCTACCAGCTGCTCGCAGGCCGCGACCAAGCGCCGCCAGACAGGAAGGAATGGCTCGCAATGGCGATGGGTGTGATCGAGAAGACTGGATTTCCCGATGGCCTCGACCGCGGAGCGTTGCTCAAGGCCTTCGTCGCGCATAATGATGCGGTCACGGCGACCATCCCCGCGAGCCAGCTGCTGGTTTATGACGTCAAAGAGGGCTGGGGTCCGCTGTGCAAATTTCTCGGCGTGCCCGTGCCCGCCACGGAGTTTCCGCGGACCAATGACCGCGCGGAATTCTGGGATCGCGTGAGCGGCAGGATCTGACGGGCGGTTGTTAGCTTCTGGATAACTCTTCCACCCGATAGGTGGCGTCTGCGGGGATTCTGATTACTTGCCATGGTCAGCCATAAAACTGATCTGGCGCCTGACAGGCTCAGGAAAATGCGTCAGACGGCGGATGTCGTCGAGGCATTTCAGGATCGCTTTCTCGTGCAAAGCCAGCTTGCGATCCTGCTTGCTCATGCGCCGTTGTATCACTCTGCTCAGGACATTGACGCGGCGCGCAAGGTCATGGTCCGCTCGGACAGCACTGCGCAGCGCCACGAATGCATTGACGATTTGAATGCTGACTTCGACCGCGCGAGGTGACCTCAGAACGTTGGAAAGCATCAGACAGCCGTGCTCCGTGAAGGCGAGGGGCAGGTTGTCGAGACGTCGCTGCGAGCGGGATGTGCTTGCAAATTGCAAGCACATCAGGCGCCACTCATCCGCCGACAGCCGAAACATGAATTCCGCAGGGCGGCGCATTTCTGCCCAAAACGCGCGCATCTAGCTCGCGGGCTGCCCCGCCGCCCGCTCCGCCATGCGCCGCAGGAAGGCCCAGAGGTCGCCGACTTCCTCGTTAGCCAGGTAGGCGAAGCGCGTGCGCGCGACGTCGCTCATCATGGGCAGTTCGCGCTCGCCGAGCGCCTTGCCGGTCGACATCAGGTGGCGGAAAGCCGTTTCGTCGTAGCCCATCAGCACGATCAGGTCCGGCCCGCTGCCGTCCGGCCAGGGTGGCCACGGTACGTCGGCGCGCAGATTGAGGCCGTGGCATTCGTTGCAGGTGGTCATCGCGAGGTACTCGCCACGCGCGACACGCGCATCGCTGTTAGCTTGCTCGTGCAGCGGCGGCACGGCGGGCAGGAACTGCGCAATCGGGCCGTCGCGGCCAAGCGCGATGTCATAGCGGATGTGCCAGGGCAGCGAGGCGGGCGGCAGCGGCTGCTCCACCACCGGCTGCGTGCGCAGCCACGCGTAGATCGCCGCGACGTCCGCATCCCGCAGCCGCGCGAAGTTGTACGCTGGCATCGAATAGAACGCGCGACCGTCGCGGCCGATGCCGTGGCGCAGCGCCGCCTCGAAAGTTGCCAGCGACTCCTCGCGCACATAGCGCGCAAGGTTCGGTGCGACGAACGTCTCCTCCTGCGGTCCGCCCTCGAACCGCGCCCCGTGGCAGCCGCGGCAGCCACGCGTTCGTGTTAGGTGTTCGCCGTGCACGAGCGACGCCGCATCTTTCGGTATCGTCATCGCGAACGCCGCCGGCCGCGGGTAGCTGCGCAGGCGCCATTCGCTCGCGGCGTAGACCCACAGGCCGAAGAGCAGCGGGGCGGCGGCGAACAGCGCGAGAGTGATGAGGAGGGGGCGTTTCATGGGTGGGAAAGCTGCAGGTCTACGGGAATGGGGATTTGTAACATGCCGGGATGAACAGTGCCAATGCAACTCCCGCGCGCCAGCTTGGTAACAGTCTGTGGGAAATTCCCAAACCAACACGCTGGTGTTAGCCTGGCTCCATAAATTTGGGAACAGGAGCAATGCTGTCACGTGCCTGGTATGACGCGTCCATTGCGGACTTTCTGACGGGAGACCCCGACGCGATCATTGGTCGACTTACGCAGGCCAGTAACGTCGCCGTTGAAGGCACGCAAACGACAGCTTGGCACGCCCAGATTGCGTTACTCAAGCCTGCGCTCGCTGGATTGTCTGGCCTGGTTCTATTTGAGTTCAACATTCCGCGTATGGGACGGCGGATTGACGTAATCCTGCTGATTGGCTCGGTGATTTTCGTTGTGGAATACAAGGTGGGTGAGTCGGCCTTCGAGCGGGCGGCCATCGACCAGGTATGGGATTACGCGCTCGACCTCAAGAATTTCCACGAAGGCAGCCACAACGTTGCGGTGGTGCCGATCCTGGTGGCGACGGAAGCGACGGACGCGCCTGCGTTGGTCCCTCAGTTCGCCACCGATGGTGTGTGCCGCCCACTTCAGACCACGCCAGCACGACTCCGCGAAACCATCGATCAGCTGCTTCAGCAGGTGCACGGCAGCGCACTGGATGAATCGCGCTGGCTGGATGCGCCCTATCGTCCCACCCCTACCATTGTTGAAGCGGCTCGCGCCCTGTATGCCCAACACTCGGTCGAGGCAATTGCGCGTCACGATGCCGGCGCCAAAAACCTACACAAGACGACGCGTCGCATCGAGGAGCTGGTCGATCAGGCCAAATCGAAGGGTCAAAAGATCATCTGCTTCGTCACCGGCGTTCCGGGGGCGGGCAAGACCCTGGTGGGCCTCAACGTGGCGACGCAGCGACGCGAGCGCGATCAGCCGACACATGCGGTTTTTCTATCTGGCAATGCACCCCTCGTTGCGGTGCTGCGTGAAGCGCTAACGCGTGATGAACTCGCCAGAAGGAAGCGACTGGGCGAAAAGACGCAGAAGTCACGTGTGGCGAACCCGGTGAAGGCGTTCATTCAAAACGTGCACCACTTCCGCGACGAAGCCCTGCGCGATCCAAAACCGCCGGTCGATCATGTGGTGATCTTCGATGAAGCCCAGCGCGCCTGGAACGCCAAGAAAACCGTCAGCTTCATGCGGCAGAAGAAGGGCCAGCCCGATTTCTCCCATTCAGAGCCAGCGTTTCTAATCTCCTATCTCGACCGACACCCGGATTGGGCTGTCATCATTTGTCTGGTTGGCGGCGGGCAGGAAATTCATTCCGGCGAAGCTGGTATCTCCGAGTGGCTGGAATCCGCTAACAGACACTTTCCTCACTGGAAGCTCTACATATCCTCCCAGCTCACCGACAGTGAATACGCGGCAGGGAGAGCGATGACCCTGTTGCAAGAAAAATCTAACATTCACTATGAAGACGACTTACATCTCGCTGTGTCGATGCGTTCGTTTCGGGCGGACAACGTATCCAGTTTCGTGAAGTCGATGCTCGACTGCGAAGCGCAGCAGGCTCAACAAGCGTTCAGCCAACTCAGCCAGCGCTTCCCGATGGCGCTCACACGCGACCTCGGCCTGGCCAAGCAGTGGATTCACGACCACGCACGAGGCACCGAACGGTATGGGCTAGTGGCCTCGTCGAAAGCAATGCGGTTGAAGCCACACGCGATCGATACTCGGGTCGCGGTGGATCCTATCCCGTGGTTTCTCAATGACCGAGGAGACACAAGGTCGAGCTTCTACCTCGAAGATTGCGCTACGGAGTTCCAAGTCCAAGGCCTTGAGCTCGACTGGGCGTGCGTAAGTTGGGACGGGGACCTCAGACACACTGGTTCTGGTTGGAGCTTTCATGACTTTCGCGGGAAGAAGTGGCAGAACGTCAACAACACCGAAAACCAAGCGTATCTGCGGAACGCCTATCGTGTATTGCTAACACGAGCGAGACAGGGGATGGTGGTGTTCATCCCGCCGGGTGACCCGAATGACCACACTCGTCCGCCATCATATTACGACCCGACTTTCAGATACTTGTCGATGCTGGGCATTCCGGTACTCAGTTAGAGTCCAAGATCAGCATCGTCTCGCTTACGAGCGATGTTGTTACAGTGGAGTTTCGCGTGCAGGGGCAGGCATCGCGCACCGCGTTTCTGCGCAAGGCCGGCAGGAATCGAGATGGCTTGCAGAATGGCTGACCAACCATCATCGAATCATGAGCAAGGACGCGGAGCATTCGCCAGCCGAGATCGCCGGCAGAATTGTCGTGGTGCGTGGCAAGCGTGTGATGCTGGATTCCGATCTTGCGCAGCTTTACGGCGTACCAACCAAACGACTGAACGAACAAGTTCGACGGAACCAGGATCGTTTTCCCGGAGATTTCTTGATTTCTTTGACAGATCAAGAGGTTATGCGTTCAAGGTCGCAAATTGCGACCTTGAAGGCTGGCCGGGGCCACAACGTCAAGCACCCGCCACTGGGCTTCACTGAGCACGGCGCCATCATGGCAGCCACAGTTCTCAACAGCCCGCGCGCTGTTCAGATGACGGTTTTCGTCGTGCGTGCATTCGTGAAAATGCGCGAATCGCTGCTGGTCAACGCCGTGCTGGCCCGTGAAATGGCCGCGCTCAAGTCGCGCGTCGATACGCTGGACGCCGAGACGCGCAAGCAGTTCGATCAAGTTTTTGAAGCGATACTTGGTTTGTCGGGGCCGGCGCGTGGCAGGCAATGAGTGGACTGTCGTGTAACTCAGTATCATCGCCCCCATGGACACTAACAACACGCCCACACTGTTCCGGACGGCGACCCTGCAGGACGTCGAGCATCTTCGTCGCTTCGAACAAGGGATCATCGCGACCGAGCGCGCCTTCGACCCCACGCTGAAGGTGGGACGCATCCAGTACTACGATATCGAAGCGATGCTCGTTACCGCTGAGGTGCAATTTCTCGTTGCGGAGCGTGGCGGCGAACTCGTCGCGTGCGGATTTGCCCGCATCGACGACGCCAAGCCGTATTTGAACCACCGGAAACAAGCCTACCTGGGCCTGATGTATGTCGACCCGAGGTATCTGGGTCAGTCGATCAATCGCGGCATCGTCGAACGACTCAAAGCGTGGTGTCGCGCGCAGGGCGTGACCGAACTGCGCCTCGAAGTGTACAGCGATAATCGCGCCGCCTTGGTTGCCTACGAAAAGGCGGGCTTTTCAAAGCACATGGTCGAGATGCGCGTACGACTGAGTGATGAACCGCAGTGACTGTGGCTTCGGCGGCGTCAGTCCTGGGGAGTCGGCTCCGAGATTTTAGACGCGAGGGCAGGGTGCTTGAGCGCGCCGCTCTGATACGCGACGTCCATCATCTCGGCTAGCCAGTTCAACCTTTGCGCCGGTGTCCGCCGTTGAAACGCCCAAATCCGCAGGATTTCAGCATCTGCGAAACTGCCCGTGACCACCGGTGGCGTGTCAGAGACCAATGGCGTCAGGGTGATTTGAGTTACTTTTTCCACTGTTCGCGCAATGCCACGATTTGTCGCAAGCGTTCGATATCTTGCAGGTCACGCGGACGATTGGCAATTGCTTTCATTCGGATAAGGTGCTCGATGCACGCGACGCGAACAGGCTGTCCTAAATAATCGACCTCCTGAGAATCCCGCCACAAGTCGCCGAATGGAATGACATCTTTGACAAATACATCCACGGACGGTCTGGATGCCGTGGTGTCCCAAAAGTTGAGCACTTGTATCGATTTTTCGTGAATCCACCGCTCGCGTACTTCGGCAATCGCGAACTGCATCGGGTCGACTGGAATTCCTGGCCGGTAGCCGGCATCGATCAAGGTCTTCATGGCCGCCTTAGCGGACTCGGGTGTTAGGTCCAATACAAGATCAATATCGGCCGTCAAGCGATCGACGCCATGCAGGATGGTTGCGACGCCGCCAACAACGACATATCGAACCGACGCCGCGCCAAGCAATCTGAACAGACTCAGGAAATCCACGGGCATGCTCCATTCTGAGTGAATCGAAGCCCAAATGGCAATTCGGAAAATGCTTGCGGCGGCCGCCGCGACTTACAGTAGGGGTCCCTCGTTTGCGGCCTCGCCGGCAGCTCGGACGACAACAGGAGACGGATTCGCCATGCCAAACTTCGCTCATGCTCTGCACCCTGACGATGCATGTGGACCTGCGGGCGAAATTTCTCGGGTGGCCGGGGCCAACGCAACTGCGCACTGTTGAGAGCTAACACGCAGGAGCAATGAGATCAATCTCGGGGATCTTGTCTCTGTAGAATGACAAAAAATTGACCAAGTGATCCATGTACTACGTTGTTAAAACCGCAAAATCCTTCGACCAGGCATCCGCGGATCTTGAACTGGCCGTCAAACGGTTGGGTTTCGGCGTGCTGCATGTCTACGATCTCGGAACAACGCTGCGTAGCAAGGTCTTCGAGGTCTGCAACCCGCAGCAGGCGGCCAGGGTGCTGAGCGCGGAAATGCGCCGTTGCTGCAGGTTGCCAAAGAGGTCGCGGATAAGACCATCCAGATGGTCAACTAGGCGAAGTGAGAGTTCGCCGTATGCCATCGGGCTGACCTTAGGCGCGGTGCTGAGCGCGGCCGGCGGTGAATAGATCCATGATCCTTGTGTTAGGTCTTGTGGTTGCGATTTATGCCCTGCTGTGTGCCTGGGTGTATGCCAGGCAGCGCTCGATGATTTACTACCCGGTGGCCGAGCGGGCGAGTGCGGCGGGCGAGGCCATCACGCTGCCGGTCGAGGGCGCCGTGCTCAAGATCTGGACCGTCCGGCGGCCGGGGCGCCGCGCGTTGATCTACTTTGGCGGCAATGCGGAAGATGTCAGTGGCAGCCTCGGCGAGTTTGCGCAGGCGATCCCGGATCGGTCGTTGTACTTCGTCAACTATCGCGGCTATGGCGGCAGCACAGGCACGCCGACGGAGGCGGCGCTCATCGCGGATGCGCTCGCGATCTTCGACACGCTCCGCAATGACCATGACGAGATCGCGGTTGTCGGGCGAAGTCTCGGCAGTGGTGTGGCGGTGCAACTCGCGGCCGCGCGACCTGTTAGCAAGCTGGTGCTCGTGACGCCTTTCGACAGTCTCGCGCGCGTCGGGCAGGGCGCGATGCCGTGGCTGCCGGTGTCGCTGCTGATGCAAGATCGGTACGAGTCCACGCGGCTTGCATCGCAGGTGAATTGCCAAACGTTGCTGCTGATTGCGGCGACGGATGCCGTCATTCCACCAGCGCATGCGAAGACGCTGCTGGCTGCGTTTGCAGCCGGGCGCGCGCGGGCGGTGGAGGTCCCGGGAGCGGGGCATAACGATATCCAGCTCTGGCCCGGTTATTACCGCGACATCGCCGGATTCTTGCGATAATCACAGAAACACGACCATGAAAAAGCAACTGTTCCAGCCGCTGTCCGGAAATGTGATGCCACGCTTTGGCGGTCCGGCGACGTTCATGCGGCTGCCGGCGTGTACGCCGGCCGATCAACTGGACGTGGCATTCATCGGCGTACCCTTCGATATCGGCACGTCGAATCGCCCGGGGGCGCGCCTGGCGCCGCGCCAGATCCGGGACGAATCGCGGATGCTCAGGCCCTACAACATGGCAACCCGCGCGGCGCCGTTTGATTCAATGCGGATTGCGGATGTCGGTGATGTGCCGATCAATACCTTCAATCTCCTGAAGAGCATCGACATCATCGAGCAGCATTTCAGTAGTTTGTTAGCAACCGGCGCCATTCCCCTGACGATGGGAGGCGATCACACGATCGTGTTGCCCATTCTGCGGGCGATGGCCAAGCGTCATGGCCCGGTCGGTTTGGTGCACGTCGACGCCCACACCGACATCAACGACACGATGTTCGCCGAACGCATTGCCCACGGAACACCATTTCGGCGTGCGGTCGAAGAGGGACTCCTCGATTGTTCACGGGTTGCCCAGATCGGCGTGCGCGGCACGGGCTACCAGGCCGACGATTTCGACTGGTCGCG
>JANMYM010000090.1:0-3672 GCA_031382085.1 Gammaproteobacteria bacterium
CGCGTGGCGGCCCTGCCGCGCCGGAATCGTCAACTCCTTGTACGCGTGATCTAACAGATCTTCCTGCGATTGCAGCCAGCCGCCCGCCGCCAGCGACAGGCGTGCCGCTGAGCCGGCGCCATCGGTGGCAACCGTCGTCGCGAGCGCGCATTCGTAGGCCGTGCCGCTTTTCAAGTCGCGGAAAAACAGCGTGTTGGTGGCGGGTGAGACCGCGATCAAAGCCTGCGCAAAGCGGATGTCGATGGCCGGATGTGCGGCCGCCGCGGTAACCAGCGTGTCAGTGAGTTGCGCCCGCGAAATCGAATAGATCACTTCGTGCGCAGTCTGGCCATAAGGTTGCAGTTCAACCCGGCCTTGCGGGTCATGCACGATACGGCCCGGCATCGGCATCATCAGTGGACGAACGGTCGCGCCGAGACCTGCGGCGTCCAGTGCCTTCAGGCCGCGCGCGGCCAGTGCGAGATTGATGGACCGTCCGCCATCGGCCGCACGCCCGCGTGGATCCGGGCGCTTCTCGAACAGGCGCACGCGGCAGCCGCGCTGCGCGAGCAGCAGCGCGAGCAGGCTGCCGGCCGGCCCGGCGCCGACGATTTGCAGTGGCGCGCGGGTCCGCATTCAGCCTGGCCTGGTCAGTTCGCTGCGCGTCCAATCGGCGCAGGTCAGGCATTCCGTAAAGGAATTGAAGAACGGCGCAGGGGCCATGCGCAGCCACTGGCCGCGCTGGTCGATCGCCAGGCCGCGCTGCGCGAGCCGCGCTAACAAATCGGCGCTGTCGGCGTCGGTACCAGAGCGCGGACTGAGGGTCAGCATCGCGCCGCGCGCCTCCGTGTTGGACGGCGTGACGATGTCCAGCAGGTTTCCGCAGCGATCCTGCAGGCAGCGCTCCAGCCAGGCGGTCAGTCGCACCGACTTGGCGCGTAGCGCGGTCATGCCGGCGCGATCGAACAACTGCAGCGCAGCGCCCAGCGGCGCCGCCGAAAAAATTGGCGGGTTGCTGACTGTCCAGCCCGCAGCGCCGGCTTGCGGCTTGAAGCCCGGAAGCATCGCGAAGCGTGAATCCGCCTCATGCCCGAACCAGCCGCCAAGACGCAGACGCGAGCTGTCGCGGTGATGGCGTTCATGCACAAATGCTCCCGCCATGGCACCCGGTCCCGAGTTCAGGTACTTGTAGCTGCACCAGACCGCAAAATCCGCATCGTCCGCATGCAGATCTAACAGCACGTTGCCGATCGCGTGTGCGTGATCAAATCCGGCGATGGCACCGGCCGCATGGGCGCTGCGAGCGATGGCACGGCAGTCAAAGGCCTGCCCGGTGCGGAACTGAACGCCCGGCCACCAAACCAGCGCGAGACGCGGGCCGTGGCCCGCGATCGCGTCGTGAATGTCATCCTCGCGCAGGCAGTGCTCGCCGGGCCGGGTCGACAGTTCGATCAGGTGCTGCGCGGGATCCAGCCCATGCCAGCGCAACTGGCCTTCGATCGCATGACGATCCGACGAAAAGGCGCCGCTTTCCATCAAAATACAATTGCGCTCGCCCAGTGGCCGGAAAAAACTCGCGAGCAGCAGATGGAGATTCACGGTCAGCGCATTCATCGCAATGACTTCGGCGGGCCCAGCGCCCGTGAGGCGTGCCAATGCAGGCGCCAGCGACTCGGCATATCGCACCCAGGGTGTTTGCGCCTGCTCGTGGCCACCCACGCCGAGCGCAACCCAGTCCGACCATTCACGCTCCAGGCGCTCGTGCGCGGCGCGGGGCGCGGGCCCTAACGAGTGGCCGCAGAAATAAATTCCTTCCGGTAACAGGAATTCCCGCCGCAATGCCGCCAGTGGATCGACGGCGTCGAGCGCGGCCGCACTCGCCATCGACACCGGCAGCCGGCGAATGTCATCGATGCTCATCATCGGCCGGCACGCTCTGCTAACGGAAACCACAGTGGCCGCGAAGGTACCGCATCGCCCTGCAGAGCGGGCGCCTGGATCTGCAGGAAACCGGGTCCGGATTGCAGCGTGCCCGGAATCTGCGCCAATTCGGTCACGGTTGCCTGTGGCCGCTGCGAGTCACTGACAAGCGGGAGCCGGACCTGCTCCGATCGGTTCGGCAGGCCGAAGAAGATCCGGTGCGCTGTTAGCATGCCGGCGTCTTCCAGCCGATCGATCGACGGCAGGGTTACGACCAGGTGCAGGATGCCGCGGGCCACCAGCAGTTGCGCACATTCCCGTGTCAGGTAGGCCGGCGGATTACTTGCAGCACTGCGGACGACGAGTGCAGTGGGCGCGAACGGCAGTGCCGCCGGCCAGGCAGCCTCGATTGCCGCGGCGGCGATCAGGCCATCGCCGGGCTCGGGGCGGTGGTCCGCGGTTTCTGCGCAGGTGCGTGCGGCGATGACGTCGACGTCGATCAGCAGTGCCGGCAGAAGACCCGTCGGCAATACGTGAATGACATGGCAGTCATCGGCCGTCAGATGGCCGACGCACTCCGTATGCGTGCCGGAACCATGCGGGGTCAGTTGCAGGTTGCGGCAATTGCAACTCGCGCCTGTTAGCACGCTGCCTGAAAATGCGCCGCTGCGATGCGGCCAGCTGTGCGCTGGAGGTGTGTCGAACCAGCGTGCCGAAGTTCCATCGAGTGGTGTTTCCGCTGCCAGGCTGACGGGTGCCGCGAGCTGCCAGGCACTCGCCGGCCGGGCTGCATCCACCATTCCAACACTCAGCGTCAGGGCGCTCATGCCAGCGGCGCCGCGTCGATACCGCAGTGCCGGCAACGGCGCGCGGCCGCGTTGTCAAAGAAACGGCGGAAGATCGGCGGCAACTGGGTCTCGATGTCCGTGACGACGGCGAACTCCTCGTGCAGCTTGTGCTGACAGCGGTCGCAGTACCACTGGAAGCCATCGGGTTCGTGGGCGCCGCGCACGCGTTCCACCACCAGCCCTATGGTGTTAGCGGGCCGGCGTGGCGAGTGTGGCGTGTTAGATGGAAGCAGCAGCACCTCGCCCTCGCGGATGGGCAGATCGACCAGCATGCCGCGCTGCACGGTGCGCAGCGTGATGTCGCCCTCGAGCTGGTAGAAAAACTCATCGCCCGGGTCGACATGGAAATCGCGGCGATCATTGGGACCGCCGATGACCATGATGATGAATTCGCTGTCGCGGAACAGCAGTTTGTTGCCGACCGGCGGCTTGAGCTGCGCCCGGTTCGCGTCGATCCATGATTTTAAGTTGAATGCGGCGAGCGTTTTCATGGGGCAGAGGACAGACGGCCTGATCTCGCGTATGTTACGCGAATGGTTGCTCGCACGTTTTCCCGCTCGAGGGTGTGGTTCCTCGTTGGCGCGCTGTCATTGGCGATTGGCGCCGGCGCCAGCGGCGCGTTTACATGGTGGCCGTTCAAGAAGAAGGTCACGCCGCCACCGCAGCCGGTTCAGGTTGTGGGTCTGCAGTCGCCGACGGGCCAGCCGCCCGCGCTGCTGCAGTTCTGGGAGCGCAATGTACTGGTCATCGACCTGCAGACCGCCGGCAGCAGTGGTGCCGTCCTCCTGACCGCGCCTGCTAACGGCCGCTGGCCGGTGCGCATCAGCATGCGCATGGGAGTTGCGCAGTTTGCGGTCCTCGAAGTGCGCGGCGCGCAACGCGCGATCCTGCCGGTGCGCGCGCAAGGTCCGTCGCCCGTCACCAT
>JANMYM010000048.1:0-36333 GCA_031382085.1 Gammaproteobacteria bacterium
CGCTCGCGCTCCACCCAGACCTGGGCTGTCAGCTCGACCACCATGCGCACCGTCGCATCGAGCAGCGGATCGCGCAGGTAGATCGGGTCCGGGCCTACGATCGGTGTGCCACCCTCCGGCGTCTGGGGCGCCGATGCGAACTCAGGCACGGGTGGCGAACCAGTGCTTCACATAGCCGGCGCCGCCGGAGCGCTGCGCCATCACATCGGCATCGGCGGTAAAGCCGTTGTTGGCTAACAAGGCATCCAGATTGCAGTCGCAGAAGTCCTGCGAATACGGCTCGCCGTTGTGCCGGGCATCGAACCAGCGATGGTAGAGCTGGTATGGCGACTTGATGGCGGACTCGGTGAAGTCATAGACGATGAAGCGACCGCCGGGGCGCGTGATCCGCGCCGCTTCGCGCACCGTCTCGTGAATGATTCGTAGTGGCAGTTCATGGAACACGATGAACGCGAAGGTGATGTCGAAGTGCGCATCGGGAAACCCGGTGTTCTCGACCAGGCGCTGCGCGAACGTGACATCGAGCCCCGCCATCGCGGCGCGGCGGTGCGCGACGCGCAGCATCGGCGCCGAATAATCGATGCCGATCACCTCGGCCTGCGGGTAGCGGCGCTTGAATGCGGTGCTGCTCTGGCCCACCGAGCAGGCCATATCTAACACGCGACGCACCTTGCCATCGGCTGGCGGCGGCACGCGCCCGACCAGCGCGCCGTGCAACTCGTCCTGATCATTGCCGCCGCGAAAAAACACCTTGGTGCCGTAGTGGTAAAGAAATCCGGACAGCGCATCGTGGTAGTAGCCGCCGGGCTGCAGGTGAAACTCAACATTGGCGTAATCCGGCACCTTGAAGGCCGGGTCCAGCAGCAACTTTCCCGGGCCCTGGTTGTCCCAGCGCGACAGCTCCGCTTCGAGCTCCATGCGCCGGTCACTGTAGGACCGCGCGAGGCGATGCCATTTCATCTCCTGCTGGGTCCGCACCAGGCGGTCGCGCATCTGGGTCAGCGGAAAGCGCCGCAGGTAGGCGCGCAGCTCCTCGAGGTCGGTCCACGCCTTGCCGCGCCGCTCGGCCTCGGCGCGCGCCTCGGCGTCCAGGCGGTCCTCAAAATCGGCGCCCTTGCCAAGGATGTACTCACGAAAACCCTCGACAAAATCCAGATAGGCAGCGTCATCGCGCCGGGCGAGGTCCGGCAACACGGCCGTCGTTGCTGTCGTTGACATAGTGGCGGCTAGCGTCGTCGCCCGGCCCGTCCGGGTCAAGACATACCCACAGACACACGCCTTGGTTGCCGCCCTGAGGTCGCCGAAGTACCCTTCGCCGTCGCGGTTTAACGCTGCTCAGTCTGGATACCCAATGGACCTGTTCGAACTGCTGAAATCACAAGTAACGGAATCCGCGCTTGGCGCGCTGGCAAGCTCGCTGGGCGAGACACCCAGCGCCACCCGCAAGGCTGTCATTGGCGGTGCGGTCCCCGCTGTCGTGGCGGGCCTGGTGCAGAATTTCGGCCATGAATCGGGCGCCGGCAAACTGCTCGAAATCCTCGAGGCCGGCCGGCATGACGGCTCGCTGTTCGACAACCTCGGCGGCGCACTGGGCGCCGGCGCACAGTCCGACACGCTGATCAACCTGGGCAAGGGCCTGCTCGGCAATCTGCTGGGCGACAAGGCCGGCCCCGTCACCGATTTGTTAGCTAACTTCGCCGGCGTGCGCCGCAGTTCGGCCGGCAGCCTGCTCAGCATCGCCGCGCCGCTGGTGTTAGGTGCCATCGGCAAGCTCGGCGTTTCCGCACCGGGTGGCCTCAATGTCGCCAGCGTAAGCGGTATCCTGACGGCGGCCAAAGCGAATCTCGCCAGCGAGGCTCCCCCGGGGCTGGCCGCGGCGTTAGGTGTTGCGGATCTCGCAGCCCTTGGCAGCGGCGCAAATGAACGCAAAGGCGCGGTCTATCCGTGGCTGCTGGTGCCAATCGCGGCTTTGCTGCTGTTCGGGGTGCTGCGCAACTGTTCGCAGCGCACCGCAGAAGCGATCCCGGCATCGCAAGGCCAGGTCGTGGCGCCGATCCCGTCCCCTGCAGAGCCGCCACCGGCTACGACAACGCCTGAAGCGACGGCGCCGGCGGCCGAAGTCGCGGAGCCGGCGAAATAATCAGACCGGTTGGGTAACCGGGTTGTAGGAGAAGAGGCCGAGGCCTTCGTCGGCTGGTTTGCCCTGCGTGCGCTGCACGTAGGTGTCGGTTTCCTTGGCGTGAAACTGCTTGCCCGCCTTGCGCGATTCAAGCACGACAAAGGCGGCACGTGCCATGCGCGCTTTTTCGTAACGCTGCAACGCTTCGGTTACCGAGCCAGAGGCTGCCAGCGCCCGACTTAACACCACCGCATCCTCGATCGCGAGCACCGCGCCGTGACCCAGGAAAGGCAGCACCGGATGCGCCGCGTCACCTAACAATGTAATGCGCCCCTGGCTCCAGGTCTTGAGCGGTTCGCGGTCGAAAAGCCCCCATTTGAAAAGATTGTCGCGCGGCGTCTCGGCCATGAAGGTACGCACCGCCGGATGCCAGCCCTGGAACTCAGCTAACAACTCTTCGACCGTGGAGCGGATCGACCAGCCCTCCTCGGTCCACGCGGGCCGCTCGGCGAACGCGACGAAGTTCAGCAGCTCCCAGTTACGCACCGGATAGCGGTTCACCAGATGCCCCGGGCCCACGAAAATGCCAGATGGCGGGTCCAGTATTTCCTGCGGTACTTTGCTCATCGGCACCAGGCCGCGCCAGGCGATGTAGCCCGTGTACGACACTTCCAGCAGCCCGAAAATCGCCTGCCGCACCAGTGAGCGCGAACCGTCCGCGCCGACCACCAGGTCCGCCATGACCGTGCTGCCGTCCTCGAACGTGACACTGGCGGCGCCAGCTGTCTGCGCGACCGCCGTGCATTTCTTGTTGAGTACGATGGCGTCCGGCGCGAGCCCCCGCACCTGCGCGGCCAGCGCATCGTGCAGATCGGCCCGATGGATCAAGTAGTAGCGCTCTCCATACTTATCGATCAGCTCCCTGCCGCGATTGATCCAGACCATGGGCTTGGCGGTCTGGTAGTGGCGAACGCACTGGTCTTCCGGATGGTAGGCCTTGGTTTGCAAGGTCTCATGCAGGCCTAACGCGTTCAGGCCGTGCACGGCCGTGGGGCTCAGGGAAATACCGGCGCCCACCTCGCCGAGCGCCGGCGCCTGTTCATAGACCCTAACAGAGAACCCGGCGCGCAGCAGCGCCAGGGTCGCTGTCAGGCCGCCTATGCCTGCACCGACAATTGCTACCGATCCTCGCACTCAAACAACCCCTGCCGCGCGGACAATAAAATGCCAGTGCGCATTTCGCCCTGCGGCAGGCGCCGTGGAAAGCAACTACGTCGGCATGGTCCGTATCGCGGACACTGTACCCACTCAGCGGTCGGTCAGATCGAATCGCGCCCAGGTTGAAAAAGTGCCTGCCACTGCTGCGGCAGGATGCCGGCCGGGGTTAGCCAGACTGCTAAGATGCGCGCCCCATGCCCGCCCGCCGCCAGCCTTTGCCCAAAGCCCAGCCTAAAGCCCCGCCCAAAGTGGGTTTTGTCAGCTTGGGCTGTCCGAAGGCACTGGTCGATTCCGAGCGCATTCTGACCCAGCTGCGGTCCGAGGGTTATGAGGTAGCGCCGACCTATGAAGCCGCGGACGTGGTGGTCGTCAATACCTGCGGGTTCATCGACGCCGCGGTCGATGAGTCGCTGGCTGCGATCGGCGAGGCAATGGCGCGCAACGGCAAGGTCATCGTCACCGGCTGCCTGGGAGCGCGGCCCGAGCGGATACTGGAGCGACACCCTAACGTGCTGAAGGTCACCGGCCCGCATGCCTACGCTGACGTGTTAGGCGCCGTGCACGAACACCTGCCGCCCGCACATGATCCGTTTGCGGATCTGCTCCCGCCGCAGGGCATCAAGCTGACACCAAGGCATTACGCGTATCTGAAGATCTCCGAAGGCTGCAACAACAAGTGCAGCTTCTGCATCATCCCCGACATGCGCGGCAAGCTTGCCAGCCGCCGCATCGACGAGGTACTGCGCGAGGCCGAGCGCCTGGCGCGCGCCGGCGTCAAGGAGTTGCTGGTGATTTCCCAGGACACCAGCGCCTACGGCGCCGACATCAGGTACGCGGGCGGTCGCTGGCGCGAACAGGATTACGAGACGCGCTTTCTCGATCTTGCGCGCGGCCTGGGCGAGCTCGGTATCTGGGTCCGCATGCATTACGTCTACCCGTATCCGCATGTCGACAAGGTCGTGCCGCTGATGGCCGGGGGGAAAATCCTGCCCTACCTCGATGTGCCGTTCCAGCATGGCAGCCCAAGCGTGCTCAAGCGCATGCGCCGGCCCGCCGCTGCGGTGAATACGCTGGAGCGCATCCGGCGCTGGCGCCAGGACTGCCCCGGGATCACGCTGCGTAGTACTTTCATAGTCGGCTTCCCGGGCGAGACCGAGACCGAATTCTCCGAGTTGTTAGCATGGATGGAGCAAGCGCAACTCGATCGCGTCGGATGTTTTGAGTACTCTCCGGTCGAAGGCGCGGCAGCTAACAAGCTCGCGGATCATGTGCCGCCACAGGTGCAGCAGGAACGCCGTGCACGCTTCATGGAAACCGCGGCACGCATCAGCGCCGCGCGGCTGCGCGCGCGCGTCGGCACGGAAGTCGACGTTCTGGTGGATGAAATGACCGACCAGACAGCCATCGGCCGCAGCGCCGCCGAAGCACCGGACGTCGACGGGGTTGTCCGGATTGCGGTGAAGAAGGGCGGCAAATCCTTGCCGCTCGAGGCCGGAGAATTTGTCAGGGTTCGCATTACAGGATCGGATGAACACGATTTGCTGGCGGAACCCGTCAACAAGGGCGCATAGACACCCCCGAGTCCCCAGGGCCTTGATTGAGGAGGCTGCAAGCAGCCTCGGCTCGGGAAAACGGGGGTGCCAATACTGTGTCGGCAGGCCTGGAAGAAATTTGATTTCGCATGCGTGAGGCAGGCCGCAATACTCGCGCTGCACGATCATCCGCTCGACCACGCAGGGCTTCGGTAATATTTGGCTAAGGCATGATCCCATTCGCCATCCAGCAGCTTGATCACGTTGTATTTCGAGTCCGGGACTTGGCGCAGAGCATCGCTTTCTACCAGCAGGTCCTGGGCTGCCATGTGGTCAAGGAGCGCCTGGACCTGGGCCTGGTGCATCTGCGGGCAGGCACGTCGATGATCGACCTCATCAGTATCGACGGCACGCTCGGCAGGCGGGGCGGCGCAGCGCCTAACAGCGACGGCCGTAACGTTGACCACGTTTGCCTGCACATCGATCCTTTCGACGCAGGCGCACTGCAACAGCATCTGCAGCGCTGCGGAATCACGGCAAACGGTCCCGTAGCAGTCAATTTCGGCGCCGCCGGCGATGGCCCGTCGCTCTATGTCAGGGACCTGGACGGCAATGTCATTGAGCTGAAGGGCTATCCTGGAAACTCAAGTGCACAACCTGCCTGACAATTGCTCTGGCGTCCGCAGCGAATTGCATTAACCAACATCTGATTTTTCAGGGGATCCCGATGCCCATGTCCGTCCAACGCCGAAGCCGCATCCTGCTCACCGCGTTAACAATTGTCAGCGGTGCTGCGCTTGCGCCGATGGCGCACGCAGAAACCAAAGCGGCAATGACCTGCGCGGATGTCTTTGACCTCGAGTGGGTCAGCGATCCGCAGATCTCGCCGGACGGACGCTGGATCGTCTACGTGCGCCGCGGCATGGATGTGCGTACCGATCGGGTGCGTGGCACCCTGTGGTTGATCGCGACGGATGGCTCCACGCACCGACCGCTGTCTAACAACGCTAACGAAGGTTCGTTGCCGCGCTGGTCGCCGGACGGGCGGCGCGTGGCGTGGATTGCGCGGGACGGCGAATCCGCTGCGCAGCTTTTTGTGCACTGGCTGGATTCCGGCACCAGTGGCGCGATTACCCATCTGCCCGAAGCGCCGCGCAGCCTGGCCTGGTCGCCCGATGGGCGCCTGCTGGCCTTTACGATGCCGGTACCAGCCAGCCGCAAGGCGTTCAAGGTGGAATTGCCGAAGCCGCCCGAAGGTGTCAAATGGGCCGAGCCGCCGAAGATCATTGATCGCATGGTCTACCGTGCTGATGGCGAAGGCTACCTGGCCGACACGTTCGATCATTTGTTCGTTGTTGCCGCCAGCGGCGGCGCGCCACGCCAGCTGACCACAGGCGACTTCAATCATGATGGCTCACCGGTTTTCACGGCTGACTCGCGTAGCGTGCTTATTGCGGCGAATCGGCGCAAGGATGCCGACCTCGAACCTAACGACAGCGAGTTGTACCGGGTCGCGGTTACGGGCGGTGTGCTCCAGGCGATCACCGACCGCCGCGGTCCCGATAACACTCCGCTCGTCTCGCCCGACGGCCGCTATCTCGCCTGGCTCGGGTTCGATGATCGTTACCAGGGTTATCAGGTGACGCAGCTGTATCTGCGCGATCTCAAGTCGGGCGCTACGCGCTCACTGACCGCGCAGCTCGATCGTGATGCGGCAGGTCCGCAGTTCGCGGCCGACTCGCGCGCTATCTATTTCCAATACGACGATCGCGGCCAAACGCGCATCACGCGCCTCGGGCTGGACGGCAGGATGCAGCAGCTCGCGGATGATCTCGGCGGCACCGACGTCACGCGGCCTTATTCGGGTGGCTCATTCAGCGTTGCCCGCGACGGGCGTTTCGCTTACACCCGTCGCAGCGCCGCGGCGCCTGCCGAACTTGGCGCGGGGACCGCAGCTAACAACATCGTGCAGTTGACAAGCCTGAACGCCAATGGCCTGGGTGCGCGCGATCTCGGCACGCTGGAGCAAATCGAGTTTGTTTCCAAGGCGGATGGCCTGCCGCTGCAAGGCTGGCTCCTGAAGCCGCCGGGTTTCGATCCCGCGAAAAAATATCCAATGATTCTCGAAATTCACGGCGGTCCGTTCACCAACTACCAGGGGCAGTTCGCCGCGGAGACGCATCTCTATGCGGCCGCGGGCAATGTCGTGCTGTTCATGAACCCGCGCGGCAGCACCTCGTACGGCGAAGTTTTCGGCCAGAAAATTCATCACAACTACCCGAATCAGGACTTCGACGACCTGATGACTGGCGTTGATGAAGTCCTGAAGCGCGGCTATGTCGACGAGAAGAAACTGTACGTAACTGGCGGCAGCGGCGGCGGCGTACTGACCAGCTGGATCGTCGGCCATACCGATCGCTTTCGCGCGGCGGTCGTCGTCAAGCCGGTGATCAACTGGACCAGCTTCGTGCTGACAGCCGACGCGACCAATTTCTTTTACCGCTACTGGTTCGAAGCGCCGCCCTGGGAAGCGCAGGCCTCCTATTGGAAGCGCTCGCCGCTCGCGTATGTTGGTAACGTAAAGACACCGACTATGGTGATCAGCGGCGAGCTCGACTACCGCACGCCGATCAGCGAAGCCGAGCAGTTCTATCAGGCGCTCAGGCTCCGGCAGATCGATACCGTGTTGGTGCGGGTGCCAGGGGCATCGCACGATATTTCGGCGCGACCGAGCCTGCTCAACGCCAAGGTCTCCTACGTGTTAGCTTGGTTTTCCGCACACGGCGATTGACGGCCAAAAAAAAGCCCCGCACCAGGCAGGGCTCAAAAAAATCCGCGTCACCGCGAAATCAGCTTCGAAATAACTATTTGGCAGCGGTCATGCCGAGAGCAGCCATGGCCTCGCCACCCTTGGCCTTG
Source organism: Gammaproteobacteria bacterium (assembly GCA_031382085.1). Classification (GTDB taxonomy): domain Bacteria; phylum Pseudomonadota; class Gammaproteobacteria; order Steroidobacterales; family Steroidobacteraceae; genus UBA964. The sequence continues at coordinate 7,789 of JANMYM010000048.1, forward strand.
GCTTCCTGCGCCTTGGCGACGGCATCCGTCACGTTGCCCGATGTGAACGCAGCAGATGCGGCTTCCCACGCCGATTTCGCCTCGGCCAGACCTGCCTTGGCGCTATCGAGCTTCGCGGCATCCATGCCCTTGGGCAGCTTCCTGGACGCGCTCAACGCGCTAACACGGCTTTCCAGCGCGCCAACCATGCCCGGTAGATCGGCTGCCAGCGTGGTCCACTCGCCCTTGGCTTTCTCGACCGCCGCTTCCATTTCGGCTCTTTTCGCAGCGGCAGCGTCCTTCAACGCCGTCAGCTTCGTGGTCAGTTCGGGCACGGCCGCCATGACGCTCTTGTAATCGCCCGCCTGCAGCTTGGCCTTCAGATCGGCCATGGAGGCGTCAACGCCCTGTAAATCATTTGGCACGTACTTGGCCGCGTCGTCGCGCACCGTGGCCAACGTCGCCTCGGCATCGGCAAGCGCCTTGGTGGCCGGCTCTTTCATGCTGCTGCAGCCCACCACCAGCGCGACTGACGCCAGGGCAGCTAACAACAACGACTTTCTGAACAACTTCATTGCAAAAACTCCTTATGGGATACGTAATTTCTGACCCGGCTTGATCTTGTTCGGGTCCTTGAGAATGTCCTTGTTTGCTTCAAAGATGCGCGGATACAGCATTGGGTCTCCGTAGTACTGCTCGGCAATCTTCGACAGCGAATCACCTTTCTTGACTTCGTAATACTGCGTGTACTTGTTGTCTTCTGGCACGTCTTGTTCTCCTCACACCTGCCCCGAATGGCGTGCAAAGCCTAGCAGATGCCGGCGACAAAGTGACCGCGTGAAACTGTCGGCGCCAGGCGACGGGCGCGTTAAACTTTCGTAATGACCGAGGGCTGCACGCACGACCAGGACACCTGCTTCGGCGGCGAACCGCAGGATGCTGAACGAAGGGCCTGGTTGCGCGCCGCGGCTTTGGCACCGCTGGCGGCGACGACGTTCGCACCGATCGCTGCTGCAGAGCGGGTACGGCCTCCGGCCGGCACCCAGATCATTGAGGCGGGTTGGGCACTGGTTCCAGGCCCGGAATCGCAGCGCGGGCTGGGATTGCTGCGCGATGCGTTCATCGTGGTGCAGGACGGCCGCATCGCGGAGGTCAGCCAGCGTCGGCCCACGGGCCGCAATCGCCATATCGACGCGCGCCGCATGCTGGTCACGCCCGGATTTATTTCCTGCCACACCCATGTGTGCGGCGGCTCAGTCACCCGCGGGCTGTTTGAGGGGCGGCGCTCATACGCGCGGCCACTGGAGCTGGCGGAGCAGCTGCCTGAACGACAACTAGACGACCTAACAGCCTGGAACCTGGCCGAACTGCTGCGCTCCGGATGCACCACGCAGCTCGACATGGCGTTGTCGCTGCGCCAGGCCGCGAGTTACGTGCGCATCGCGCGGCGCTGGGGCGTGCGCGCCTATCCCGCCGGCATGGTGCCCGGCATCGGCCGCCTGTTCGCGGTCTGGCAGCGCACGGATGACCAGGTGTTGGCCGATTCGGTACCGGCCACTTTGCAGGAAATTGCCGCCAACCTGCGCTTCTCGCAGTCGGTCAACGGCGCCGAGGATGGCCTGATTCTGCCGCTGATGGCGCCGCACGCCTGCGACACCCACACGCCGGAGACAATGGCGGCGATGAGCGACGGCGCGCGCCAACTCGGGCACGGATTGCATATCCACCTTGCGCAGGGCGGCCGCGAAGCGGAAGTCGTGCAAAAACTGTGGGGCGCGCGCCCGGTCGAGTGGCTGGCGAAGCTCGGCGTGCTCGAGCAGAAAGTCTTCGGCGCGCATATGACCGGCCTCGATTTGCGCAACGATCCCGCGCTGCTGCGGCAGCATCGCGTTACCTATGCAACCTGCCCATCCGCCGGCGGAGCCGGTGGCTTTACCCAGCCCTGGCCTGAGTTGTTAGCTGCGGGCGTCGATACCAACATCGGCATCGACACTCATTCCAACGATTACATCGAAAACATCAAGCTCGCCGTCATCAAGGGCGAAGCGCGCTGGTCGCTGCTACGCAAGGCCTCCGAGGTGCCGTTGCAACGGCCCACGATTCACGACGCGCTCGCGGCTGCGACCTGGCGCCCCGCGGATGCGCTCGGCCGTGCGGATCTCGGGCGGCTCGCCGCAGGCGCGCAGGCGGACCTCGTGTGCATCGACCTGACAGGACCGCTGGTCGGTGTGGGCGCGCTACCGCCCGAGCCGCTCACGCACCTGCTGTACGCGAATGGCACCGCCGTGCGGCACACGATGACTCGCGGCCACTGGCAGGTGTTTGACGGTCAGCTGGTGGTCGAGGACTTCGCGGCGCTGACCGCGCGCGCGGGCGAGGCGATCCAGGTGCTATGGCGAATGCTGGATCAGGACGGATTTTTCAAACACTGAGCGTGCTCCAACGAGCTGCGCCCAGTACCCCCAGCCATTGCGCTTGATGGCGGCCTGCAGCATGGCGCAACACAGGTCCTGGTCAGAAACCGAATTGTCTGCCGAAGCCGGACAGCGTGGCAACGCCCAGCAGGGCGAAAATGACGGCGGCGATCGTGTGCACGAGCTTCATCGGGATCGCCGCTGCGAACTTGTTACCAATGAATACGGCCGGAACGTCGGCGATCAGCATGCCTAACGTCGTACCGATGACGACGATGACAGGCGCGGCGTAATGCGCCGCGAGCGCAATCGTCGCCAGCTGCGTCTTGTCGCCCATCTCGGCCAGAAAGAACGTCACCAGCGTGGCGCCGAAGACGCCCAGTTGTTTCGCAACCTGGGTCTCCTGCGCCTGGATCCTGTCGGGGATCAGTGTCCAGATGGCCATGCCGATGAAGGACAGCCCGAGGATCCAACGCAACACGCCGGGACTGACCGCACTGGTAATCCATGCGCCGAGCGCGCCGGCGAGTCCGTGGTTGACGCTGGTTGCTAACAAAATGCCGGCAATGATCGGCAACGGCGCCTTGAAACGGGCCGCGAGAATAAATGCGAGCAGCTGGGTTTTGTCGCCGATCTCGGCAAGCGCCACGACGCCGGTCGATACCAGAAACGCATCCATGGGCACAGCCGGAACCCGACTACTCGACCGTTACGCTCTTCGCAAGATTGCGCGGTTGATCGACATCGGTGCCCTTGAGGATGGCGACGTGATATGCGAGCAGCTGCATCGGAATCGAATACACCATCGGCGCCTGGAAATAGCTGACATGGCGTGGCATCTGGATCACCGTGACACCGTCCGAGGGTTCAAAACCCGATTCCGGATCGGCAAACACGATCAACTCGCCGCCACGAGCGCGCACTTCCATCAAATTCGATTTTAATTTTTCCAGCAGATCGTTGTTAGGCGCGACGGTGATCACCGGCATCTGATCGTCGACCAGCGCCAGCGGACCGTGCTTGAGTTCACCGGCTGCGTAGGCCTCAGCGTGAATGTAGGAAATTTCCTTAAGCTTGAGTGCGCCTTCCATGGCGATCGGGTGCAGCGCACCGCGGCCAAGGAACAGGGCGTGATGTTTTTCCGCAAAGCGCTCGGCGAGTTTGTGAATGATCGGATCGAGCGTCAGGGTCTTTTCCATCAGGCCGGGCAATTCAATCAGGCGCTGCACCAGGCCGCGTTCGCGCTCAACATCGGCGCCATGATGCTTGGCGAGCGCGATGACCAGCATCGACAACGCCACAAGCTGCGTCGTGAATGCCTTGGTCGAGGCCACGCCGATTTCGGGGCCGGCGCGCGTCAGCATCACGAGTTCCGATTCCCGTACCAGCGAACTCTCAGGGACATTGCAGATGGCCAGCGAACCGGCGTAGCCGCCTTGCTTCGCGAGACGCAGCGCAGCCAGCGTATCCGCCGTCTCGCCGGACTGCGATATGGTCACAAACAACGAGTTTTTCGGCACCACGGGATTGCGGTAGCGGTACTCGCTGGCAATCTCGACCGCGCAGGGAATCCGGCAGATCTGCTCGATCATGTAGCGCGCGATGGAACCAGCGTGAAAACTCGTGCCGCAGGCAACGATCTGCACATGCTCGGTGCGCGCAAAAATTGCGCTCGCCGCCGGGCCAAACGCCTGCTCCAGCAAACGGCCGTTCGCGACCCGTTCCTGCAGCGTGTCGGCAATGGCGCGCGGCTGCTCGTAAATCTCTTTCAGCATGAAGTGGCGGTACTGGCCCTTCTCGGCGGAATCGGCCGAGAGTTCGCTGTCGCGGATTGGCCGGTCCGCAACATTGCCTTCGCGATCCAGCACTTTGATACTGCGGCGCGCGACATCCGCGACATCGCCTTCCTCCAGAAACATGAAGCGGCGCGTCACCGGCAACAAAGCAGACACGTCCGAGGCGACAAAATTTTCGTCCACGCCCAAACCGATGACGACCGGGCAGCCTTCACGCGCAAGAATGATGCGCTCTGGATCGTGCTCGCTGACCACCGCCAGCGCGTACGCACCTTCCAGCTCGGCAACGGTGGCGCGCACCGCCTTGAACAGATCCTTCTGGGTCTTCAGGTGATGGTGAATTCGATGCGCGATGACTTCCGTATCGGTCTCGGACGTGAATTTGTAACCCAGCTTTGTTAGCTCGGCACGCAGCTCTTCGTGATTCTCGATGATGCCGTTGTGCACGATGGCAATGCCATCCTGCGAAATATGCGGGTGCGCATTGCGCTCGCTCGGCACGCCGTGCGTGGCCCAGCGGGTGTGTGCGATGCCCAGTTTGCCGCTGGTTGGCGACTGATCGAGCGCATCCTGCAGTGCCTTGACCTTGCCGACGGTGCGGACGCGCTTGAGCTTGTCGGTGCCATTCAGTATTGCAACACCGGCCGAGTCATAGCCGCGGTATTCCAGCCGGCGCAGGCCCTCCATCAGTATGGGGACGATATTGCGTTCCGCGACAGCGCCGACGATTCCACACATGGCAGGGATTCCAGATTCTCAGCAGTAAATCGGGCCTGGGCCGGCAGGCTTACGGGCCGCTCAGGGGGCCGCTATTTTGCCAGAAAACGGGGTCTGGCCCCGCCGTTTGACTTAATGGAACTGTGACCTGGGTCCAGCAGTCGCGAGGTGGCTGTCTCGGATGGGCAGCAGGTTCACTTTTTTTGCTTAACAGGTCGCTTCCAACCCGCAACGGCGAGCTGTTTGGCGCGCGCGACGGCGAGCTCCCCGGCGGGCACGTCCTTGGTAATGGTTGACCCGGCGCCGGTTGTGGACCCTTTGCCGAGGCGTATCGGGGCCACCAGCATGGTATCGGAACCGGTATGCACGTCGTCCTCGACGGTGGTCACCCATTTGTTAGCGCCGTCGTAGTTGCAGGTGATAGTGCCGGCGCCGAAGTTGACGTTGCGGCCGACGACCGCATCGCCGATATAGCTGAGATGGTTGGCCTTGCTGCCCGCGCCGATTTCGGATTTCTTGATCTCGACGAAATTGCCGATTTGCACATCGCGATGCAGCTTCGCCTGCGGTCGCAGGCGCGAGAACGGGCCAATCTGGCAGTGCTCGCCCACTGCGGCATGGTCGATCACGCAATTGGGCTGCACGATGGTGTCTGCGCCAATTGAGCTGTCGCGGATCACGCAGTTGGCGCCGATCCGGACCCGGTCACCTAACACCACGCGCCCGAGCAACAGCACGTTGACGTCCAACTCGACATCGCGGCCGGCGGTGACTTCGCCGCGCACATCGACTCGCGCCGGATCCAGCAGCGTGACACCCGCCAGCATCAGCGCGCGCGCCTGCTGCATGCGGTACAGCGCTTCGAGTTCGGCGAGCTGCGCCTTGTCATTGATACCTAACACTTCGCCCATCGTGGGCGCAAGCAACGGCACGACCTTGATCTTGTCCTTGACAGCCATGGCGACGACATCAGTCAGGTAATACTCGCCCTGGGCATTGTTACTGCGCAGCTTGCCGAGCCAGCGACGCAACAGGCCGGCGCGCACCGCCAGCACGCCGGTGTTGCCTTCGCGGATCCGCAGCTGTGTCCTGCTGGCATCCTTCTGTTCGACGATGCCACGCACCTGGCCGCGCCGGTCACGGATGATGCGCCCATAGCCGGTCGGGTCGTCCAGCATGACGGTGAGCAGACTCATGACGCGTGGACCGGTGAGCGCAATCAGTTGCTGCAGCGTTTGCAGATTGATCAGCGGCACGTCGCCGTACAGCACCAGCACCAGGTGATCGTCCGGCACCTGGGGCATCGCCTGCATCACCGCATGACCGGTGCCCTTCTGTTCCGCCTGCAAGGCCCAGTGCAGCGCATCGTTAGCAAACGCGGCACGCACCTGCTCACCGCCGTGGCCGTAGACGACGTGAATGGTGTCAGCGTTCAGGCTGCGCGCGGTTTCCACCACATGCTGCAGCAGCGGTTTGCCCGCGAGCGGCTGCAGCACCTTCGGCCGGTCGGACTTCATGCGTTTACCCTGGCCGGCAGCCAGGATCAGCACGCTCATCCGGTTCAGATTGGTCTTCATCCGCCGGCGCTATTTGCGGTAGATGTAAATGAACTTGTCGGTCTGCTTGCCCTGCATATCAGGCGCAAAAAACGCTTTCTGACGGTCATCCGAAGGGTTGCGCATGATATCGCTGGTCGCCGCCAGCCTGAAGCCTGCGGCTTCGAACAACTCGCGCGTAAACGCTTCGTCGATGCGGTGCTGGCCACGCGGGTCCTTGGCGAAAGAGTCGCGGGTGCCGGCTGGCGCCGCATGGTCGATGACCGCCACCCAGGCGCCTTTTTTCAACGCCTTATGCAGATCGCCGAGGAACCCGGGCACATCCTGGGTGATCCACTGCAGGTCATGGAACACGAGGTTGATCATCGCGCCGTCGAGGGAATTCGGCGCCAGCTCCAGGGCGTTAGGTTCCTTGTCCAGGCGCACGACGTTAGGCAGGCGGTTGTTAGCCAGGCGCTCGATGATCGCCTTGTCGCCAAAGCGCTTGAGCACGCTGGGCGGGTTCTGCGCATAAACCCGGCCCTTCGGGCCGACGACGCGTGACAGCAACTCGGCATACCAGCCGCCGGAGGAGAAGACGTCGATGACCTTCTGGCCTGGTGCGACGCCTGCCAGCGTCATCACCTCGACCGGTTTGCGCTTGGCGTCTTCGTCGCGGTCCTTGACGGGGCGATCAGGGCTGGCAACGGCCGCCTGGATGGCCTGTGCCTGCCGGGTGAGTTTGGGCGTGCCGCCGCTCCCGCCGGACGCACACGCGACCAGCGCAACCGCGGCAACCATGGCAAAGAGATTACGCAGAGTCTTCATGCTGAAGTTGCCTCCTGTTAGCTAGGCGGTGATCTCGGTAACGAGGTGAAACTCGCTCTTGACCGAATTGGAAACCAGGCAGACCTGCTTGGATTTTTCCAGCAACTGTTGCGCGCGCGCCTGGTCGGCGCCGGGCGGTAGCCGCAAACGAGCCTTGATTTCAAACTGCGTGAACAAGCTGGTGCGCTCGACCCGTTCAAGCTTGCCATGGACGCTGCATTCGAGTGCGGTCCACGCGAACTTGGAGGCGGCGGCGACCGCCTTGAAACTCAGCACATAGCAGTCTGCGATCGAAGCCACCAGCAGGGTTTCCGGCGACCAGTGATCGCCCGGTCCGTCAAATTCAACCGGCGGCGCCGATTCGAGCGTCGTGAGGCCCGGTGAGCTGAGGGTGACCGTGCCTTCGGGTCTGGCGTCGGCACTGACCTGGTAGTGGTGCGGAAACGGATGCATGGGCGCTACGATAACATGCACAAGCATGAAAAAATTTACGGTCCTGCTGGGCGCAATGAGCATCGCCCTGCTGGCGAACAGCATGCCAGGCGGCAGGGTTGCCGCCGTGGAAACTGCGGCAACCGACGGGGCCGCGGAGCGTATCCGGGCGCACGTGCATTTCCTGGCGGATGACTTGCTGGAAGGTCGCGTGGCGGGCAGCCGCGGCTACGATATCGCGGCCAACTATGTCGCGGCGCAATTTGCCACGGCCGGGCTGGAACCCGGCGCAAGCGATGCTGGCTGGATGCAGCCGCTGCAGCTGGTCGAGGCGGGCGCCGTGATTCCGGGGGCGCAGATTGTCGTCACCCGTGATGGTGTTAGCACCGCGCTCACCGTGATGGACGATTTTCTGCCGATCCCCGACACCAATGCCGCCGAATCGGCCGTAACCGCCTCGATGGTATTCGTTGGTTTTGGCGTACACGCCCCTGAGCTGCAACATGACGACCTGGCGGGGCTCGATCTGCGCGGCAGGATTGTGGTGATGCTGAGCGGCGCGCCGGAGCGTTTCCCGTCGACCGAACGCGCACATTATTCCTCCAACCTGACCAAGTACCCGGAATTCATCAAGCGTGGCGCCGTGGGCGTGTTGATCTTTCTGACGCCGGCCGACAATGAGCGTAATCCCTGGGCCAGGACAGTCCAGGCTTCCTGGCGGCCGCGCATGCGCTGGCTGGATGCACAGGGCGTGGCCGCGGATTCATTTCCGCAATTCAAATGTGTGATGTCACTCAGTCCGGCCGGCGCCGCCAAAGTATTCGCGGCTGCGCCGCGAACGCTGGGCGAAGTCTTTGCCGCTGCCAGCGCCAGCAAAGCCCAGGGGTTCGACCTGCTCGCGACCGCGAGCCTCAAGCGGCAGACTTTGTTAGGCAAGCGCTCAAGCGCCAACGTCCTGGCCCTGATTCGCGGCACCGACAAGCGCCTGGCCAGCGAGATCGTCGTGGTAACCGCGCACCTCGACCACCTCGGCAAGAGTGCGCCCATCAAGGGCGATGGCATTTACAACGGCGCCGTGGACAACGCCAGCGGCGTGGCGGTACTGGTGGAAGTGGCGCGCTCACTGGCGGGCGCGCGCTCGCGACCGCGGCGCTCGGTGTTGTTCGCCGCGCTCACCGGCGAGGAGTCCGGTTTGTTAGGTTCGGATTATCTTGCGAAGCACCCGCCGCTGCCCGGCGGCAAGTTTGTCGCCAACGTCAATATCGACATGCCGGTGATGCTGACCGCCATTGCGGACCTGGTGGCCTTCGGCGCCGAGCACTCGGATCTGGGTCCGCTCGCGGCGCGCGCCGCCAAAGCCGAGGGCCTGGCTTTGACGCCTGACCCGATGCCGGAAGAAACGATTTTTGTGCGCAGCGATCAATACTCGTTCATTCGTCAGGGAATTCCGGCGATTTACCTCGACCACGGCGTCACCGCGCTGCCGCGCCTGCCGGTCGTGGACACCAGGGCCCTGGTCGATGGCTTCCTGCGCGACAATTACCACCAGCCAAGCGATGAGATCAGCCTGCCGATTCACTACCCGTCGCTCGCCAGGCTGGCACGCGTGGATGCCAGAATCGTCAGCGAAGCGGCCAGCCGCAGCGAACCGCCGCGTTGGAACGCCGACAGTTTTTTCCGTACCGCGTTTCCGCAGCGGGACCCTGCGCGAGGTTCCCCTTGAAATGCGCCGCGCAGGTCACCGAGCTTGACTACGCCTGGTACCTGCGCAGGGTCTGAGGCCTGCTGCCAGGCATCAGCCGGCAGGCAGTGTTTCGCCTAACAATTTTCCAAAGGTCAGCGCCGGCGTCAGCATCGTGCCGTTGGTATAGGCGTTGCCGGATGTCGAACCGCCACCTAACACCTCGCCCGCGGCGTACAGGTTGCCGATCGGCTTGCCGTCGCTGCGGATCACGCGCAGCGCGCCGTCAACCGCGAGCCCGGCAAACGAAATCACGGTCCAGCCGGTGGCGCGCACCGCCACGAAGGGCGCCAGGTCGAGTGCGACCGGGCGGTGGTCGCGACCGAGTCGATCTGACCTGCCGGCGCGCAGCGCGTCGTTGTAGTCAGCGACCGTACGCCGCAGACCCGCGGGGTTGATGCCGGCGCGCAGGGCCAGCGTGTCGAGATCGCCGGCCGCGTGATACATCGGGTGCTGGTTGCACTTCTCGAGGATCTGCGCCGGCGTCCATTTGGTGAAGCCGGTGGGCGCCTTGTCCAGCGTGTCGCGGCTGGCAATGACCCACAGGCACTGCCCGGGCTGCTTCTGGAGCTGGTGCTGGCGGTACTCGACGCCGGGATGATCCTCGCGCACGAATCGCTCACCATGCGAGTTGACGTGGATTTCCCAGGGCTGGCGATCATGCGGATTGCTGCGAAACGCAGAGTCCGGCGCACAGGGCACCTGCTCCGACGACAGCACCGTGCCATAAAGCGGCACGTAGTTGTCGCCGCCGCGCAGGTAGCCCCCCGCGCCCTGGCCTAACAACAGGCCCTGTCCCTGGCTGAAGGGATAAGCCACGGTCGCGGCCAGGCGCGCGCCGTGCAACTCTTCAAACAGCCGCGGGTTCGACGCGCAGCCGCCGCTGGCGATTACCGTGTTGCGCGCGCGAATGTCGCGGCGCACTCCGGCAGCGTCTTCCACCACCGCACCTGACACCGAGCCCGTCGAATCTTGGATGAGATCGACCGCGCCGTTGTTCAACAGCAGCATGATTTTTCCGGCATCGGCGCCCGCCTGAACCAGTGGCGCCATGACTTTGAGCAGCGACTTACCGTTTTCCGGACCCCATTGGTAGCGCCGTTTGGTGAACGGCTCATGACCTCCCGTCAGGACCGGATGCCCTTCGGTCACCTTGAAGCCATTGGCCGCCAGCCAGTTGACCGCGGCCGGCGCATTATTCACGAATAATCTTGTTAGCACCGGATCCGACGTGAAGTTGTTGATCCGCATGATGTCGTCGTAATGCTCTTCGGGCGAGTCGACAATGCCCAGCGCCTGCTGAAATACAGTGCGCGACGCGGCAATCTGGCCGCTGGAGCGCGGCGTCGTGCCGCCGATTTCCGGCGCCTTGTCGATCAGCGCGACGCGCGCGCCGCGCGCGGCCGCAACCGCGGCGGCTGACATTCCCGCCGTGCCCGCGCCGACGACCAGCAGATCGAATTCGGGAGCGGCCGCGGCTATCTTGGTCCTGCGTGCAGCCGCTGCGACTGCCTCCGGGCTCAGGCCCACCCAGGCTGCCGCGCCACTCGCGGCCAGTCCCTGCAGAAATTTTCGTTTGCCGGGTTTCATACGCTGCTCCGTAAATATTTCGCCACGGCATCGGCCCACTCGACCGGCTTCTGATCAACGATATCCACGCCGCCGCCTTCGAGTTCGACATAGGCGAAATCGGGCCGGATGGTGCGCGCGCGTTGCGCACGCTCGTAGATCTGATCGCCCGTGTTCAGCAGGATCAGCGTCGGATGCCTGATAAGTGCCAGTTTCGCCGCATGATCGTAACGATAGGCCGCGTTGTGCCCGTACCAGAACGGGCCAAGTCCCTGGAATTTCTCGACGATGACCCGCGTTGTCAACTTCGCATCCGCACCCGGGCCGTACATTTTCCAGCGGGTCATGAAACTGTCTGCGAGATGCTGGCCGTCCGGCCGGTATTCAAATTCGACTTCCCGCTGCTGCAACCCGGCTAACAAATCCTGCCGTTCCGCCGCGGTGATCGGAAACGGGCCGTTGAGAACCAGGCGATTGACGCGCCGTGGAAACTGCAGCGCCACTTCCGTCGCCAGCAGCGCGCCCGTGTGGTGGCCCAGGACATTTGCCTTGCGGATACGCAGATGATCGAGCACCGCGACAACCGAACTCGCCCAGTCATCGACTTTGGGCACGAAGGGCGTGGGATCCGACATGCCAAAGCCCGGCGTGTCGATCCCGATGGCGCGTATGCCGCGCGCTGCTAACAAGCCATAGACCGAGTCGAATTGCCGCGACGTCATCGGCGCCTGGTGCAGCAGCAACAGCGGCAATCGCGTTTTTTGCGCGGCTGGCGCCGCGACCGGGCCGGTGTCCTGGTAGTGAACCAGCCCGTGGGGTCCCTGCGCATAGCCGCGCGAGCGTGTCGCGGCCGGCCGATTGGCGTGTGCGGTCGTGGGCACGCCCGCAAGGACACCGGCGGCCACGGCGCCCACGCCGGATGACAAAACTGTACGTCTGGAAAAAGGTCTGGTCGCGTCCATGTTGGCTACCCCCATGCGTTACTCTAGCCGCAAGCAAGGACAATAGTTTGAGTACCACGACCATCGTTTGGTTGCGCCGCGATCTGCGCCTCGCAGACCATCAGGCGTTGACGGATGCCGCACGGGCCGGCGCCGTCATACCCGTGTACATCCATGCGCCGCACGAACAAGGCAATTGGACGGCAGGCGCAGCATCCAGCTGGTGGCTGCACCAGTCGCTGCGGGAACTATCGGACGCGCTCGCAGCGCGCGGCTCGCAATTGGTGCTGCGCCGCGGTAACAGCCTCGAGGAGTTGCAGCGCCTGTTAGCCGAGAGCGGTGCGGGGCGGGTTGTGTGGCAGCGCCAGTACGAGCCCGCGGTGACCGCGCGCGACGCCAAAATCAAGTCCGAATTGCGCGCCGAGGGCATTGCCGTTGAAAGTTTCCCCGGCGCCCTGCTGTTTGAGCCCTGGGAGACGCTTAACAAGTCTGGCACGCCGTATCAGGTCTTTACACCGTTCTGGCGCGCCGCGCTAACAAGACTGCAATCAGTGGATACCCTCCCGGTGCCGGGAACCATGGCGGCGCCAGCCCGATGGCCAGGCGGTCTCGCGTTGGACGATCTGCGATTGATGCCGCGAAAGCTCTGGTATTCAGGCCTGCAGCAGGCCTGGCAACCGGGAGAAGCCGGCGCCGCAAGAAGTCTGCAGCAATTTGCCGACGGCCCAGCCGGGGACTACGCAACGGGTCGTGACGTCCCGGCGCGGCGCGCGACGTCGCTGCTGTCGCCGGCACTGCATTTCGGCGAATTGAGTCCCCGGCAGGTCCTGCGGTCTGTTAGCTCCCGGGCTGGCTGGCGGGAGCACCGGTTCGTCACGCAGATCGGCTGGCGGGAATTTGCACACTCGCTGCTATTTCATTTTCCGCATACCACCGACGCCCCGCTGCGGCCCGAATTTTTGCAGTTTCAGTGGCGCGATGCACGCGCGGCCGAGGCCCAGCTGCGCGCCTGGCAGCTAGGCCGTACCGGCATTCCGATCATCGATGCCGGCATGCGCCAGCTGTGGACCACGGGTTACATGCACAACCGCGTACGCATGCTGGTGGCGTCTTTCCTCGTGAAAAATCTGCGCATCCACTGGCTCGAAGGCGCGCGCTGGTTCTGGGACACGCTGGTCGATGCCGACCTGGCTAACAACACGCTTGGCTGGCAGTGGTCGGCGGGTTGCGGCGCCGATGCAGCGCCCTATTTCCGGGTCTTCAACCCACAGGTGCAGGCACAACGATTTGATCCGCAGCGCGACTACATCAGACGCTGGGTTCCCGAGGTGGACACTCCCGGATATCCGCCGCCGATCATCGACCTGGACCAGTCCCGCAAGCAGGCACTGGTCGAATGGCGGGCGATGCGCGCTAGAATGGCGGCACCATGACCAAGCCGGATTTCGAAAGCACCATCGTGATGCAGGAAACGCCCAAACGACCTCGTCGACGCTGGGGGCTGGGGTTTCTCAGCCTGTTGGTGTTGGTTGTCATCGGTGTCGCAGCCTGGGCCTGGGTCACCCTGACCTGGGATTACTCGGATGGCGACCGTGCGGGCGTGCTGCAGAAATTTTCCCGCAAAGGCTGGATCTGCAAGACCTGGGAAGGGGAACTGGCGCAGTACGTCGTTCCCGGGCTGGCGCCGCAGATCTGGCAGTTCACGGTGCGTGATGTGGCGGTCGCCACTCAGCTAACAAACCACATGGGCGAGAAATTGCAGCTGCATTATCGCGAGCACCGCGGCATACCGACCAGCTGCTTTGGCGAGACCGGCTACTTCGTCGACCGGCTGGTCAAAGCAGAACGATAGAAGCCGGTGATCACGCGCGCGAATTCACCGGCGCGCACCGGATCGTGCAGCGGATGATCGCCCGGGAAGAGATGCGACGCGCAATCACCGCGGGCGGCAATCAACGGCTCGAAAGATGCGCGCAACGGCTCGGTTTCCGCACTGAGTACCAGCGTCGGTAGCTGCACGGCCCCGAGTTTCTTCGCGAAATCGTAGGGCTGCAGCTGGGCCATGTCCTGGTGCATGCCGGCGGCAATGAAGTCCGCGATAAATTGATAGACACGCGGCAAGCGCGCTTCATCCAGCTGAAAGCTTTTTGGCGCAAAAACCGTGTAGGTGTGTGCAGCCTGGTCCCAAAGCCAGTTGCGGTGCGAGCCGTCATCCCTGATACCGGGCCCGATGCCAACACGGGCGCGTTTGAGCAGCGCCTGGAAGACCTCGGGTGGCATCAGCGGTCCACCGTCGATGACCAGCGCGCCAATTTTGTTAGCATCGGCCCGCGCCAGCTCGACCGCGACCGGTGTCGAGTAATGCCCGCCGACGACCACGACATCGCGCGCAGCCAGCGCACTGAGCGTTTCTATCATCGTTGTCGCATGCTGCTCAACGCTCCACAAACCGATGCGCCGGTCCGAACGGCCAAAACCCATCATGTCGACCGCAAGGGCGCGAAACCCGGATGCCGAAAAATGCGCGAGTTCGTCGCGGTACATTTCACCCGACAGCGGCACCCAGTGCATCAGCAGTACTGCCGGGCCATCACCTGCTTCCGTGACGTGAATCTGCCCCAGCGTAGTCTCGACGTAGCGGCGATACATTTTTGTCATCCAGACATTACCTGACCGCTGCCGGCGCCGCATGCCGCCGGCGGCGCCACCACAGCCAAAGCCCTGATCCAAACAGAAATGCCGGCAGGAAACCGGCCAGCAGCCAGAGCCACTGCGACCAGCGACCGGCAAAATAGCCGTAGTGCCAGGCCTGAATGTTAGCCATAACCCGCTCACCCAGTGTCAACTGATCGTAGCGATCAATCCGCAACAGCGCGCCGCTCTGGGGATCGAGAAACAGCCGATGGCGTGCGAACACCAGGTCACCCGGCAGGCGGAACGACAGATTCGTGGCCGATCCGGGCGCGCGCGCGGGGCGTAATTCGTCAAAATGGGCATCCGGGACCAGGCGTTGTGCACTTGCTAACAGATCCTGCAACGGCAACATCGGCAGCGCCGCTTGCGGCGCGGGCCTGGGCGCCTCGCGCGCGGCGTTGCCCGTCACGAGCATGACCACGGAATCGGCGGTGCTGCGATAGGCGTAGTAGACACCGGTCGCGCCGATGAGAAGCAGCGCCAGGCAGATCACCACGCCGCTTAGCGCATGCAGGTCGCGCCATTTGGCCGGGGTGGGTCGCAACCGCACCCGCAAAGCATCCGCGCGTCGTTTCCAGCCCGGCCACCACAGTACCGGTCCGCTAAGACCTAACAGAACAAACGCGAATGCACCAAGACCGTTTATCTTCAGGCCAGGTTCCCCGGAAAAAAGCGCGTAGTGAAAGTCCTGCAGCGACCACAGAATCCCGCTGTTGGCGCGTTTGCTGCCCAGTGCAATTGCGCGGTACGGATCCACATAGACGACCTCGAGTTCCGCCTGCTTGAGATTGCGCGCCGCGGCGAGACGCATGAACACCTGCGCGGCGTCGGTTTGGTCAGCAGGAAGGGTGATCCGAGCCAGCACTTTGCGCGGTACGTAGGTTGCGGCGGCACTCACCCAGTCGTCCACCGGCCGGCGCGCGGCAAGCGGCGTCACGCTGCGAAAGGCTGCAGTTTGCCAGCGCTCGATATCGGCGCGATAAACCAGCGCGCTGCCGGAAATTCCGAGCGCCACCAGCAGCACGCCAAGCACCAGACCCGCCCAGCGGTGCAGCAGAGTAAGAAATTTTCTCATTATCTAGTACCGTAAACACTCGAAACCAATGCTCATCTGGCCCAAACTATGGAGAAGTAACGCCGGATGGTGGCCGGCCAGGCGTTATATGCGCCGAACAGGAACCGTCTGAGTTCCCCTTCGGCTAACAAATCCCGTGGGCGACTCCATAATTGGCGATCGTAGTAGATGCCGGCAGCGATATTCCAACGCGGGTCCATTGGCGCGAAGGCTCGCTAACACGGCGCTTGCCTGTGAATCCATTGCTATTCTCCCGGGCCGAATAATCCTAACAATGCGCCGTTGATCAGCGTGCCGCCGCAAGCAATTTATCTGCGCTCAGTCGCACTTTGTAGTCGGCGTTGTAGTGCACAAAGCGGATTATCCCGCGACGATCGATGACATAGACCGCCGGTACCGGCAACAAATGATGTCTTTCACCAGACGCGGCCTCAAGGTCGATCCCAAAGCCTTTGTACCTGCTATACGTGTCGTCATCGACCCTGAACGCCACGCGAAACGCCCTGGCTGCGTTAGCACTGGCGTCCGACAACAACGTGTAATTCGCGACTTCATTTTCAACATCGTCTTTCAGACTGGTACGCAGAATTTCCGGCCGGTCCATTGACAGGAATAGTACTTCGTAACCACGCGCACGCAGTGTGCCCTCCGCGGCCTTCAACGAGCCCAGATGAGCGTTGCAGTAGGGGCACCAGCCGCCGCGGTAGAAAATGATGACAGCCGGTCCTTTGCGCGTTGCCGGATCGAACTGGAACGCGCTGCCGTCGGGGCGGCGCGCGGCAAATGCAGGTGCTTTGGCGCCCACCGGCAAGGGCCGTACCAACGTGGCATCGGCCGGCGTGACGTACCCGTCCGTTGCAGCCATCCCCACCAGTGGCATCACTAACAAAAACGCAAACAACGCAAAAAGGCGCCGGTTCGAAAGTTTCATGGCCAAAGCTTAAACCAAATTCCGCTCGGGTCGAGTGCTTTACGCCCGGTCAATCCGCCCCGAATAGCAACCCCGCTTGGCATTGTGTGCATGGATGTAGGCGACGTTTGGACAGTCGAACAGCTGGCTGGCAGGCATGATTGAACAGCAGCAGTTTCTCACCAACCTCGACGTCACGCATTTCGAGGCGGTCGGGATAGCCCGGCTTGGCATGCGCGACAACGCGCTGGACGCCCAGCTCCCGCAACGCCGCGCCAGTCAGGCCGTACAGATGCACAAAAGGCGCGGTATTCAGGCCGGCAATTCGATAGCTCATGGTCGTAGTACCAGGGTCTCCTGTGAAGTCTGGCGTCGCAATTCTTGCGGTTTCATTTGGGGTCACGCGCTATGATGGCCAGGCTATGACACGACTACCGTGCCTTTTGTTAGCTATGGTGCTGCCGGGCACGGCACGTGCCACCGAAGTTTTGTTCAGCTCGGCGGCAGCTCTGGATTCGATTGTCGACACGCGCTCCGCCGACGTCACACAGGTGCGCGTCTGGGGGCTGCCCGTGAATACCCCGGTGCAGATCGCGCCGGCCGGCCGCCTCGGCAGAAATCGCGCGTTAGTCCACAGGGTCTATTTAGCACCGGACCGCCCGTGGTGGGGTTCAGCCGTCAGCGACCCCACGCTATCCGGACTCGTGCAGCGCGTGCCGGATCTCGCCGCCTGGACGCGCTTGCATGTTGAAACACTGCAGCTGTTCCGGGCGGTGCGGTTGCATGGCAAGGAGGCACGCAACGCCGCCATGATCGAGTCGCTCGATGGCCAATTGCGCCTGCGCGCCCAATTGCTGGCGCCCGACGCGCCTGCGGCATCGTTCGCCGTGCGCATTGCGACGACCGACATCGAAGCCTTGCGATCGCGCCTGGTCGGCGCCGGCATTCCGCTCGCCACCGACGTGCAACTGCTGCGCCTGAGCAAGGACCCTCTTCACTTTGTTAGGGCCCTGGCGGTGCGCGTGCCGGAGTCCGGGATCTGGCTCGAGGTGGTCGAGCCCGGCGCGCATCCGATGTCGGAAAGCGAGCTCCTGAAATTCACCGCCCGCGATCGCCATTCGCACTGGACCCGCTTCAACAATCAGCTGACAGGATCGGTCTGGTGGCGTGCGGACGGCAGCGCCCATGTGAAATGGGATCAGGGCAATCTCGATGTCGAAGGCACTCGCACCGTGCGTGGCGACACCGTATGCACAGCCTGGAAAGGCCTGCGCGAGGGCCGCGAGTTGTGTGTGCAGCACTATCGCCTGTGGGGCGAGGTTACGCAGTCATTTCGCATGGACGGCACGCCCGACGGAATCCACTACTGGGAACCGGTCGCGCAGTAGTTCTGGAACTGTCAGCGCCGCGGGCGCTGCAGCTGAAACTGCAGGTGTGAACGCACCGTCGGCCATTCTCTGGCGATGATGCTGTAAACCGCGGTGTCCCGCAGCGAACCGTCGCCCATGCACTGATGCGAACGCAGCATGCCATCGAGCTGGGCACCCAGGCGTTCGATCGCGCGACGGCTTTGCGTGTTCATGCGGTGCGTGCGAAATTCCACGGCAATACAGTCGAGCTGTTCGAACGCGTGCCGCAGCAGCATGAGTTTGCACTCGGTGTTGAGCGCGGTGCGCTGTACGCGCCTGGCGTACCAGGTGCTGCCGATCTCGACCCGTTTGTTAGGCGCATCGATATTCATGTAGGTCGTCATGCCGACTGGCACGCCGGCGGCATCCAACACCGCGAACGGCAGCATCGAGCCGCGTTCGCGCAGCGCCAGCCGCCGTGCGATTTCCGGGCCCATCTGCTCCGGCGAAGGAATGCGCGTATACCAGAGCCGCCACAGTTCACCGTCGCGCGTCGCGTCCGCAAGCGCGGGCGCATGCGCGGGCGTCAACGGTTCCAATATCGCATGACTGCCGGCTAATCGGACTGACGGGGGCCACATGGAGCAATTCTACTGTACGCCGCCAAACCACATGCGCCGCAGCAGTCCATCGCGCGCCACAAACTGGTGCCACAGCGCCGCGCCGATGTGTACCGCGACGAGTGTCATGGCGGTCCAACCGAGGACGACGTGAATGTCGTAAAGCTGCTGGGACAATTCCAGGTTCTTGGCCAGCGGTCGCGGCATTTCAAAGAGTGTGAACAGTTTGAATTTTCCTACACCCGCTGAAGTGCCCAGCCAGCCTAACAAGGGCAGGACCAGCATCAGGCCATACAGCGACCAGTGCACCAGGTGCGCCAGGACGCTTTGCAGCCTGGAGATGCCTTGCGGGTCAGCCGGCCGGACATTGCGCCAATACCAGGGCAACCGGAACACCAGGATGCACAGCACCAGGAATCCGAGAGTCTTGTGCCAGGGCAATACCGCAAAATACTTCTGCGGATCGCCTGGTACGTACTCGTGCAGGCTGTCCATGTACACCGCGATCGCGAGCGTCGGCAACATGCACGCGGCCGTCAGCCAGTGAAACCACTTGGCTAACGAACCGTGCGCGCTCGGTGTGTTGCGCATCAGAACGCATATCTCGCGGTCAAGCCATAGGTACGCTTGCGCGGATACGAGATCAGAATATCGCGGTAGAACGTGGTCTGACGGGCATTGCCCGGGATGACCGGCGGAATCGAAATCAGCCTGCCGAAATTCAGCAGGCGCGTCAGCGATGCCGGCGTACGGTCATCCAGTGCATTGTCCATCCACAAGGTCAGCGTCCAATCCTTGAGTTCGATTCCCGTACGCAGGTTCAGCAAGTTTGAATTGCCGGTGTGCGCAAGGTTGTGCACCTGGTCGTAGCGCTTGGATTCATACGTCAGGTCACCGCGAACAAAACCCTTGATGTTGTCGGTCAGCGGGCGGCGATAGTCGGCGGACAGGATCACCTGGTGTTTCGGCGATTGCGGCAATTGCGCGCCAGCGGTCTGGCCATTCGGATCACCAGCCAGATCGAAAGTACCCACACGCCCATCGGTGTCGTACAAGTCAGCGGTTTCGAAGTCGACAAAATCGACGATCTTCGCGTCCGCTAACGCGTAGGCGAAGCGCAGGTTGAGGGACTCGAAAGGCCGGTAGTTCAAATCGATTTCGGCGCCCTTCACCTTGGTCTTGCCGGCATTCACAATCGCGGTCGAGTTCGACGGGGTGTTAGTCGTCGTCGTGTAGAGGAAAGGCAACGTCAGCTGCTGACTGTCCCAGTCAATCTGGTAGATCGATGCGCTCAACTGCAGCGTGCGAGCCTCGTTACCGCCCTTGATGCCCAGTTCAATGGTCCTGGCACTTTCTTCATTGAACGCCTGGAACTGCGCCTGCAGCTGCGCCAGTGACGCTGCGCTGGCGTTCGCCGGCAAAGAGTTAAACCCGCCCGGCTTGTTGCCTTTGGCCACGTTGCCATACAAATTCCAGTTGGGCGTCAATTTGAACAAGGCCGTCACGCGCGGCAGGAACTTCTTGAAATCTTTTTCCAGCAGCGTGTTGGTGAGATTTGAGGGAATCGTCGCGTTGGTCAGCTGATCATTAATGATGGTATCGACCTGGTAGCGCCCTTCCGCTGTCAACCTCAGGCGATCGGTAACCTCGAAATCCACCGCCGCAAAAGTCGACCTGCTCTTGACGGCGCTGTCGTTAAGCGTTGGTGTATACGCGAAGGTGATGTTCGTGGAACCTAACGGAACCGGAATAACGCCGGCAGGCACACCAAATACGCCGTTGTTACCAGCGCCGTCGTTCTCCCGATAGTAGTACGCGCCGAACAGGCCGTGGATTCGCTGGTCCGCTGGGCTCGCAATACGGACTTCTGCCGACCAGTCGCGGCGACGATCCTGGGTCGCGGATAGTCCGACCGGACGACCGGCCGCTTCGCTGTCATTGAAGCCACTCTCAAAGGCCTGCTCGTTGCGAAACTTGTTGTACGCGGCTATTCCCGTGAGCGTCCAGTCGCCGATGTCAGCGTTAGCTTTGAGACTGCTGCGAAATGTCTCGCGATCGACGCCATGCAGGCCAAACTTGTCGATAATGTCGCTGCGGCTGTAAAAATCGGTCTGGTTATCGATATCCACTTCGCCACACCAATAGCCGCGACTGCGCGTCGACGCTTGTGGAATGCCCGCTGCGTTAATACTGGTTATCCGCGGCAGGAAGCAATTGATGCCGGTGAAACTTGCCGCGAAGGTGCCGTCGACGTCTTTGGAAAACCCGACGTTGAATTCCAGGTCGAAAGTATCGCCGGGCTTCCAGTACAGCTTGACACTCGCGTTCTCGGTGCTTTCTGCGCCACCGTCCTTCTTCTTGCTCGCGCGGTTGTACCAGTCGCCGCCACGTTCATAGTGACGCATGCTGATCTCGGCAAAGAGCTTGTCCTGGATGACCGGAAAATCGTAGTAGCCGTTCACTTCAGAGTGATTGTTGAGGCCGCGCGTGGCTTCGAACTTGCCCTTGATCTCATTGCCGGGCTTGCGTGTGATGAAGTTCACCGCACCCGCGAACGTGCCACGGCCAAACAGCGCCGATTGGGGTCCGCGAATCACCTCGATGCGTTCGAGATTATCGAGCTGGTAGCTGGTGATGTTGCCGGAGACAAACACACCATCGACGAAAAAGCCGACGTTAGGTATGCCGAGGATGTTCGACTGACCACGCAGGGTCGGACGGTTCGACGAACCGCCGCCCTGACCGGAGCCGACGCGGCCGAATGCCGGCCGAAACGACAATCCGGGAGTCTGCTGCGCGAGGTCCGCGACACTGTTGATACCCGTGTTCTCAATCATGGTTTCGCTGATAGCGGTGATCGAGATGGGCACGTCGACCAGGTTTTCAGTGCGTTTGCGCGCCGAAACTACGATCTCCTCGAGGCCCGAGTCAGCGCCTGGCCGGTCCTGCGGTTTGTCCTGTGCGAACAGCAGCGACGAGAAAACAAGACCTGACAAAATAGCCATTGGCTTGTTCAATCTAGTCATCGGTATCCCCTCATTGAAATGTATTGAAACCGTCTGGCGTGCCGTCAATCTGAAACGACTGGTAGCTGCGGCCATCCACCTGAAAATAGACCGCGCATTGTTCACGGCCGTCGCGCATCGACGGCCACGCGGTGCAAATCGAATTGCCTTTCAGCGCCCAGGTTCCCTTGACGCCGCCTTTGTCCCAGGTCACGTTAGCTTTACCGCCGCGCGCGTACCACATGGTACCCCTGGCGCCGCCGCCAAAACTGACCCAGGTACCTCTCGCTCCACGACCTAACAAAGTCTGCATGCTGTCATGGCTCAGCGGCTTGGCGCCCGGCTCGAAGATCTCCACCCACAGGCCTGAACCCGGCGCGCGCAGCGCGGCCAGGCGCACCTTGCCGTAGGGCGCCATGTCGACAATCTGCGGCTCGGCCGCAAGCGTCATGCGGGCGGCACGCGCCCGCGCCAGGATTGGATCAATGTCGGCAAATGGCAGGCGCAGGGTCATGATGCCGAGATTGGGCGGCCTGGCGCGCTCGGTGAAATCGAACCCCGTAGCGCTGACAAACTGGCGCAGCCCAATCAATTGCTCGCCGCCCTTGCGCGGATACGCTCCGCCCTGACGGCTGTCTTCAACCCCGATCAGATTGTGCGGCAAGCCATAATCGTTCTTGCCGACCGGCTTGTCGGACTGACGCAGCCGTGGTTCGCGGGTTGTCAGCCCGATGATGTTTTTCCAGAAATCATTGGCCTTGTCGAAATCGGTAACAATTTGATAGCCCGTCTCGATGTGTGCGGCGCCGGTAAATTCCGGCCACCCCGCCAGAGCCGGTGAAATCCGCTGCTGGAACGACAGCACCACAGATTCCGGCCCGACCATGATCTGGCTCTTGCCGCGCACATTGCCGGGGTATTCATACGCGTCGACCAGGCTCACCGCATGCCAGCCGTTTTTCATCAGGCCGGCTTCAACTGCGTCCAGATCCTTGACCAGCACGTTGAGGTTATACAGGCCGCCGGTATCCCACCAACGTCCCATCGGGCGAATGGGCTGTTGCGGCACGTCGGCAATCTGCACCAGGCGCACGTATCCATAACGCGACGCCGCATTGCCTAACAACACTTCGTTGATGCGGGTCTTGCCAGGGAGTCCCCAGGAGCGCGCGACTGTCGCATTCGCAGGGCCGCTCTGCAGCAGCTTCCATTGCAGCACGTCGCGAAACGCGGGTACGGCGCGCTCGATGTCCGAGACACTGATGACGATTTCCTGGATCTGCGTTTCTGCGCCGGGGTCGATCGCCGTGCGGGTGTCGGCGGCACTGGCCGCAGCCATGTGCACTACCGCCGCCAACAGCACTGTTAGGCATCGCCGCATAAAATCCCCCTCATTTGAAATTACACCTTCGATTGCGATGGCGGTAAACTTCCTACGGTCAACAGACAGGATTTAGAGCATGTCCAAAACGCATAAAACTTGCTGGCTTTCGTTAGCGCTGGGGCAATTTGTACTAGTAAACGTCGCATATCCGCAACGATTTCCCAACGCTGGGCCGGTGATACCGCCGCTATCGACGCCAAAGATGGCCACCTTGGACTACGAACGCAATTTTTTGCTTTCGCTTTGGCAGGGAGAATTCGACAACCGCGAGCAACTGGAATTCGATTCGGCCAGCGGCCGCCGCGATCGCGCTACCGGTGCGCACCCACGGTTGCATGTTGCAGTGCAAAGGGCGGGCGATTCAGGGCTCGGCAACGATGCGCTGGCGATCAGCGCCTACGCCGGCAATGACCCCCGCGCGGCGCGCGAGATGCGCTTCTACGTGTTAGGTGTGGATACAGCCCGCAAGGCACTTCAGGCGCTTGCATATAGAGCTGTCGCCGGCGGAAAACCGCTGGCCGATCCTGCCTGCGATTTGCGCCTGCAGCGGGATGTGGACGGTTTCGTCGGCGTTGCCAGCAGCGACCAGTGCGCGGGCACGGCGCGCCGGCTGCGCATCGATGAACGAGGCCTGCGCTGGACCGAGACCGGCACCGAAGAGCTGGTGCTGGAGCGTGCGCGGCTGTTTGCCTGCATGATCGATTTTCCCAGGCAACCCGGCAAGCCCATGATGTACACGGACAAGTACCTCGTTCTGCACGATCAGGGCGGCACGTTTTTCTTCGATCATCCGGACGGACGGCCGATGGTGCTGACACTACGCAACAACTGGTCTTTCAGTATGTATCGCGAAACGCTGGTAGTGGTGATTCAGGAGCGCGATGAATCGGGTGCCACGCTCACTTATGCCTGGACCGAACCCGGCGCCGATCGCATCGGCGTCAACCCGTCATGGATGCGCGTGCAATGCGATCTGGATACGCCTGCCAATCGCCAGGCGCAACAGGAACTGCGGGCGGATTCCTGACAATGGACACCACTCGGTTTGCTGATTTCCGGCGGCTCTTGCGGGCAATTTTTATCGGCCTCGTTGCGGCTCATGCTGCGGGAACACAGGCTGCCGAACCAGCGATGGCACTTAACAGCAAGGTGCGCGAACTGGATACTCTAGTCTTTGACGCCTACAACAAGTGCGACATGCCGGCCTTTGCGAGATTCTTTTCACCGACCGTCGAGTTTTATCACGATGATGGCGGGGCAACGTTTGATCGCAAGACTGTCGTTGCTAACACGCGAAAATTTATCTGCGGTAAAGTGCGGCGCGAGCTTTTGCCGGCAACATTCCGCGTCTATCCCATCAAGGGTTATGGCGCGATCGAAGAGGGCGAGCATCGTTTTTGTGAGATTCAAAGCGGCAAGTGCGAGGGCATCGCCAGGTTCCTGATGATCTGGCGCCAGGCCAAAGGCCTTTGGGTGCTAACAAGAGTGGTTAGCTATGGCCACCGCGCAATGACCGACGCGGAGCAAGCCGGCGCGGTGGGTCACGGTTCGCCGTGACTGCGGCTA
Source organism: Gammaproteobacteria bacterium (assembly GCA_031382085.1). Taxonomy (GTDB): domain Bacteria; phylum Pseudomonadota; class Gammaproteobacteria; order Steroidobacterales; family Steroidobacteraceae; genus UBA964. The sequence goes on from JANMYM010000048.1 coordinate 32,344, forward strand.
TACTGCCCGCCAGTCATCGCGAGGACCTCAACGTGTCAAACAAAATCAGTCGGGCGGCACTGCCCGTGTGCGCTCTGTTGTTCGCAGCAGGCGTCGCGGCTGAGGACGTAAAGCCCGCGGACAAAGTCGAAGCCAAGGCCGAGCAATCGGTCACGCAACACCGCATTTCGGTCGGCGGCACCACGATCGACTACACCGCGACCGCGGGCACGCTGATCGTGCGCAATGACGAGGACAAGCCGATCGCGAGCATGGGCTACGTTGCCTATGTCCGCGCGAACCCGAAAGGCGCGCCGCGTCCGATCACCTTCGCATTCAACGGCGGTCCGGGGTCCTCTTCCATGTGGTTGCACGTCGGCATTCTCGGTCCGAGACGCGTTGAAGTCGTCGACGCCGCGCCGACCCCGCCCGCGCCTTACAAGCTGGTCGACAACGCCTACGGTCTCATCGACAAATCCGACCTGGTGTTGATCGACCCGGTGGGCACGGGTCTCAGCCATGCCGCCGGCGACAGCAAGGACGACGACTTTTTCGCAGTCGATCCGGACATCGATTCCTTCGTGCGCTTCATCGCGCAATACGTCTCCGATAACCAGCGCTGGAATTCTCCCAAGTATTTGTTAGGTGAGAGCTACGGCACGACGCGCGGCGCCGCCATCGTCGAGCAGTTGCAGAGCAAGCGCAACATGATGTTCAACGGCGTCATCCTGGTTTCAGTGGCGACCGACATCGGCGCGCTGGACGACACCGATGCGGATCGCCCGTATGCGCTCGAACTGCCGACATATACCGTCACCGCCTGGTATCACAAGCTGCTGCCCGGCCTGCAGCGCGAACTCGAGCCGCTGTTGAGGGAAGTGCGCGAATTTGCGATCGGTCCTTATACCGCCGCGCTGATGAAAGGCGATGCCATCCCGGCCGCGGAGTTCGACGCCGTTGCTAACAAATTGCATGCGTACACCGGCCTTTCGGTCGACTACATCAAGACCGCGAAGCTGCGCGTGCATGTCGGCATGTTCACGCAGGAATTCAAGCGCACTGCCGGCCTGACCGTCGGGCGCCTCGATACGCGATTCCTCGGACTGACGTCGGATCCGCTGGCGCGCGATGCGGCCTACGATCCCCAGGCCAGCAGCATCACCGGCGCGTTCACGGCGACATTCCTCGACTACTACCATGGTGAACTCAAATTCGGCGCCGACAAGACCTATTGGGGCACGCACTACGCCATCGGCGAGAAATGGAAGATGACTCACAAGGGACCTAACGGGACGCAGCCCATGGTCAATACCAACCCCGATCTCGGCGCTGCGCTGGTGCTCAACCCAGCGCTGCGCGTGCTGGTGCTGAACGGCATGATGGACCTCGCGACGCCGTTTTTCGGCGCGGAATACATGATGTCGCATCTCAGCGCGCCGGCCGAAGTGCAGAAGCGCATCGACATGAAGTACTACATGGCCGGGCACATGATGTACCTGGAAAAAGACTCGCGCCAGCAGATGAAGCGCGATATCGATGTGTTTATCGACGCGACCTCGCGAGCCGGCAAATAGGCGTGTACATCAATTTCTGGTACCCAATAGCTCTGGCATCCGAAGTCACCTCGGTTAAGCCGCTGCGCGTCAAGGTCCTGTGCCTGCCGTTCGTCGCGTTCAGGGATTCCGCGGGCCAGGCGCATGTGCTGTCAGACACCTGCGTGCATCGCGGCGGCGCGCTGGGGCTCGGCAAAGTGAAGGGTGACTCGGTCGCGTGCCCGTATCACGGCTGGGAATATGGCGGTGACGGACGCTGCACGAAAATCCCTTCGCTGGGCGCGGACGCGAAACTGCCCGCGCGCGCGAAAGTCGACAGCTATCCGGTGCAGGAAAAATACGGGATCGTGTTTGCATTCCTGGGCGATCTGCCGGAAGCGGAGCGACCGCCGCTGTACGAAATCCAGGAATTCGGGTCGCCGCAATGGCGCGCGCAGACGTTCGTGTTTGATCTCAACGCGTACTACGAACGCTCGATGGAAAATGGGCTCGACCCGATTCATAACGAGTTCGTGCACACCGCACAGGGACAGCCTTCGCTGTCACCGGAGCAGCAACGCACACCGCTGCCGATGGAAGAAATTCCCTGGGGCAGCAAGCACTACATCAAGTTCGGTGGCAGTAAGAGCGAAGACACCGCGCTGGCGAGTGTGCGCCAGGGCCCGCGCCTCGGCGCCGCCGGATCCTGGCATCAGGGACCTAACCAGCTTGTCACCTATATCGACCTTTCCGCCAGCAATGCATTTCACCAGTATCTGTTTGAAGCGCCAGTCGATGAATCGCACACGCGCCTGTACCTCGTCAGCATGCGCAACTGGTTGTTAGGCGACGAGCACGAAAAGCGCATGGAGGACGTCACGCTGCGCGTCGTCAAGGAAGACATGGCGGTGGTCGAAAATCTGAATCCCGTGCGCACCCCCGACAGCAACACCCGCGAAGTGCTGGTGCCCGGCGACACCGCGATCGCGCACTACCGCGAGTGGCTCAAGAAATGGGATGCGTCAGGCTGGAAGATCGACGTCAAGGCGCTCAACGCGCGGCTCGGTGATTTTGCGATCACGATCCCCTGCCCGGCAAGGCGTACGGCGGATAACTGGGTGCAGGACACCGTACCCCTGCTAACCCAGAACGTCAGCCCTTGATCTTGCGCAGCTTCTCGAGCAGCTTGAGCTGTGCGACCGCACGGACAAGCTCGGCGAGCGCCTCGGCCTGTTCGACCTTGTCGATGTTGCCCTTGAGCGCTTCTTCGGCGCGCTGCTTGGCTTCCTGGGCCTTGGCTTCGTCCAGGTCTTTCGCGCGGGCCGCGGTGTCGGCCAGCACGGTGACTTTCTTCGGCTGTACTTCGAGCGCGCCGCCACCGACATAGAAGCTCTGCTCCCCGCCTTCGGGCAGCTGCACGCGCACTTCGCCGGCCTTGAGCAGCGTCAACAGGGGCGCGTGGCGCGGCGCGATGCCGAGCTCGCCCTGCGAGCCGGGCGCGAACACCATGGTCGCGGCGCCGGAGAAAATTTCTCCTTCGGCGCTGACGATATCGACGTGGATGGTGTTCTTGTTAGCTTCGGCCATTTTGTTATGCCTGTCAGCTTACTGAATCGTCTTGGCTTTTTCGGCTACTTCTTCGATCGTGCCGACCATGTAGAACGCCTGCTCGGGGAGGTGGTCGTAGTCGCCTTCGAGAATGCCCTTGAAGCCGCGGATCGTGTCCTTGAGCGCGACGATCTTACCGTCCTGGCCGGTGAACACCTTGGCGACGTTGAAGGGTTGCGACAGGAAGCGCTGGATCTTGCGGGCGCGGTACACGGTGCGCTTGTCTTCTTCCGACAGCTCATCCATGCCGAGGATCGCGATGATGTCCTGCAGTTCCTTGTAGCGCTGCAGCACCGCCTGCACGGCGCGCGCGGTGTTGTAGTGCTCCTCGCCGACCACGAGCGGATCGAGCTGGCGGCTGGTGGAATCGAGCGGATCAACCGCCGGGTAGATGCCTAACGACGCGATCTGGCGCGAGAGCACAACGGTCGCGTCCAAATGCGCGAAGGTGGTCGCGGGGGAAGGATCGGTCAGATCATCCGCCGGGACGTACACGGCCTGGATGGACGTAATCGATCCGGTTTTCGTCGAGGTGATACGTTCCTGCAGCACGCCCATTTCTTCCGCCAGCGTCGGCTGGTAACCTACCGCCGACGGCATGCGGCCTAACAAGGCGGACACTTCCGTGCCGGCGAGCGTGTAGCGATAGATGTTATCGACGAAGAACAGCACGTCGCGGCCTTTGCCGTTGGCCTGTTTTTCGTCGCGGAAATATTCGGCCATCGTCAGACCGGTGAGCGCGACGCGCAGGCGGTTGCCCGGCGGCTCGTTCATCTGGCCATAGACCATCGCGACCTTGGAGTTCTCGAGATGGTCCTTGTCGATAACGCCCGACTCGATCATCTCGTGATAGAAGTCATTGCCCTCGCGG
>JANMYM010000065.1:0-104570 GCA_031382085.1 Gammaproteobacteria bacterium
CATCTTGACCTCGACCGTCCAGTCGCGATTGACACCTGCGCTGACCCGATAGACGCCTTCGGGAATCTTGACGCGGACTTCCGTCACCGGACTGCCCTTGCAGCCATGCGTGACGCGCATTTCGAGGTCCTGCACGTAGCCTGCCGGGCCGTACATGCTCGTCAGAGTGTTATGGGCCGAGGCCAGGTTTGCGACCAGCATGCTAGCGCCGGCAACCGATGCCAAAGTCAGGGTGCGTTTCATGAGACGGATCTCCGGTCGGATAGCTGATTCAGGGGCGGGCACTTTAACGCGTCTCCACCCGGCCGGCCACCCCTGACAACGTCCGACGGTCAGCCTGCGGCTAGTCTTCCATGTGCTCGAGATAGGCGTCCTCCAGCTCGGAATGGCTGACAGCGGCGGCTGCGAATTCTGCCAGCAGCACGCCCTCGCGCATGATGCCGATGCGGGTGCCTGTCTCCTTGGCGCGGAACAGATCATGCGTCGCCATGAGGATCGCGGCGCCATTGCGCGCCAGGTCCAGGATCAGGTGGGAAAACTCATTGCTGGCCTTGGGATCGAGGCCAGAGGTCGGCTCATCCAGCAGTAGTGCGCGCGCCTGTTTTGCAAGCGCAATGGCGACGCCGACTTTCTGCCGCATGCCCTTGGAATAGCCTTTCAATGGACGAGTGTGGGCATCCGGCGCCAGACCCGCGCGCGTCAAAAACCCTCGCAACGCCTGGTCATCGTGGTGCTGGCCGCTCAGTTCGGAAAAGTATTCCAGGTTTTCCAGGCCGCTCAATGCGCCGTACAGCATCACCGTTTCCGGAATGTACGCCAGCTGTCGGCGCGCGGCGGCGGCGTCGCGCGCGACGTCGACCTCGCCGACCAGCGCCTGGCCAGAGCTTGGCGGGATAAACCCTAACAGAAGATTGATGGTGGTGGTCTTGCCGGCGCCGTTCGCGCCTAACAGGCAATAAATTTCACCCGGACCCACACTGAGATCAAGCGCTTTAAGCGCCGCGACTTCGCCGTAATTCTTGGACAGTTGACGGGCTTCGAGCATGAGCAATTTCCCAGTTCAGATGATAGAAACGCGCCGCAGCCGCCGCAGCGCCCAGGCGAGCAGTCCACTGGCGATGACCAGCAGTGCCGCAAGCGGCGCGAGATTGCGGCGCAACACCTCCGCCACAGCAGGTTCTTTGAAAACAAACTGCGGCATGCGGGCATAGTCGCCTACCTCCAGTGGCGTCGCGGACAACAGCCGGCGGTCGAAGAAATCGCGCCAGCCCACGTGGAAATCAAGCGCGGCCGCGCGCAATTGCCGATGACGCGTGCCGTCACTTCCCGCCAGCGAGGTCAGAACCTGGTAGCTGAGGGTGCCAGGCGACAAATACTGCAGACGGCCCACCAGTTGCTGCTGACGCCCGGCCTGCGTATCGAAAGCTGCTAACAAAGGCAGCATGGCATCGGAGATTTCGCGTTCCGAGCGCGCCACGCTGCGGTAGTAGGCGCTCATATCCATGTCCTGGCCACGCATGTCCGGGTGATCGAAGAAATACTGGTCACGCTCGCCCGCCGCGCGCTTGTCGGCGGCCTCGGTTGCTTCACGCAGCGCAGTGGTCAGCGCAACGCGCGACGGCGCGGCAAAGACCGTGGTGGCCGCGAGATTGGTCAGCGCCGGGGCCAGCACCACAAACAGCAGCCAGGTGCCCGTGAGAACGCTGGCGTTGAGATCCGACGCGAGGCCCCGGGTATTCACCCAGACGGCCAATGCGAACCAGAACGCTCCATAAAGCGTTGCCGTCGTAGCCCAGACAAACCACAGCGCCAGGCCCGCGCCGCTCGCGATCGGTACGCCGCCAACCAGCGCCGCCAACAGCAAGGCAGCCCAGATCGTTACTAACAGCACAAGCGCACGCACCCGGCACTTGCCCGCAATGAAGTGGCTGAGATCTGAGCCGGCGGCCGCCGCAATCGCCAGCACGCCGCGCTCGCGCTCGCCCGACACGAGATTGAAGGTCAGCGCGATCACCGCCAGCGGCAACAGCCAGACGATGACGAACGCCACGTCAAAATTACCCAGTGCCAGACGCAGCGGATTGTCGATCCCGCCATTACCGAGAAAATTGTGGACGCCGCGCGCGGTGACCAGGTAGCGCCCCGGCAACAGATCCGTTTGCCCGATTGCCAGCGGGCCGAGGGCTGCGGCAGGCAGGATGACCGGCGCAGCTAACACACTGTAACCGGCGGCGCCCGGCTCACGCGCGCTGGCGACGCCGCGGCCCGCCTGTTGCGCCATCGCCGCGCGCGTCTCGTCAGCCTCGGCACTCGCCGCAGCAGCCGATTGTGCCTCGGCTGCCATCAGCGCGCGACCATTGAGCGCCGCGGCAACTACCAGCGCGATCAATGCCAGCACCGCCCAGATCGCCACGCCTTCGCGCCGCAACAGGTGCAGCTCCTCGCCTAACATGCCATGCCGCGCCGTCATGCTGCGAGCACCTGCAGGCGCCGGCAGGTCAGTACCGCGGCTGCCAGCAATGCCAGACACCACAGCACCAGGACCGTGGCGGGTCCGCCACACCGGGACAGCGACGCCGCCAGGGATTCGGCCTCAAAACGGTACTCGCCGCTCTTGCGCCACAAGGCGGGCCCGGCCCGATAATTATTCTGGCCGGAGCGTGAATTGAAGGTGATGTCACGATTGAGCACCTCCATCAACCTGCGACGAAACTGCTCCGCGCCCCAGGCGAACTGCCGTTGGTGCTCGATGCTGGTCCCGGCAATCTCCTGCGAGATGGCACCTAACGCGAGGCGCGGCGACAGGATGCTGGCGGCCTCGACCACATCGATCTGTGCATCGATGGCATTGGCCAGCGAACCGAAGTGCTTGTCATAGACGGCATTGCCGATGTCATCCTGGATACCGAAGACCACGCCCTGAAAATTGACCGGCAGGTCCTGCTCGCGACTGACCTTGTAGATCCTGAACAACGCTTCGCGCCGCTGCGCAATGCGAACAGCTGGTGGCACGCCGTCCAGCCCGCTCGCCAGGTCGGCATCCACGGCGCGCAGGAATTCCTGGGCGTTGGGCGTGGGATGCAGCACGCGACCCAGGTCGGCCGCCATGCGCGGCAGCACAAAACTGGTCATGGCCCAGAATGCTAACAAGATAAGCAACGCGGCCTGTGACGAGTTCGCCCGGGCAGACACGGTCAGGGCGAGCAACAGGATCAACGCGCCATAGATCCCGTGCACGGTAGCCAGCGCCAGCGCGGATGGCAGCCAGGTCACTCCAGTGGCAATAAACAATGCCAGCGCGCACAGCAGCAACAACGGCGCCAGCAGGACCAGCGCCGCCACCGCCAGGCCGAGGAACTTGCCAGCAAACAATTGCACCGGCGTGGCGCCGGACGCCAGCAGTTGCCGCAGCGTGCCGCTCTCGCGCTCGCTGGCCAGACCGGCATAGCCCATCAGGATCAGGCCGAGCGGCACCAGGGCTTGAAACACGAAGGCCAGCGACAAGTCACCGAAGCGCAATAGCGGCGTCATGTCATCGGCCGGTCGCCCGGTCGCAAAATTACGCTTGTGCGCTTCCAGCCAGATGGAAACGCCTTCGTACGCGGACACACCGGGGTCGAAGAACGCCAGCGGCAGCGCCGGACGAAACGCATACAGGCCATAGTGTGCCGCCGAGTGCGGGTTCTTCTCGCCCTGCTCGCGCCACTGCTGGGCCACCACGGCCTGCGCCGCGGTGCGCTCCTGCGACAAGGCTTCGAAGCGCACGCCGGCACTGATCAGGGCCACGAGACCTAACACAAAGAGCGCCAGGCCGCCCGCCAGCACACGGCCATCGCGCAGCGCGCCACGCAACTCCTTGGCGGCGACAGTCCGGATCATCGCTTTGCGGGACCTTTCAGCTCAGCGGCACGCATTGCCCGCCATTTCTCGCGCCAGCTGAGAGTGTCGTCCGACACCATGTCCAGGACGTCCGCCATGCGCTTCGCGCGCCCAATTGTCATGGCGGTCAGCGCGAACGTAGCTAGCAACACCAGCACAAACATGCCGATGCGGGTGCCGATCGGCTGCTCGGCTGCGTCAATCAGATTCATGCCCAGCACGCCGGTCGCAATCGTGCCGATCAATCCCAGGATCGTGACCACGGTCAGCCGCAGCACCGTGTTAGCCTGGCGGCGCGCGCTGTCGGAGTCGAGATAGTCGTTCATGTCGGTCACTTCGGTGCGCACTTCGTTGTACAGCTCCTCATTGCCCAGATGGCGCCGCAACAGGCCGAACACGCTGCTCGCCAGGGCCTGGTTCGAGACCTGATGAAACCAGTAGCGATGTGTAAAGCGCAGGAAAACTTCCATCATCTGGCGGATGGTGCGCTTGAACGCCTTGACCGATTCCTTGTCGCCGACCGTGAGGCGATTCATCGCAACTGCGAGTTCATCGGAGATCGACAGCATCGCCGCCTTGTGAAAATGCGCGATCAGGAACAGCAGAAAGTACTGGTGCCGGAACTGGCTCAGCAGGCCGTTCTCGCGACCGGAAAAAAACGGGTCGCCATGCGGTCCGACCAGCGCCATCGTGTTGCCGCCGACGATGATGCGTGTGTCGGCCGACACCTGCTCGCCACTGCGATTCCAGAACCGGTCGTCGCAGTGATTGCGCTCGAACTCGCGCAGGGTTTCCGCGGAATACGGCAGATCGTCGGGGCCGCCCGGCCGCGTCACCAGCGCCATGCGCACAAAATCGGCCCGCGTCAGCTGCTTGGGATCATCGACCGCGTAATAGGCCATGAACGGCATACGGTAGTACTCGAGTTGGCGATAGCGCAGCAGCCCGATCTGCCCTGGGTATTCTAACAGCAACGGTTTCAGCAGATATTCCCAGTGGTCCGCGACCCGCGGCGTGCGATAGCGCCCGACCCATTCGAGATAGCGCGCCCGGTCGCCATAGTCGGAGCTGGCTAACACGGAGCCTGAGACGTCCAGCCACTCGATCTTGTGCGGGCAATTGCCGCCCTCGCCGCGGCTGTCCCAGAAAGCGGGGTAGGCGCGGCCGAAGCGGAAACCGAGATCCTGCACTTGATCAAGCGTCAGGCTATCCGCGGCGATCTCGAAAGCTAACACCGTGATATCGGCGTCGAGAAAGAAATGCAGATCAATACGGGCAATCTCACAGACGATGGGGCTCGAGTCAGGGTCGAGCATGACGCGCGCAGCGCGGATATCGCGGCGCCGATAGACGTGCAAACTCGGCTCGCCATCGCGGTTCGAGGATTCCTGCCCGGCACGCGATCCGTACAGGAAGCGTTGCACGTACGGCAGAAAGGTCACGAATTCCTTGTAATGGCGCTCCTGGAATTCACGCGGATCGGCGCAGAATTCGTCACCCACTTCGGACCAGACGTTATCCCGCTTGATGGATTCGAGCGCTTCCCAATGCCGTTGCACCTGGCTGCCGGGGCGAATCGGTAACAGCTGCAATGGCCAGAGCACGATCTGGCGATAGTGGCGGACTGCAAGCTCACGGGGCATGCCGTGAGCATACCCGGTCTCAGCGTCGCGGGCGAAATGCGGCGGGAAACGGGCCCAAAGTCAGCAACAGAAGCCCGGCGCATCCCAGGCTAACACCCACCCAGAGAAGGCCGGTCTGATAACTGCCGGTCGTATCCCGCAGCCAGCCGAACACTGGCACCAGCGGACCTGGCCCGAACGCAAAGGCGATGTAGACCCCGCCATAGATTTTCCCGAGTTCGCGTACGCCAAAATAACGCGACACCAGATAGGCCATCAGATCGACTTCGGCGCCCGCTGCCAGTCCACACAGCGCGATGAAGAAAATGTGGGACCCGGGCCCGAATCCCGGCTGGCCCAGCAGCGCGATGCCGGTGGCCGACGCCAGAAAGAAGATGCAACCGACCAGCGGCGCCCAGAATCGATCGAGCATCAGGCCAATGAATATGCGACCGCAAATCAACGACAGGCCGAAGGCCATGCCGGCGGTGTCGCCGGCCGCAGAGCGGCTGTAGCCGAGTTCGGTCAAAATCGCGACGAAATTGTTGAGGACCCCGGTGATACCGCCGGAGAACAAGAAGAAAATACCGAACAACACCCAGAAGCGATAGCCGCGCAGCGCCTGGCCCAGCGACAGGCCTGGCAGCTGGTCCTGGAGAATTTTCGCATCGCCAGCCGCCATCGTGTGCGGCGGGTCGCGCGCCCAGGCCAGCGCAACGGGCAGTGCGACCAGCAGGATCAGTAGACCGATCGCCACGTACCCCGCCCGCCAACCCCAGTGATCGACAATACGCACCAGTTGCGGCTGGTACAGGAAACTGCTGAGGCCGCTGCCGATCAGCGAGATGCCGACCGCGAGACCGCGCTCGCGATCAAAACGCGGCACCACCATCTTCATGTACGACACCGCCAGCATGCCGCCGCCTAACAAAGCAGCAATGCAGTAGATGCCGTAGAACGACCAGATCGAATGCGTAAAGAGGCCGAGGGCAGCCATGCTGCTGCCGAAGCCGATATGCGAGGCGATGATCAGCGGCCGGGCGGAGCGCCGATCGACCCAGTAGCCCACGGCCGCCGACATCAGCACCACGGAGACCGCGACGATGGGCTGCACGCCCATGATCTCCGCAAGTGACCAGCCAAACTCCTTGCGCAGCGGCTCTATCATCACGCCGATGGAGTACGGCAGGCCCAGCGTCGCAATGGCGCAGGACATGCCCATGATCGTGGCGACCAGCACGCGCCATTCGCGCCGGATCTCGTCGCCGAATCGATACTCGGAGTTCAAGTCGGCTTGCGCTGCTGCAGGTACTCGATGAAGTCCAGCCGCGGCTTGGTCCAGCTCGCGAGGTCGAAGATTTCCGGCGTCTTGCGCTCGAGATTGGCGCGCGCCAGCGGCGGCAGCTCATCCAGCGACGCGAGCTTGGCGCCGTACGCCTTGCCATAGGTACGGCCGGGTTTCTGCCCCATGCCGATCCAGGGATGGAAGCTAACAAGATTCTGGAACTGGACAAATGCGGGGGCGCTGGTAATGCGGCGGTTCATCACGTCCGAGGCGCGGGCGCCGAACACATAATGCGAGTCCCAGAAAAACATCGGGCCGCCCGCTTCCTTCGGCCAGCGCTCCGGTTTCATCGGACTTGGAAATGAAAACGCGGACTGCGAAGGCACCAGAACCAGGTCGCCGAATTGCTCGATGCGCATGGTCTTGGGTTTCAGCGTCGCTTCCGGACCGGTGATCACGCCGTCGGGACCGATTTCGACCGACAAGGGGCCGCCAACGAACTGCCAGACTTCGCGTTCCTCGCCGGTTACCGGATTCTTCCAGGTGTCGATCAATTCATCGGTATCGAATTTTGTGTAGACACCGACCTCGTGCACCTTGCCATGGTAGTTGCCGTTCGGCAGCGGTTCCCACGCGGTGATGTTCAAATTCGCCATGCTGACCATGGGAATCAGATTCGCTTCGTTGAACCACAGGTACAGATGCAGGCGGCAGAAGGTGTAGACCGTTTCCGCGCCGCAGGAGCCGCTGACCATGGCCCGGATGCGCGCGCGCTCGGCCGGATCGTCCAGATTGACGCGTTGCGCGCGCCGGACCTTGGCAGCGCTGGCCGATGCCATGTCCAGACCTAACAGTCCCGCTGTTCCGGCTCCCGCGGTAGCCGCCAGCGCTCCGCGACGGGTCAGCAGTGATTTTTTCTTCATGGTGATTCCCTCAAAACTCAGCCTAGAGGCATTTCCCGCGGCCTGCAAGTCATTGCACCGCGGGTCCGGGCAATGGCCGCGACGCGTCCGGCCAATGCACCCTGGCGCCCGCCTCCCTGGAGGCGCGCGCATGAATAGATCCGTCGCCGGAATTGCTTTGTTAGTCATCACGCTCCCGGCCGCATTCGCACAGGCACCGGTCAGTTGCGACCTGCCGCGCGCTGAGCGCGCAGCCCAAATCCTGACGAGGGCTCAGAACGTCACCACCGAGCGGATCGACTCGCCGCGATGCATCAAATCAAATGCATCGTTGATTCTGTCGAGCGGCATCTGATGCGTGATCAGCGGATCGATTTCGATCTTCTTGTCCATGTACCAGTCGACGATCTTCGGCACGTCGGTGCGGCCGCGCGCGCCGCCAAACGCCGTGCCTTTCCAGACGCGCCCGGTCACCAGCTGGAACGGTCGCGTCTTGATCTCCTGGCCCGCGCCTGCCACACCGATGATGACTGACACGCCCCAGCCACGATGGCAGCACTCGAGCGCCTGGCGCATCAGCTCGACATTGCCGACGCATTCAAAGGAATAATCCGCACCGCCACCGGTCAGCGAGACGAGGTAAGGCACAAGATCGCCCTGCACCTCTTTGGGATTGACGAAATGCGTCAGGCCGAAGCGTTCGGCGAGCGGCTTGCGCGCCGGATTGAGATCGACGCCGATAATTTTGTTAGCCCCCGCGAGCCGCGCGCCCTGCACCACATTGAGACCGATACCGCCGAGCCCGAACACGACCACATTCGCGCCCGGCTCGACTTTCGCGGTATTGATGACCGCGCCGATGCCGGTCGTGACTCCGCAGCCGATGTAACAGATCTTGTCGAACGGCGCGTCCTGGCGCACTTTGGCGAGCGCGATTTCAGGCAGCACCGTGAAATTGGCAAAGGTCGAGCAGCCCATGTAGTGGTGGATTTTTTCCTTGCCAATGGCAAAGCGGCTGCTGCCATCCGGCATGACGCCCTGCCCCTGCGTGCTGCGGATCGCGGTGCACAGGTTGGTCTTGTGCGACAGGCAGCTCTTGCACTGGCGGCACTCGGGCGTGTAAAGCGGAATCACGTGATCGCCCTTGGTCAGCGAGCTAACGCCTGCGCCAACGTCCACCACGATCCCGGCGCCCTCATGGCCGAATATGACCGGAAACAAGCCCTCCGGATCGGCGCCGGAGCGCGTGAATTCATCGGTGTGGCAGATGCCGGTGGCCTTGATTTCCACCAGTACTTCGCCGGCTCGCGGGCCATCCAGGTCCACGGTTTCAATGCTCAGGGGGGCGCCCGCTTTCCAGGCCACCGCAGCACGTGTTTTCATTTCGAATGTCCTCCGTCTACGATGATCGCATGAGTGCCGATCGGTCAAGGCCTTACATTGAAGATTGCCAGGTCTGCTGCCAAGCTATGCAGGTCAAGCTGCGCGTCGACCAACTGAGGGATTCAGGTGCTGACACTTTTTACGCTGTGGCGCAGTTCCGCTTCTTATCGAGTGCGAATTGCGCTTGGCATCAAGGGACTGAAATATCAGTCCGCGTTCGTCAACCTGGCGGCCGGAGAGCACAATCAAGCTGCCTATCGGCACGAGAACCCGCAAGGCCTGGTGCCGAGCCTCAAGACTGACCAGGGAATTCTGGGTCAGTCGCTGGCAATCATCGAATATCTCGACGAAGTGCACCCGCAACCGCCGTTGCTGCCCGAGGACCCGCTGGCACGAGCGCGCGTGCGCGCGCTGGCCTTGTTAGTCACATGCGATATTCATCCGCTCAACAATCTGCGCGTCATGAAATATCTGCGTGATCCGCTGGGTCACGACGATGCGAGCGTCAACACCTGGTATGCACACTGGCTTGGCGAAGGCTTCCGATCACTGGAAGATGAAGCGGCGCGCTACGCGACCGACGATCGTTATCTGTTCGGCGGCCGGCTGAGCCTGGCGGACATCCCGCTGGTGCCGCAGATGTACAACGCGCGTCGCTACAAATGCGACCTTGCGCCCTACCCCCGGTTGTGTGCCATCGATGCGCACTTGCGCAGTCTGCCCGCATTTGCGGCTGCGGCCCCGGAGTTGCAGCCAGACGCACCGAAGTAGATTCTTGACAGTTTCCCCGGTCCGAAGGAAATCAGCATGGTCACACGTCGCGAATTGTTGCAACAGGGCACCGTCCTGATGGCACTACCCGCCATGGCGGCACACGGTAAGTCGATCGACCCCGCGCGCAGGAAGCTCGACCTCCTGTTTCTGGGCGGTACCGGTTTCATGGGTCCGCATCAGGTCGAGTACGCATTGGCGCGCGGTCATCGCGTCACGCTGTTCAATCGCGGCCGCAGTGCGCCCAGCAGCTTCGCCAATCGCGCCGAGATTCTGCTCGGCGATCGCGACAAGACCGTCGGAGCCGGCCTCTCGGCCCTGCAGGGTTCACGCCGCTGGGATGTCGTGCTCGATAATTCCGGCTACGTGCCACGACATGTCAGCGATTCCCTCGAACTGCTGAAAAATCGAACCGGACGTTATCTTTATGTGTCGACAGTGGCGGTCTACGATTTTTCGCGCGGCCCGTATTTCACGGAAACTTCGCCGCTCGCGGCAGCGCCGCAACCTGACACCGAGCAGGTCACCGGCAAGACCTATGGCCCACTCAAGGCGGAATGCGACCGGCGGGTCCAGGCGGTGTTAGGTCAGAGGGCGACCATTGTGCGCCCGACCTATATCTTTGGACCTGGCGACGACACCGACCGATTCACCTATTGGGTCGATCGGGTCGCCCGCGGCGGCACGATTCTCGCTCCGCCCTATCCAGCGCACGAAATCCAATGGATCGATGTACAAGATCTCTGCCCCTGGATCATCGACCTTGCGGAGCGCGGCCAGGCTGGAATTTACAATGTGGCCGGACCTGCGAAACCGACCAATTGGCAGCAGATGTTGCAGCCGCTGACGAAACTGTCATCCACGCCGGTTCAGTTCAAGTGGGCGACGCAGGAGATTCTGAAGCAGACCGGGATTTCACTGCCGCTGGTCCGTGACGGACTGATGGGCAGCGGCCAGACGCCGCATTTCGACAGCGCTGCCGCGCTGCGCGCCGGACTGCGTTTGCGCCCGCTGATGGACACCGCGAACGCAACCCTCGCGTGGTGGCGCGCGCAGACGGCAAAGCGGCGCGCGCAGGCCGATGGTTGGCCGACGCCAGAGCTCGAGCAGCAGGCGCTGAAACTGCTGGCTTAGGCGAGCGGCAGTCGCTTCGACACGACCAGCACCGGACCGGTAGGCGCGCCGGTCGGCGACCCGCCAGCTGGCTCGCGACTCACCGCCAGCTGCCCGGCTGCTAACAAGGCCGCGGCCTGGACCGGGTCAAGGACGACTGTCCGCGAACCCGTCTGCGGCAGAAGACCTAACGACACCGGCGCAGCACCATTCGCAGGCAGCGCCCAAAGCTCGTGCACGCTGCCCGACGGCAGCGCATAAGGCGCTTCAGCGCTCAACTGCAGATTGCCAGCGGTCGCGTCATACTCAATCTTCCAAAGTGACTGCTGCAACTTGTCGTCGCGCAGCTGCGCCGCCAATTGCCAGTTCGCACGGTCATCGCTGGTGTTCAGCACCCAGAACAGCGCGACCGCAAGCACCACGCTCGCCGCCAGCGCCAGCGGCCGCCAATTGTCGTACCAGTGCCTGGCCTGCGAGCTCGCCGCCATGCCGGTGCGCCGTTCAATTTCGCGCCAGACCTGTGGCGCTGGCGTGACGGATCTGACACCGTCGGCAAGATGCGCAAGCCTGTCTTCCCAGCGTCGCGTGGCCACTGCCGCATTGGCATCCGACTCGATCCAGCGCGCAAAGCGCTGACGCGCCGGACCGCGCAGCGTACCTAACACATATTCGGCCGCCAGCCGGTCGACTAGTTCGTGGCTTGGGTACTGCATGATTCCAGGCATTCCTTGAGCGCCGTGAGGCCGCGGCGGATCCAACTCTTGACCGATCCGACCGGACGATTCATTGCCACTGCCACTTCCGGATGCGTGCGTCCATTGATAAATGCCAGCTGGATGCTCTGGCGTTGGTCCGGGTTGAGGCGCGCGAGGCAGGTTTGCAACGCGGCGGAATTGCCTGCATGGACCTGCGTGGTCTCGTCATCGCTGACCGAGAGCGCGGCGTCCACCGCCGCCGCCAGCTGCAGCGGATTGATCTGCACCATGCGTTCGCGACGCAGGATGTCGATGGCGCGGTAGCGGGCGATCGACACAAGCCAGGCGTAGACCCGGCCGCGCTGCTGCTCGAACTGCGAGGCGCGCTGCCAGACCTGGACGAAAACATCCTGCAAGGCTTCTTCGGCAAGCGCGCGGCGGCGCAGGATACGCACCAGGCAGCCTAACAAATGCGGCGATGTCGCACGGTATAGCGCGGACAGCGCCGCGGACTCGCCGCGGGCGCAACGCGCCAGCAAAGCCGCCAGCTCTTCGTCCTTGAGCTCCTCAGTCAGCATTTAAGCCAACCGGAAACGGGTTGTTGTAATGCATGCGCATCGAATCCGGATCCTCAACCACTGCCTGCGCTGCCGCCATTGTCCCCCACGAGGCCTCGACCCATGATGCCAGCCTCGCGGCATCCGCCTGCACCCAGGTGGATCTTTTTTGCAGTCTCTTTGTTCAGGGCCATCTCTGCGCCATCCAGTAGACCGCGAGTCCCGCGAGCATCAGCGCTGAGACGGCGCTGGTGCCGCGCAGCAACCGCGGGCGGGCCATGGCCTGCCAAAGGAGCGGCGCGACGACCGCAATCACCAGCAATTGCGCGACTTCGATGCCGAGATTGAAGCCCAGCAGCGGCGCCAGCAGTTTCCGACCCGACAGCAGTTCCGCCAGCACATTTGCGAAGCCCAGGCCATGGACCAGGCCGAAGCCGAAGGCCAGCGGCCAGCCGGTCCAACGGTCCGCGCCGGCAATGATGGCCACGGCGGTGATGAAAATGCTGCCTGCGATCGCGATTTCGACCGGCGCCGCCGGAACCTGCAGCGATCCGGTAGCCGCCAACGCGAGCGTAATTGAATGCGCCGCCGTGAACGCGGTCGCGATCTTGGTGGTTTCCCAGAACAGGCTGCGGATCCCGATCGCGGGGTTCGACTTGCGGACCGCACCCAGCAGCAGCAGGGCGAGGAACGCCAGGTGGTCATAGCCACTCAGCAGATGCCAGGCACCCAGCATCCAGAATCGGCCAAACCCTTGCTTGTGGTGCGCGTCCAGCACAGCCGCGGGCCGCTCTTTTGTTAGCAACGAAACCTGGTCACTACCGCCATCGGAGGTGACATAAACCCCCTGGTCCGCGACCTCTGCAAACCATGGGCTCGCGTCCAACGACAATTGACGGCCCTGCGCAGCGCAGGAGAAAGCTAACACAACGCGCAGGTGCCGGCCGGTGTCGCGGTCCACCAGCAGTGGTTGCCCGATCGCCGCTGGACGGCAGGGACGGCCGGCAGAACTTAACTTGAGGCGCACCTGCAGAAAGGTCGCAATCTCGGCCTGCGCAGCCGTGATTTCGCGCCAGCGCAAGCGGCCGTCAGCGTCGCGATCCAGTCGCAGCGCCGCGGCCACGTCAGGCAATGCGACATCAACTTGCAGGCGTGGCGCAACGGAATTCTGTGCGGCGAGCACATCCACATAGCTGGTACCGCCAGTATGCGCGTGTGCAAGCGACGCCATCGTGAGCGACGCCATGGCAATCAGAGACTGAAAACCAACGCGCATTACAGCTTCTCCAGCGCCAGCCGACGCAGCCGCATGACCGAGCTCGAATCCTCTGCGCCTTCTAGCAAACGCCAGGCGTCGTGATAACGCTGGCGGCGCAGCAGGAACTCCGCATAGGCGACACGCGGGTAATGCGCGCCGCCCGCTGTATCCAGTGCGCGCTGCAACCGGGCTTCTGCGCCCACCAGGTCGCCGGATTTCTCGGCCAGTTCCGCGGCGATGCCGCTGGCCCAACTGATTTCTGCATTGGGTCCTGCCTTCCCTGCTAACACGCGTTCGACGATTCGACGTGCCTGATCGCGATCACCCAGCGCCGCCAGGGCCTGGGCCTGACAGGCCGACGCAGCCAAAGCCGACAGCCTCGGCGCGGCGCGCACGCAATCGGCCAGCGCCGCGCGCGGATTGCCAAGTGCGACGCGCAGCTGTGAACGCTGCAGCAGCGCCGATGCATCGGTCGGATGGGCCGACAGCCAGTCGTTCAATACCGTCTCGGCCGCCAGGAATTTGTGCTGATACTGCAGCTCATCGGCGACCTGTAGCGGCGTAGCCAGGGCCGGCAAGGCGCCGAGGCGCTTGTCGATATGCAGCACGATCGTGTCCGCCGACGCCGGCGCGAACGCGATGCTCTTGCCGCGATCCTGCAGATCGCAGGCCGACAGCCAGAGGCTGGCCAGCGCCATAGCGGCGCCGGCCAGCCTCTGCTCCTTATTGCAGCAGTGTGTCGAACGCGTTTTCATCGTTGTCGACATCGGACTGGACCGTCACGCCGAACACTTTCGATTCATCCGCGCTGTCCATTTTCGCGAACGCCTCATTCGCCAGCGAGCGAAAGGACACCAGCACCGGATTGACCTTGACGGTCAGGATCGCCGACGTTGCGAGCCCGCTCAGATCGCGCGCGGTGATCGTAACCGTCGAGGTACCAACTGATTCCGCCGCGGGTGTGATCCGCAGCGTACGGTCAGAACCTGTACCTTCGATTTTGATTCCCTGCGCGGGAATCAGCTCGGTGTTGGCACTGCTGACTGCGATCTGCAGCGTTTCGGGAGCTGTGTCGTTGTCAGTAATCTTGAAGCTCAGGGGTTGCGAGGTGGAATCCTGGTCGAGCTCCGCGGTCATTGGACCCTGAATCTGCGGCGCCTGTTGCACCGGCATCCCGCCGGAGCTTGCCCCGCCGCTGCAGCCAGTAATGGCTGCAGCGACGATGACCAGCGCGGATAGTGTCTTGATCTGTTTCATAGTGCTCTCCTGTTAGGCGCTTGGTTAGTTCGTGGCGCCGGGATTCGGTGTGCGCAGATACGGAAAGCGCGTGTCGAAGTCCGCTGCGCTTAGTGGCGCACCGTCGGTGAACGGCGCGGTACCGACCGGAGCGTCGGCTGGCGTGCACAGACCCAGGTTGGTGGGCGTGCCATTGACCGGGATCGGATGACACAGCCGGCCCATCACGACGCGCAGGGCGATGTCGACGACATCGTCACCGGGACGTCGGCCGTTAGGAAAGCCCGCGAGGTCGTTGCCCGCAACACCGAAGGTGCTCTGCTGGGCGGCAGCTTTCGCGGGAATTCCCGTATTGAGGCGGGTCATTTCGGATGCCGTCACTCGCGTCAGCTGATTGACGCCCGGAAAACCGGTCAGGAATGTCGTCACCAGATCGTTGCGCGGAATATTGGACGGCGCGAGGTTTGCGATGTTGGTTCCCAGCGTCTGGTTCACAGCATCGCGAAACAGCACATTGAGCAGTGCCGGAAGTGTCGGATTAGTGACGTAAGCGGCAAACTGACCGTCCTGCGCAGGTTCGCTGGCGTTGAATCGGTCCTTGTCCGGCAGCCCAATAACCACTTCATTGACTAACGGCATGCCAAGGCGTGACACCTGCGTAAACACTCCGCCGTGGACTTCGGGCTTGGCAAAGGTGGCGTTCGGATTGAGGATGCGCGCCTGCCGCAGACTGGCGGAGGTCCAACCACCAATAACGCCGTTGCCATTGCCTTTCAGGCAACTCTTCGGTATTTCAAGCGCGATGGTCGTGATGTTGTCATCGCCAATGATGTTGTTGGCTTTGCTCTGGCGAATGCCGCCCGGAAAAGCTTCACCATCCACGGGCACCAGATTCACCAGATCGAACACCTGACCCAGATTGACGGCGAAGCCTTCAGCACGCTGACCGACGAATACGCGGCCTGGAACATTGCAGTTAGGAACGTTGATGTCGTAGACAAACTTGCTGGCGTAGCTTTCATAGCCTGCGATGCTGCCGAATGTCTTGGTGCCCACGAAATCGTAGGGCTTGCCGAATTCGCTGCGTCCTGTGCTGGCGTTGGTCACTTCGCTGGCCTGGCCGCGGCGGCGATCGCCACGCACCAGCGTCAGGGAGTAGCTCTCGTTGAAATTCAACGCCGAGCTGTCGGTCGCAGAGATCGGGCCAATATTCTTGAGCGGCACGGCGACATTCTGCTGCTGGCCACCGGTGCCGATCGGCAGGGTGAGACCTTTGTTGTTGTTCGCCAGTTTGTTAGTGAAACGGAACTGGAAAGTCAGGTCTTCATTCGCATCGCCGTCGTTGTCGACGTGAATTTCGTACAAGGCATGCGGATCCATCGCAAAATAGTTCGGGCCGCCATAGGCAGCCTGCAGTGGAATGTAGTTCGCGATCAGGGTGACGTAGTCGCCACGGCCCGGTTCATAGGAATTGAACAGATAGAAATCAGTGGAGTCGACCGTCGGCAGCCGGGTGATATTCGGCGCTTCGCGATGACTCGAGGCCATGGACAGCACGGGCAGCGCTGCACAGAGCGCGCCGACTGCGAGACGATGCTGGATAGACATTGAATTCTCCTGGATAGGGTTACGGCGTTATCGCCTGGTTCCTCGCCTTTACGCATGCCGTCCATCCGCAGATGCATGCAGGGAAATATATATTTGCAGTGCATCCAACTGCGCATCCGCGGTGTGGTGCCTGCCATTCCCTCGATGGTAGTGGCGCCGGCCCCCCGGCATCGCGGTGTCGTGGGCCGACGCGTGGCCAGCGTTTCCGGGTTCAGCTGGCGAATGATCCGCGCGATCGCGCCGATATCATCTCGTTTCTGCAGAGCGCCCGGTAAAGCGCCATGCGGCAAGACGCCTGCGTGTCAGACGTTCAGCGCGCCGAAGAAAAACCAGCCGCCGTTGCCATGCTGGGGCGCTTCGATCTCGCCGCGAATGAATCGTTCGAACTTTTCTTCGCCTGAGGATGCGAAGTCCGGCACCAGCTGCGCAAAACAGGATTCGCGCTTGAAGCCCGCTTCGCTGCAAAGCGCGATCGGGTCCTGCTCGCGGAAGTTGGTATAGAACGGTTCATTGTTGTTGGCCGTGTCCCAGTTCCAGAAGAAGTTGGCATAGCTGTCGACTGTCGCTTCGTTAGGCAGCTCGAGGTGCACCATGTGGCCACCGGGCCGCAACAGGCGCCGGCATTCGCGCAGGATCTGCCGGGTCGCCTTGACCGGCACTTCGTGGAAAAAGAAACTAGACACGATCAGGTCGAAATGGCCGTCCGGAAAATCCAGGCGCTCGGCATTCTGCTGGCTGTAATGCACCGGTATGCCGGCGTTTTCCGCCACCGCATGACCAAAGCGCAGCACTGGCGCGCCGACATCGATGCCATGCGCCTCTACGCCTGGGAATATTTCGACGTAGGGCAGCAGGTTCTTGCCGCTGGTGGTGCCGAGATCCAGCACCCGGCGCGGTTTGAACTGCGGGAATTTACGCTTCAGCCACTCGGCAGTGGTCTGCGCGATCACGCCCGGATGCTTGCGAAACGGATGCTGGCCGGTGAACACCTTGCCGCCAAAACTGACCACCGCGCCCTGCGCGACGTCGTCAGCCGTGAATTCGCTGTGCGTCCAACCGGGCGCCAGGTGCACGTCCAGCGCCTGCAGATAGCGTGGCATTTCCATGTTCGGGTTGAGCCGCAACGAGCCGCCTGCCCTGGCTGCCTTGTTAGCGTCTTTAGCGAGCGCAATCATCGTCGGCAACGCGCGTTCGATTGCCGGCTGCACCGAGAGGTAGCACATCTCCTGGGCGTTGTAGCGTGTTGAGCTGTAGAACCGGTACGACGGCTCTTTTTCCATCGCGCCCTGGATGTCTTTCCAATTGCGCACTTCAGTGCCGCGCGCCGCCAGCGCCGGCGCAACGCGCCGGGTCCAGTCCTTCTGCACCTCGCCGCGCATGTCGATGATCGCGTGCCTGCGCACCGTGCTCACAAAACTCTGGCGCGCTCGTTCGTCGTGCGTCGGCTGAAATTGCGTTTCGATGTCGGTCACGTAGGCGGGATTAATGGCCATGTCAGTATTCCTCAAATTAAACGGCGAGTGTGTCGCAGCCGGACCGCGCGACCTGCTCATCCTGTTCGGACAGCACGCCAGATACGCCGACGCCGCCGATGCATTCGCCCTTGTGCATCAGCGGCAGCCCGCCCTGCAAAGGCAGGTACTCATCCAGCGCCAGAAAATTGGTGTTGTCCTTGGCGCGCTGCGCAAATGCGGCCGAGGGCGCACGCGTGAACGCGGCCGTGCGTGCCTTGCCGGTGGCGACAGCGACGGTCGACACCCTGGCCCCCAGACGTTCGAAATATAACAAGCCGCCGGCCTCATCGACAATCGCGATGCTGACGGCCCAGCCTTCACGCAAGGCGTGCGTACGGCAGGCGCTTGCGACGCGCTGGATATCGTCCGGAGCCAAAACCCATTTCTGCAACATGCGTTATTCCATGCCTTCTGCGCGGATGACCGCCTGAGTGTAAGCCCTGCGGCCGAACCAGGAAACCAGCACGCCGATAAGTCCAATTCCGCCGCACACCAGCGCGAGGCTGTAGGCGACCCCGCCCGGTGCGGTAAACACCCGGTCGTTCAGCACTCCCACCGACAGCGACCCGAGAGAAACGCCGAAAAAAGCGAACACCAGCGAGTACACGGCCATCACCTGCCCCCGCAGCCGGTTGGGCGTAATGCGATTCAGCGCCGTGAACGCCGCCGTCACGCACCAGGTTGCGAACAACGAGCTGCAGGCATGCCAGGCTAACGTTGCCTGCGGCGTGGCCGCGAGACACTGCAGGGGCCCGAAAATGCTCCACACGAGACATTGCAGCATCATGATCAGCATCGGTCCATCGCGCCGGCCCTTTTTCTCGAGCCAGGAAAGCGCCCAGCCGGCGGTCAACGCGCTGAACAGACCTAACGGTACGCCAACGCCCGCCAGCCAGTAGGCGACCTGTTTCGGCTCCCAGTGGTGCACGCGCATGAACAGACTGGGAAACCATGACAATTTCGCGTTGACGATCATGACGTTCATGACCGTGGCGATCATGACCGCCGCCAGCGCCCAGGAGTTCGCACGCAATTCGGCCAGCAGCGGCCTGAGCGAAATGGCGGGCAGCTGCTGCGCGGCCCCAAAACGCCCCGGTTCACGAAACGTGGCGATCATCAACGCGGTCAACAGCAGACCCGGCAGACCGACGATGAAAAACACCACCTGCCAGTTGCGCATCTGACCTAACACGCTGGGCCAGAGTGCCTGCAGCCAGCCGGTCATGCCGAGGGCGACGGCGCTCAAAAGGTAGCCGATGCCGATGCCGACGGAGCCACCGGCCTGAAAAACCCCAAAGGCCTTGGGGCGCTGCAACGGCGCAAAAGTGTCGGCGATCGTCGATGCGGACGCAGGCGTGGTGCTCGCCTCGCCGGCGCCGACCAGCAGGCGCGCCACAAACAAGCCGCCAAAAGACCCGGCGAAGCCGCAGGAAATGGTGGCCAGGCTCCAGATCAGGAGTCCGCCCCAGATGACCGGAACCCGCCGCCAGCGATCGACGAGGAAACCCAGCGGCAGCGACGCGACCGCGAAAAATATTGCGAATGCGGGTCCCATGATCATCGCCGCTTCGGTATCGGTGAGATCGAGATCCGCCTTCAGATACGGCACTAACAAACCGATCACGTTGCGATCGACGACACCCAGCGCGTAGGACAGCAGCAGCATCGCGACCACGTACCAGGCATAGCGTGGCGACGGCCAGGCTGGTCCGGCCAGTACTGGTGCGGCCGCGGCCACCTCAGTGATTCTCTTCGCCGCCGCTGACGTTCATCGCCTCGCCGGTGATGTACACGGCCTGCGAGGAACACAGGAAGGCGCAGGCCTTGGCGGTATCCTCGGTCAGGCCCACCCGACCTAACGGAATGCGGCCGCGCATCGCGGCGAGATAATCCTCGACCGCCAGGCCGCGCTTGCCGGCCATGAAATCGTTCTGCCAGGACCCCAGGCCGGTGGTGACATGGTTGGGGCAGACCGCGTTGACCGTGATGCCCTGCGGCCCCAATTCCACCGCGCCCGCCCGCGTCAATCCGATGAGCCCGTGCTTGGAGGTCACATAGGCGCCGGTGTACAGCGACGCCGACTTGGCGGCCTTGCTGGCCACCGACACGATGCGCCCGCGGCCCCAACCCTCGTGCGGTTCCTGGAGCGTCATCTGCCGCGCGGCGTGCTTTAGCGCAAAGAACGCGCCGGTCAGGTTGACACCTAACACCGTCTGCCAGCGCTCCTCCGTGGTATCTAGCAGCGGCCCGAACAGATAGCCGACGCCGGCATTGTTGATCAGGATGTCGATGCGACCGAAGGTGGCGGTCGCGTGCGCCATCAGGGCCTCGACCTCGCGTTCGACGCGCAGGTCGGCGGCAAACACGCTGACTCCGGCGCCCAGGTCGCGGATTTCCGCAGCGACCGCCTGCATCTCATCGATCTGGCCGACACCGTGCGCAGGCGCGGCGTCGCCCTGCGTGCGCCCCAGATCGTGTAACACGATGCGCGCGCCCTCACTCGCGAGGCGCCGCGCGATGGCCGCGCCGAGACCGCCCCGCCGTCCGGAGCCTGTAATGACGGCGACCTTGCCCTTCAATTCCGGGTACACAGCGGCTGTTAGGTCTGTCAGGTGCCGGCGTCGCGGCGACTACCGGCCGGATGCATGCGCATCACGCGCTTCAGGTAGGCATCGCGCCAGGCAACGCGTTCGGCTTCCGCATTCGGGTCCGCCTTGAACGCCTCTATGGAAGCCCGGGTGACTTTGCCGTCGCGTTCCAGCAGCCTCTCAACCGTATCGAGACGCTCGCGCAGAACCGCCACTTCGGTCGTAAGCTCGATGAAAAACGTCATCATTTGATCGAGTGACGGATCGTCGAAGAAATGCGGCCGCTTGCCTAGTGTTTGCCGCGGCAGTTGTACCTGGTCCGCGGGTGTGTTGTTCGATGTCATCTTTATCCTGTCTTGCTAGTATGAACCCATGAACGCAAATCCTCGCATATCTGTCTTTGCCCTGGCCATCCTGTGCGCAGCGGTCGCGACCGGTCCGGCCGGCGCCCAATCCCCGGAACCGCAGATGCTGCGATTTCGCGCCGCGACGGTCACGACGCAGGACCTGGCAGCCTTTGAACGCGACTATGCGGCACTGCTTGGCTATCGGGTCCGCGAGCGCGGCACGATCAGCCGTGAGCTTGCGGCCAGCTGGGGCGCGAAGCGCATGAGCAGCCGCAAATTCCTGCTCTTGTCCAGTGATGCCTCGCCCGATGTGCTGATCCGCGCGGTCGACACGCCTGCCGAGCGGGACTACCGCCCACTAACAACGCATGGTTGGAATGCCATCGAAATTATCGTGCAGGACCCGGACCAGCTGCGACAACGATTTACCGGCAGCCCGTTCACCGTGATCGGTGAACCGGAATTCCTCGGCGGCTATCCCACCATTCGCGCTTTCCAGGTGCGCGGCCCATCCCAGGAAGTGCTGTATCTGACCGCAGAAACCGGCGACCGCAGCCGCTCGCCGCTGCCCGCGCCCGGTGGCGAGGTCGGGCGCATTTTCATCATGGTGGTCGCGGGCCCCGACATCGAGGCGCTCAATCACTGGTATTCGGAGCGTTTCAACCTAACAGCAGGCGTGGTGCGTGATCGCAGCGTCGGGGTGCTGACCCGCGCGCAGAATTTGCGTGCAGGTCAGACCGTGCCGTTGACGACGGTCCGCCTCGGCCAGCAGGGCAACCTGCTGGAGTTGGACGGCTACCCGGCAACGGCCGGAGCGCGCCCGCAGGCGCGCGGCCAGCTGCCTGCGGGCATCGCACTGGTCAGCGTCGCGGTGCGCAAGCTGGACGCCCTGAAGCTCGATTTCATCACCGCACCACGCGCGCGCGGCGGCACGCTGTACCGCGGCGCGCGCTCTGCCACCGTGCGCGGCCCGGCCGGCGAGCTGCTGGAATTGATCGAGGAATGAGCTAACGCGGGTAGAAAAATTCTGGACCGGCGCAGGGTGCAATCAGGTCGAGGCTGACCGCAACCGCGTCAGCCGGAAACCCCGCCACCTCGACCAGCCCGGCCGCGGTAGACGCACGAGATTACGGCGCGCCGGCCGCGATGCTGTCGAGCGCCCGCAACGTAGCCGCGATGACGAGTTGCTGTTCGGCATCGCGGGTAATGGACGGCGCCCAGTCTTCCTGGTAGCCGCCGCCCGCAAAGGACCCGAAGTACATGTGAATGCCGCCCGGAATCGGCAGCCACTGGCTGTTAGCAGGAAAAAGACTGCGGCGCGCGGCAAACGCGGCCGGCGGCTTGCCATCGGGTGTCGCGCGATGCACATGCCACACCGGCCTGGGATAGTTCGCGAGACTCGCCGCCGAGGTCGGGTAAGAATCCCAGACCACCAGTCCAGCAAGTGCGTCCGGGTGATTGCTCGCGAATGTCGCCGCCATTGCGCCGCCGAGCGAATGGCCAATGAGCACCCAGCGGTGAATATCGGGAAACGCCGCCTGCACAGCCAATGCCCGATTGAGCCCGAAAATCGCGAACTCCATGGGCATTGGCACGATGACCACCCGGTAGCCCGCAGCCGCCACCGGCCGCAGGGTTGTCGCGTAGCCGCGCGCATCGACGTAGGCGCCCGGGTAGAAAATAACGCCCATTTTCTCGGCGTTGCGGCGCGGCCTGAGGACGATATAACGCCCCTCCTCCACCGCAACATCGTCACCCGGCCGCAGCGCCGTCAGCGCCGTCAGCGCCTCCGGCGCCGCATCCGCGTGCCGCGTCAAACCTAACACCCAGACACCGCCAACCATCAGCACCAGCAAACCGACGACCGTGTAGAGCGCTCCGCGCAGAAACTTCGTCATCGATCTTTCCACTAACGATCAGACAGCGGGCCATTGCCAGCCGAAGGCACCACCTACCAGCATGCCAAAAATCAGTGCATCGACTGTTTCCCAACACGCGAGCCGCAGACCACGGCCATACCAGATGGAAATCGGCCAGACCGCGAACGCAAACGCTGCGAACGCGACCGATCCGGCGATCTGATGGACTTTGAGGTAATCCGCGCCTGGCGGCAGCGCGCGCGTCACGACATAGGCGACGAACAAGCTAACAATCACGCAGTACACGAACCACTTGGCGAGGCTGCCGGTCATCACCGGCGGACCCGGCGGGCGCACGGTGATCGCCAGGATCGGGCCGCGCGACATTTTTTCCAGAAACGCCGGATTTTTCATGTCAGCGCCACTGCTCGCGCGCGGCACGAAATAGTCGCCCACTGGCAGATTGAAAGGCCGCACCGCATCCATCAAACGGTCCTCGTCGGGCGTCTTCGGGTAATCGTTCTTGTGCCAGAACGGACCCATGTGCAGGATTGCACTGACGACGAACACCAGCGCCGCGGATACCAGGATCGCCAGCCAAAGACTTGTTACCGTCACCATGATGAACTCCTCTTGTTTGTGAGGCTTATTGTTAGAACACCCATGATGCTCGCCGCATGAACGCCCGTCCAGCGGCGCCCGGATAAAATGCGTTGCCGTATGGGCTCTGCCAGTCTCGCAGCGCGGCTATTCCAGTCCGGGTTTCCAGGTAAACGATTCCGGACCATTGCCAAAACCCTCCACGCGGATCTGCAGCGGCCGGATGCGCACGCCAATCAGCTCAGCAGCGACATTCGCACAATCGCGCTGCGGCGCCCTGGTCCAGCCGCGAGCGCGATGCAGCGTGGACTGTTTCTGGTACATGGCCCAGGTTGTGTCTGCGTCGACAAACTCGGCATCGCCACGAATGAATACCGCCCGCGGCGCTAACAAATTGAAATCGTAGACGTGCGGATGGTCGTTGCGTGAACCCGGCGCAGGCGTGCCGGCCCACACCACCTCGGTGCGCGGATTGCGACGCCACTGCCCGATGCGCTTGTGAACGTTACGCTGGACCAGCAAGACATTAAAATCATCATCGGTGGGCGCGCCCATGGTTCGGCCCACGGGATAGCCAGCAAGATTGATAGTAAAGACCTGTGCGAACCCGGCTTCGTCGCGCAGGAATTCGCGCACCCGGCGCTCGAGATCCGCCCGGCCGGGCGCGGGGGATTGCGCTGCGCGCTGATTGGCATTTATTTCCATGCTACGCAGTCTAGAGAGTTCGACGACCAAGATCAGCTGTCTTGGGGCCAGTCGCTATGCCATCATCGAATCATTCAGGGGGTGCTATGTCGTTGAGCATGCGTGATGAATTTGCCCGCGGCTGGCGGACTCTGGCGGCATGCAGTCTCGGCAACGGGTCGGGCCTCAGCGGCGTGGCTTTTTATGCATTCGGCATTTTTGTCATTCCGCTGACCGAAGCCTTCGGCTGGAGTGTCGGCCAGGTGACGATCGGTTCCAGTTTCCTGATCCTGGGCACGGCGTTTACCGCACCGATCGTCGGCTCATTCATCGACCGTTTCGGCGCCTACCGCGTCAGCCTGATTTCGTTTGTCGCGCTGGTTGCAGGGTACGCACTGCTGACGCAGCTGGACGGCAACATCACGATGTTCTATGTGGCGTGGATCCTGATGTCGCTGGTCGGCGGCGGCACGACGCCGGTGGTGTGGACGCGCTCGGTCAATCTTTGGTTCGACCGGGGCCGCGGCCTCGCGCTTGGATTCGCCCTCGGCGGCTCGGGCCTGTCCGGCGTGTTAGCACCGCCACTGATCACCAAGGCGATTCAGAACTGGGGCTGGCAGGGCGGCTATCTGGTGGTCAGCGTGTTTATTCTGGTCGTGGCCATTCCTGTCATCGCCATGCTATTCAAGGACCGGCCGGATGAACCGGCCGGCAGTAGCGGAGAGGTCCGCGCCGCAATTCCCGGATTCACGGCCTACGAAGCGCTACGCCACCTGTCATTCTGGAAGATTGCGTTAGGTTTCTTTCTGGTATCCGGCTGCATCGCCGGCCTGATCATCAACCTCGTCAAGCTGCTGGTGGAAACCGGCATGGACCGCGTCGCGGCGGCCGGCATCGCCAGCATCATGGGCGTGGCGATTGTCGTCGGGCGCATCGGCATCGGATTTTTGTTAGACCGGCTGTCGGCGCCGTTGGTCGCCTGTTCCCTGCTGCTGCTGTGTGCGCTCGGCTGCTACACACTGAGTGTGCCGGGCGTTCCGGTCTGGGCCTTGTCGCTATGTGTGGTCGCGCTGGGACTGGGCGCGGCCGCCGAAGTCGACCTGGTCGCCTACCTGACCAGCCGCTATCTGGGCATGAAAGCCTATGGCCGGATCTATGGTTTTCAGCTCACGTCGTTCTATCTCGGCGCGGCCATCGGGCCGGCGGCGATCGGCATGTCATTCGATCACTTCAAGACCTACGGGCCGGCGCTGTATTTCGCCGTGGGTGGTTTGACGTTTGGCGCGCTGGTGTTAGCCACGCTGGGCAAGCCGCCGGATTTTGGCCGTCGCCCGGCACAGTGACGCCGGCGGCGAGACCTAACCGCCGACCGAGACACCCTGCATCGGATCACCGGACCGCATGATCGCGGACCAGGAGCGATCGCCGCCGAAACGGATGCCCCGGAAATCGCCCGGCTTCTTGTCTAACACGTTGGTGTAGACCTTCTGGCCTTTGTAGGACCACTGTTGCCTGCCATCGGGCAATTTCAGCAGTACCCAGCTGCCGATGGATTTCGCGTCCGGCGCAGCCATGAACGGAAGCCACTGCGCATCAACGCAATCATCGACGTCGCAGCCCGGCGGCTCATAATTCAAACGCCGCCGTCCACGTGCATTAACGCCGTGTGAATAAATTGTCAGGCCCTCGGCGTTTGCAATCAACTCGCCGGCGTCCGACGCCTGTATCGTCGCCCACGGCGGCAGCGGCGGCGTGGGCTCCAACAACATGACCGTCCAGCCGCGTACGCCATTACCGGTAATCTCACCGGGCTTGATATCCAAGCCCGGACGGCGGTACAGCGACTGGCCCTTGTAGGCCCACTGCCGTAGCCCTGTGTCCCGGGCCACGATGCTCCAGTCGGCAAAACCATTGGCCAGCGCTGGCGCAACCACGGGCTCCCAGGTCTTGAGGCAGTCGCCTTCGCAATCGGCCTTGCTGCTGTAGAGCGTGCGTTCGCGACTATCCGTGAGCACCCGGCCTAATACGGTGCGACCGATGCCAATCTCGCGTGGCGTTTTTATTGGCTGGAACGCGACATGCCAGAGCGTTTCAACACCATCGCCGAAAATCGAACCGGGAAAAGCATCTGCTGCGTAATGATAAATCGGCCGGCCGCGAAAGGCCCATTGCAGCGACTGGTCGTCGCGCTGGATCACCGACCAGTCGCCCACTGGTTTCGCGTCGATGGGCGCAGCCAGCGGCGGCCAGGTCACCGCACAATCAGCGTCGCAGGATGATTTTCCCGGTGTGCCTTCGTCCCGATCGAACGTGTAAAGCGTCATGCCGCGGCCATCCGCGAATGACCAGCCATCTCCATGCAGCCGCGAAGTCACGTTGGCCGGCAAAACACCTGGGCCCGCAGCTGCCGCCGCGACGCTGGCAATTGCAGCCAACACCGGCACAACACTGATGGCTAACAAACAGGCGCTGCTGCGCCGCCTTCGCAGTCGCCGCATCAGGCCAATACTTCGCTGATGGGCTTGGAGGTCTGCAGGGACTGCGTGCCCCATTTCTCGGGCGACAGGCCCATCGCCCGCATCGCGGTCAGCCCGACCCGGGTAATCGGGTCGCCATTGCCGACCACATGCATGCCGGTCTTGATGCGCCCGCCGGCGCGGCCGACGGTATAAGCCGGCACGCCGTCGATGGAGTGCACGCGCGCGTAATTGGTTTCGGTCGCGGCGAAAATCAGCACGTTATCGAGCAGGCTGCCGTCACCCTCGCGTATTGCCGCAAAAGTCTTGATGTACTCCGCGAAGGCCTGCATCGTGCGGCAGTTGAACCAGAAAGCCACCGGCTGATAACCCGTGACCTTGTCCGGCGTTTCCTCATGCGTCAGCAGGTGGTGCGTGTAGGTCTGGCCCGGCCGGCGCATGTGGGAAAAATTGTCGCTGAACACCATATTGAAAATGCGCGTCTGGTTGCAGGCCACCGCCATCGCCAGGATCTGCGACATCATGCGATGGTTATTGACGACCGTTTCGACCTCCAGACCCATCGGCATGTCTTGCTCGGCGCCGTCGCGCACCGGCCTGGGCGGCATATGGCAGGCAAGATTCGGCTGCGGCTTCTGCATCTGCAGATCCAGCTGGTTCTCCAGCTGCCGGATCGAGGTGAAATATTCATCCAGGCGCGCGCGATCGCTGGCGCCCAGTGTCTTGCCCAGGGCATGGCGCTGCTCGCCAACCGCTGACAACACACTGCGCCTTACCATCAGCCTGGGATCGACCTTGAAATCCGCCTTGTTAGGATCGGCGAACTCGGCGCCGAATACCCGTGCATAGAGCCGTTGCGGCGACGCCTCGGCAGCGGCGCGGTTATTGGTGCTGCGGGCACTGTAGTTTTCGCGCGGAATACCAACCGAGGTGACATCCAGCGTGCGGAAACGCGTATTGCCGGCGATCGCATCGCCGATCAGAAGATCGAGCGTGGGCGCCGGGATGTCGGAATTGCTCGACGGCGCGGAACCGGTGCGCGAGGCCACCCAGCCGGTGAAATGCGTGTAATTCGAGCGGCCGTCGAGCGGCATGTTGAAGCCGGAGTAATGATTGAGGTACGGCACCAGCGGCTGCAACGGCGCACATTCCTCCAGAAAGTCGATGCCGGCGCTGGTCTGCGCCCTGGGTTTGATCGCATGGCCCGGCGTATGGCCCAGACCCCAGTACCAGGTGCCGAATCGCACCGGAATCGGTGCGCCGGTGGCGGCCATTGCAGTACCGTTTTCGTTCAGGAAACAATCCAGGAACGGCAGCGCCACGCCGACGGTGGAGCCACCTAACATACCGCGCAGTACCGAGCGCCGATTGACCGGGCGGGGAATCAGGAATGTCATCGTTTCATCTCCTCTTGCGCGCCGGCGGCCGCCGTACGCAGCCTGGGTGGCGTAACCGCGAAAATGGCATCGCTGGTCGCAATGTCACGCAGCAGTGTCGGCACACGATAATCAGCATCCGCGAAATTTTCCGCCAGATGCATCAGGAAAGGCTTGTCGGTGCGCGCCGGCACGCGCGCAACCGCATAGGAATACAGCCGGTTGACCACGCAACTGGGCGCCGCCGGGTTGTTGCGCATTGCCACACCGAGGCCCGCCGCATCGGTAAATTTCACGCCATCGAGATTGCCGCTGGTGTCGATCGTCATGTCACGCTCAGTCGTCCGCCACTGACCCGCCCCGTCGATACGTTCGAGGGCGAGTCCGATCGGATCGGTGAGCTTGTGACAGCCGGCGCAGGATTTTTGCGTCGCATGCACCGAGAGTCTTTGCCGGGCGGTCCTGCTCGGCGCGTTAGGGTCGTTGAACAGCGAGAAATCGACGTTGCCCGGCGGGTCGGGAATTTTCTGGCATAACAACAACTCGCGCATCGCGCGGCCGCGCAGGGTCGGCGAACTGCGGCCCGGATGCGCGTACAGCGCGGCAAAACTCACCTGGCTGATCAGGCCCGCGCGCGGATCGCCTGCAGGAAATTCATAAGGCATCCAGCCACCATCGGGTCGATCCACCGGTACATGATAGATGCGGCCTAACGGGCCGCTCATGAAAGTCTTGCGCGTGGTGAAAAGATCGCGGTAGTCGCCTTGCTGGTCGAGCAGCAGGTGGGTCAGCGTGCGCAGCGTCTGTTCACGCGCATCCTGCGCAATCGCGGAGCTGAACACCGGATAGATGATCGAGTCTTTCTCGAGCCGGTCCATGTCCTCGAACGCGAGCATGTCGTTGAAGAATGATCGCAGACCCGCCACCAGCTTCGGCGAAGCTAACATCCGGTCGACCTGTCGCTTGATGCCGCCGGCCTTGAACAACTCGCCGTTCTCGGCCGCGCTCAGCAGTAGATCGTCCGGCGTCGAGCCCCACAGGAAGAAACTCAGTCGCGAGGCACGCGAATAGCCATCGAGGCGCAACTTGCCCTTGTTGCCGGGATCCGCTTCCGCGTGATCGGCGATGAACAGGAATGACGGCGACACCAGCATCGAGCCGAGCGCCGACTCCAGGCCGCCATAGAAATCGGCAAATTGATTGCCCGCGGCTGCCGCCAGTTCGACCGGCCGCCGCAGCTCGTCAGCGTCGAGCTTGCGCCGGTACAACATGCGGCCGACCGACGCAAAGAACTGCCGTGCGCAGGCGTCGTCCGCCGCAGTTGGCGACTTCGGCAGGCACGGCACATAGATGTCGCGGTTCTCGGCGCTCAGCAGCTGCGAGGCAATGGAGCGCGCCATGCGATCGTACTGCTCGATACCGGCTGGCGTGATATGCGCAGCGGCCGCGCCCACTGTCAGCAGGCCGTTGGTACGCACCAGCGGGTCGAAGGTGCCGCCCACGGAAATATGCTCGCCAAACAAATCGCCAATCACACTGCGGTATTGTGGCTCCGACAGCAACCGCAGCGCCGGCTCGCCGCCCGCGACCTGCGGCGCTGACTTGCCGCAGCCGGCCAGCAGCGCCAATAGCACCGTTCCCGGTATCCAGGCTAACAATGCAGGCTTCACAACAGTCCCTTGATATAGGCGACGATACGATCGATCGGACCCTGGCCACGGCTCGCGGTCTGGCTTGCATCGGGATGGACCACGAAAGCCGCCACCGCAGTGAAATTGAATGCCGATGATATCGACGTGCAATTGCCGGTTTTCGGATCCGGGTAACCATCGGCGATTTCATGTGCGGCGACATGGATCGCCGGGCAATCCGAGATCGCCGTTGATGAAATGGGCCCCAGGCCGCCGATGTAGAACATCAGCTGGTC
This sequence comes from Gammaproteobacteria bacterium, assembly GCA_031382085.1. GTDB lineage: Bacteria > Pseudomonadota > Gammaproteobacteria > Steroidobacterales > Steroidobacteraceae > UBA964. The sequence goes on from JANMYM010000065.1 coordinate 29,682, forward strand.
GAGGTCGTAATACCCGGCCTGCATGCCTTTGGCGGTGGCCAGATCCGGGGCGATTTCGAGGCGCAGCCGCATGTCGCGCAGCAACTGGTTCATGTACGTGTAGTTGCCGTAGAACGGCAGATTCACATCGCCGGCCTCGGTCGTCAGCACGCCATTTTTTATGCGACCCTTGAGCGAGCTGCGATAGCGCGGCTGGCCGTTAGGCGCATCGATGCGGTAACTCGCAAAGGGCACAAACTTGCCGCCGGCATCGAGCGTGTACTGATCGATGGACCGATAGAATGTCACCGTGACGTCGTCGTCATTGCGGCTGTCGTCGACATCGGTGATTTCGATCAGGGTCATGCCGTTGCCGTTGGACTTGCGGTTCTCGTTCTCGTTGGCTTCGTACTGGCCATAGGATCGAAAACCATAGACGCAGCCCAGCAGTCGATAGAGCTGGTTATCGACGCCCGCTGTGCCATCGACGCCGACGAATTTCTGGTGCTTGCAGGACTTGGGCGTGGGCTCGCCATTCAGCGTGCCGTCCAGGTTCATACCGTAGGACGCCTTGCTCTCGGCCAGCAGCAGTGGCGGATCCTTGACCACGGTGGGATTCATGCACACGTCTTCGCCGTTAGGTCCGCGGCGAATCGCGTTGAAATAGCGCTCCAGCCTGACCTTGAGACCGTTGCTGGTGAGCCGCGCGCGATCAAGCTTGGAGAGTCCGCGCCACCAGATCTCATCGTAGCCAACGTTAAAACCTGCTGGGCATTCATCGACAAAGCGCGACTCGTTCATCGCGATATTGCGTACGGTAATGACGAATCCGAGAGTCCGCGATTTTGGGGCGCTGCCGGGGACCGCAGCCAGGCAAACGCCTGCCATCAATGCCAACGCCGCGCTGCGGGTCACCGAGCGTGCACTGCTGAATCTGTTACGGGTTGAACCGGCGATCATCCGAGTTCCTCTGGATAGCACCATTGTGCGACTGCTTTGCCGGTGACGCCACGGGCGTATTTTGCGGGTTCGAGCAGTGGTCATCGCGTGCAATGGCTGGCGACCGCCCCGTGCGCTCACCGGCTGCGCAGTTCATGATAACGCCAGTCTGATCGCCGCTTCCCGGGAGTTCCGTGCTAACGAACCTGCATCTGCACCGCGCCGCGCTGGCCCTGATTGCGCTGGCTGTTCTAACAATATCCCGGGCCGAAACGGCCGACGATGACATCATCTTCGCGGCCACGCTCACTGACGACGACCAAAGCACGCCCACCGAAAGTCCGGGCGCCGGCTATGCCGAGGTGCGGCTGGAACGCGCGACGCTGAAAATCACCTGGAAGGTGACTTATCGCGGCCTGACGTCCAAACCCATCGCCGCCGGATTGTATGGTCCCGAGAACGTCGGTGCGAACGCCGGACAGGTCGTGAATCTGGGCGTGAACGGGCTGGCGAGCCCCATTCAGGGCTCGATGGTGCTGTCGGACGGCGTATTCCAGTACCTGATTACGGGCCGCGTTTACGTCAATATTCATACGACGCGCTACAAGGATGGCGAACTGCGCGGCCAGCTGCGCCGGCAACGCAAACGCTAGTCAGGTCCTAGTCGTCGAAATCGCGGCGCCGCAGCAAAGGCACCCAACCGCCTCCCGCGCCGCCAACACCCGCCGCCCATTTGTCGCCGCCGATGGCGCCCGGCTCCTGGTCGCGAGTGTGGGTGTAAAGCACGTTGCCCTTGTAGGCCCACACCAGGCCCGCGCCACCCTGGGGCGGAGCCACTGTCGTCCAGTCGCCCGCCGCTCGGGTGTTAGGTGCCGCCGCGATCGTCTGCCAGTAACGCCTGATGCAGTCGTCATTGCACATCAGCTGCCTGGTTTTTTCCAGTTGGCCGGCGAACGTGTAGAGCGTGTGGCCGCGCGCATCGGCAAAAACCTCACCCATGTCTGAATTCTGCACGTTCACCCAGGCCGGGAGCGGTGGCGCCGCCTCGAGCACCGCCACCTGCCAGTCCTTGCTCTGTTCCAAGCCGGCGGTATCGCCCGGCCTGACATCTTCCGAGTGCAAATACAGCCGGCGGCCGCGAAACATCCACTGCCGGCCGCCATCGTTGTTAGCCGCGACGCTCCACAGGCCCTGCGCCTGCGCCAGCCAGGGCGCGTTCAACGGCGCCCAGGAATCGAGGCAGGCGTCTTCACAGCCAGATTTCTCGTCCTGCCGCCAATACAAGGTGCGGCCACGCGCATCGGTCAGAATCCGCCCCAGGTACATCGAGCGCATCGCAATACCGGGTGGCATGGCGATCTTGTTGAACGCCACGCGCCAGGCGTTGTTGCCGGCCCCGTCACCTAACATGCCAGCGGCGTATGAATCCTTGAGGAAGGTATAGAGCGGCCGGCCGCGCCAGGCCCATTGCGGCCCGCCATCGGCGCGCTCGATCAGCGACCAGTCGCCGCCGCTGCTGAGCGCAGCAGCGGCGCGCAACGGCGGCCAGTTTTTCGCGCATTCGGCGACGCAGGCGGACTTCCCCGGCTGGGTGTCCTGCGCATAAAAGTACAGCGACATGCCGCGCGCGTCGGTGAGAAACTGCCCCGCGCTGGATTCGCGCAGCCGCACCTCGGCGGGAAGGCTGCCCGCTATCGCGCCCTGGGAACCCGACAGCACGACGCAGGCGATAACGCGCAGCAAACCGGTCACACGAGAATTTCAGTGATGGTCTTGGACGTCTGCTGGCTGCCGGTGCCCCATTTTTCAACCGGCAGTCCCATGACCTGCATCGCGGTCAGGCCGATACGCGAGATGGGATCACCGTGCCCGATGATATGGTGACCGGTCTTGAGGCGGCCGCCGGCCTTGCCGATCATCATGACCGGGATGTTGTCGACCGCATGCAACTTGGCGTAGCTGGTTTCCGCATGCGCAAAGATCAGCGTGTTATCTAACAAAGTGCCCGGGCCTTCCTTGACCCTGGTGAATTTGTCGATGAAGCCCGCGAGCGCCTCCATGACGCGGCAGTTGAACCAGAACGCCTCCGGTTGATAACCGAGCTTCTGGTCGACCGCCTCTTCATGCGTCAGCGTGTGATGGGTGTAGGCCGTGCCGGGGCGGCGCAGGCTGGACAGCGCGTTGTTGAAAGCCATGTTGAAGACGCGCGTCTGGTTGCAGGCGAGCGCCATGACTAACAACTGGCTCATGGCATCGTGATTGGCCTGAGCGACCGGGATCTCAAGGCCAATGGGACCGTCTTGCGGCGCGACCGGCCGCACGCAGGCGGCGCCGGCAGGCACGCCCCGCTGCTGCACGGCCAGCTGGTTTTCCAGTTGCCGGATCGAGGTGAAGTACTCATCGAGCCGGGCGCGGTCCGCCGCGCCCAGGCGGCGTTCAAAGCGCTGACGCTGGTCGCCGATGCCGCTCAACACACTTTGCTGCAGCATCAGATCAGGATCGGCCTTGGCAGCGGCGTTGTTAGCATCGCCGCTGGCGCCGAACAGGCGCGTGTACAACGCGAGCGGCGATACCTCGCCGGCGTTGCGGCTGTGTGTATTGCGCGCGGTGAACGAATCGCGCGGATTGCCGGTGCAGGTCATGTCGATGGACTTGAAGCGCGTGCTGCCGCCGATGGCATCGGACACGAGCACATCGATCGTCGGCGCCGGAATATCGCCGGGCGCGATCGGGGCGGTCGCCGTGCGGCAACTGACCCAACCGGTGTGGTGCACGTGATTGGGCCGGCCATCGAGCGGCGAATTGAACTGGCCAAAGTAATTGATATGCGCAGCGTGCGGCGTCAGTGACTGGCACTCCTCCAGGAATGCCAGCTTGCTGGCGTCGGGGTGGACGGCGTGGTTTGGTGTGTGACCCATCGACCAGAACCAGGTGCCGAATCGCACCGGCAACGGCGCACCGGACGCCAGCGCCCGACCGCTGTCAGACAAAAAGCAATCGAGAAACGGTAACGCGACGCCGAGCGTCGTGCCGCCCATTGCGCCGCGCAGCACCGCGCGCCGGGTCACTGGTTTCTTGATCAGAAAACTCATGTCGCACCTCCTGCACGCGGCTCAGGCTTCAGCTTCGAGATGGTCTGCAGCGCGTTACTCAGCGCAATGCGCCGCAGCAAGGGCCGCAACCGATAACCGTCGTCTGCGAAACTCTGCTCCAAGTAAGCCAACCAGTCCCGCTCACCCTTGTCTATCGGCCGGCCCGCCGCATAGGTGTAGGCGCGGCGCACCACACATGACGTTGCGGCCGGATCCTCGCGCATAGCCTGCCCCAGACCACGCGCATCCGCAAACTTGATGCCGTTCAGGTCGCCGCTGGCGTCGATCCGTTCGCCATTCTCGGTCAGCCGAATCTGCCCGGCGCCATCGAAATTTTCGAGCGCCAGACCGATCGGATCCATCAGTTTGTGACAGCCGGCACAGGCCGGATCGGTTGCGTGCGCGGCCAGCCGCAGGCGCGCCGTCTTGTTAGGCGAATTGGGGTTGTTGAAATTGTCGAAATTGACGTTGCCCGGCGGATCCGGGACTTTCTGGCAGAGCAGCAATTCGCGAATCGCCTTGCCCCGCAGCGTGGGTGAACTCTTGCCCGGGTGCGAGTGCAGTGCAACAAAGCTCAGCTGGGTCTGGATGCCGGCGCGCGGGTCATCCGCCGCGAACTCGAAGGGCGCCCAGCCGCCCGGTCGCGTGGCCGGCACGCGGTAGACCATGCCTAACGGCACAGTCATGAAAGTGCGGCGCGTGGTGAAAATGTCGCGGTAGTCGCTGTCGCGCGTCACCAGCTCATCGATCAGGGTACGCAACACCTGCTCGCGCGAATCCTCGGCCGCCGCCAGGCCGAACGCCGGGTAGATCAACGTGTCTTTTTCCAGCGTCGAAAAATCATCCAGGCTCAGCATGTCGGTGAAGAACGCGCGCACGCCCTGTTTGAAGCGTGCTGAGCCCATCATCCGGTCGACCTGTTGCTCCAGGCCATCCTGGCCGGCGAGTTCGCCTTGCTCCGCGGCGGCTAACAGCGTGGAATCGGGCGTGGTGTTCCAGAGCATGAAACTCAGCCGGCTGGCACGCGAAAAACCATCCAGTCGCCGCACATCTTTGTTAGCCGGATCGGCCTCGGCATTTTCGGTGATGAACAGGAACTCGGGCGACGTGAGCATGACCTGCAGGCCATAGGCCAGTCCGCCGTAGAAATCCTGGCGTGCGGCGGCCGCAGCCCGCGCAATTTTCAGCGGCGTGGCGATATCGTCCGGCCGGAGCGCGCGGCGATACAGCAGCCGCCCAGCCTGCTGAAAAAACAGTGTTGCACAGCCATCGTCGCCCGCGGCCGGCGCTGCGGGCTGGCAGGGAATCAGCAACTCGCGATTACCGGGCGCCACCACCTGGCGGGCTATCGAGTGCGCCAGCGCCGCAAAGCGCTCGACCCCGAACGGCGTGATCGTTGCTCGGCCCGCACCGACAGCTAACAAGCCTGCGGTACGCACGATGGGATCGAAGCGTCCGGCGACGACGATCTGGTTGCCAAAGATGTCGGCGACCGCGTTGCGATACTGCGCCTCGGTCAGGCGGCGTACTGTCACCGGCGCGCCGGTGGTCGGCGGCTCACTGCGGCTGCAGGCCGCCAGCAGGCTCGCACCTGACAGCAGGCTGCAGATCAACGCCAAGCGGCTGCGAACCCGCATCATCGCCGCGCTTCCACGGCGGTCGTATGAATCGCAAATGCGGGCAACGCGTCAATTTTGAAGGCCGACGAGATCGCCGTGCAGTCGCCGGTCTTCGGATCGGGATAGCCGTCCGCCAGTTCCCTCGCGGCTGTATACAAAGCCGGGCAGCTCCAGTCGCCGGTGGCAATGAGGAACTCGATCTTGAGCATGTATTCCCACCACTTGTCGAAATCGTAGTACCCGCCCACCAGCCCCTGCACGCTGCCCGCGGCACCCGGCGTGAGATCCATGGAAAGGTGCATGTCGCGCAACTGTATTTCCGCAAAGGCGCTGTTGGCGTAGAACGGCAGCTTGGCGTCGATCGGCTCAGTGGTCAGCACGCCATCGACGATCCGTCCGCGCGCGACCGCGCCGTAACGTGGCTTGCCCGCGTTGCTGTCCACGCGGTAGCTCGCATAGGGCAGGATGCGTCCCGCGGCGTCGATCGAAAACGGGTCCGCGGCACGATAGAACGCCACACGCACGTCCGGCGAGTTGCGTGGATCGGTAACGCCGGTGATTTCCATCAGGATCACGCCGCGGCCGCTGTTGCGGCGTTCCTCGTTACCAAACGTGTCCAGCACGCCGTTATGGCGCCAGCCGTAGTGACAACCTAACAAACGATACATCTGGTTGTCGACGCCCGGCGTGCCACGCTCGCTGACAAAATTCTTGTGCGGGCAGGACTTGGGCGTCGCCTGATCGTCGTTCGAGCCATCGAGATTGAATCCGTACGACACCACGCCCTGCACCGTGCGCAGTGGCGGTTCTTTGATGACGGTCGGGTTCCAGCAGACATCCTCGCCCTTGGGCCCGCGCAGTACCGAAGCAAAGCGCCGGTCCACGGGTTGCACGAGGCCGTTCTCGGTCAGCTTGTCCCTGTCGGCACGCGACAGGCCGCGCCACCACATTTCGTCGTTGCCGATCGCGGGTCCTTCCGGACACTCATCCATGAACTGCGTTTCGTAGACTGCATTGTTGAAGTTGGCGATCACATAGGCGAGCGTCTGAGGGCCGCCGGTCGACGGCGGAGCCGCCGCCGCACTGGCCAGCAACAGCGCGAGTCCCGCGCTTATCCACCGGCGTCCCAAAGTCAGCATGGCCTTCATCCTGTCTTGTCCGCCGCGGCCGGTGGCAGCCGCTGGATCTGGCCGCGCAGCTCACCCGCCGGGTATTTCTGGCTGCGGATATTCACGTACATCCGGCCGGCTAACAAATACTGCAGCTGCGCATCTGTTAGCACAGCGGAGCCCTGCAGCGTGGACGCCGGGCGCTTGCCGCCCATGTCGACCTGCACGCCGGCATTCGTGCCGGGCCGCTGCGGCCCGTGCAGCGCCGCGCCAATGGCAGCCGAGGTCAGCGACTTGAATGAAACGCGCCATGAAAATCGCAGCGTGGCGCGATCCAGCTCGAAATCCGCGCGCCCGGAGCCCGGGCTGATCGTGGTCGAACTCTGTTCCTCGGGCGTGAGACTCGCATAGAACCGGACCGGCGGCCCCGGGTCGTTCGCAAACAGGCCGGCCGGGGCGAGCAACAGTGCCGCCAGACAGCCCCATCGCAACCGTCGCTTCGTGCCTGAGGTCATGATTGAGCAGAGGCTAGCGGCTAACGCCAGGCGACACCAGCCCACTGGACGACGACTCCGCTGAGCGGCCACGGCTCACTAAAAAAAACGCGGGCCGAAGCCCGCGTTTCTATCGTAACGATGAGCTGCGTTACTTCTTGTCGGCAATAAGCGTGGCCTGAGTCGCCCACACCTGCCAGCGACCGTCGCGCCGAATAAAGGTATCGGTGAAGCGCATCCGGCGGTCAAACGCCTGGCTCTTGTCGTCGGTGCCGGTCACATGGTTGACGCCGGTGACGACGGCGGTGTCTCCCGACACCCGAACGTTGACGTCCGACAGCACAGCCGCCGTCAATTTGACCTTGCGTGTCCGGACGTCCGCGACATCCTCGGCCTTGTCGGCCAGGGCGCCTGTGCGGCTCGATACGCTACTGTAGTCATAGGCCAGATTGCGCTCGAACCAGGCGACGTCATTGTTCACGTCCGCATCGTTCCAGTCCTGCTCCATATAGAACAGCTGGCCCATATCGCCCAGCCGATGCCCGGCGTTACTAACAACCTGCCAGGCGCCCTTGCGCTTCTCGAGCACATGCACGCTGCGCCGATACTGCGACCAGGGTTTGCCATCATCGCCGGTGCCAGTGACCACATTGCGATGAGAAATGACGGCGCCGTTGGCCGTGCACTGAATCGCATAGTGGTCGGGCACGGCCTTCTCGGTCGCCGGTTTACCGCGATTCGCGGCGGCGGTGGCCGCGATGCCGGCCAGCGTCTGGGCACGGTCCCGGCCCGCTGCATCCATGGAAAGATCCATAAAATCGTCGGCGTAAATCTTATCGAGCGCCGCCATGTCGCCACTCTCGGAAGCCGCACCCCAGGCACGATCCCATGCCTCGAGCGCCTTGACATCGGCACTGGAACACGCGGCGCCGGCAACCTGCATCGCACTGAGACCCAGCAAAGCGATGGGTAGTAACAGTTTTGTTTTCATTGTTGATCCCCTGCATTATGGAAACCGCCAGTCTAGTACAAAACTAACGTTGGGGGCGGCGATGCTGCCGGTCGCCGCGTGGCGCGGAAGCTACACCAGGACCCGGGCGGTACGCGCTGTTTGTAGAGCGGACAAGCCCACGGAGTGGGGTTTACCGGCAGGCATTCCGGCCTAACATCGGGATGCTGCTCTAAAAATGACTTGAATATCCGGGGGATTGATTCATGCCTACCAGCCGCTTTTTGTCTCGTACATCGCTCCTTGCGCTGGGTGTTGCGCTCGCGCTACCCGCCGCCGCTCCGGCCCTGGCGCAGGACCAACCGGGTTCCGAGGGCGGCCTGGCGCTTGAAGAAGTCACGGTGACGGCCCGCAAGATCGAAGAAAACCTGATGATGGTGCCCCTGGCGATCACGGCAATAACCGGCAAGGACTTAGAGGCCGTAGGCGCCAAGCAGCTCACAGACATCATGATGATTACGCCGAGCTTCTACTTCTCGAACCAGCAGGGCGCGTCGGGCCGCAACGACCGAACGGTTAATTCTTTGTTGTTCCGCGGCCTGTATCTGGACCGGAATTTCGGCCTCTCTGCCGGTGGCCAGCTGTTTGTCGACGGCGCACCGGTGCTCGGCGCTGCGCCGCCTCCGATATCGGACGTGGAGCGCGTCGAAATCCTCAAGGGTCCGCAAAGTGCTTACTTCGGACGGTCCGCCTTCGTGGGCGCGATCGGCTTCACGACGCGTGATCCGAGTGCCGAGTCCGGGGGCAGAATTTCGCTCGAAGGGTCAAGCTTCGATTCGCATGAAGCGAACCTGTCCATTGAGGGTCCACTGGGCAAATCGGCCACAGGCCGGGTCTCTATACGTAACTTCGAGCGCGGCGGCTACTACAACAATGCTGCGGTTGCCGACGAAAAACTGGGTGGACAGACCACGAACTCGATTTCCGGGACGGTGGTGTGGAAGCCGACCGAAAGCCTGAAGGCAAAGGCATTTGTTAACTGGTTCATCGACGCGGATGGCGCTGTCGCGCAGGGCGCACTGCTGTCGGACAATTTCAACGGCCGACCGCAGGCTAACGGCACTTGCTCGACTTTCGCACAATTGCCCGCTGGGACGCCGAGCACAGGTAACCCGAACGGCGGCCGCTCGCTGTATGGGTATTACTGCGGCACGATCCCCACTTTGGATCAGTTGCCTGCATATGCCCTGTCGGGCGACTACGACATAGCTCCGCAGGCTACCTATAACGCACTCTTCAATGGCCCGGCGAGCTGGTACACCTTTGACCCGAGCTTCAAGCAGCGCGGTGGCCTGCGGCGTGAGGCGGCGCAGAGCAGCGTTCGCCTCGACTGGAATTTTGGCGATGGATACACGCTGACGTCGATCAGTGCATATCACCGAGACAAGTACCAGACGATCCTCGACCTGAACTACCGCAGTGGGCGCGACCGGGTGAACCCGTTCTACTCCGCGGCCACATCGGCCACACGGGTGCCGTGGATGCAAGCCCTGCTGCTGTCGCAGAGCTTTTTGCGCGACTGGAGTCAGGAACTCCGAATAACATCGCCGCAGGAGAAACGGCTGCGAGGGATGCTCGGCGTCAATTATTTTGACGGCTACAGTCGCGGCGGTACAGTCGTGGGTATTCTGCCAATCGGCGCGTCGTTCACGGCGCAAAAATCGATTCAGACGAGCAAGACACCCGCAGTTTTCGGAGCCATCAATTTTGACATCTCTGAGAAGGTCACGATCAGCGCCGAGGCGCGCTACCAGAAGGACAAGATCCACCAACAGGCACTTGCGGTTCCCCAAGCCGGCCTTCCTCCCACCGGTCTTGCCGCACTGCCGCTGGATGCCGAATTCGCCAGCTTCTCCCCGCGCGTGTCAATCGACTGGGAGTACGCACCAAACTCTATCGTTTACGCCTTGTATTCGCGTGGCAACCGTCCAGGTGGTTTCAACGCCGGTTTTGTCACGCTGCCCGCGGCGGCGATTGCGGAGCTGCAGTCAAAAGTCCCGGACGGAAAACTCGGTTTTGAGGAGGAGCGGCTGGACAACTTGGAGGTCGGCGTGAAGTCCACGTGGCTTGACGGTCGTGCGCGCACAACTCTGACGGTTTACCGCGATAAGTGGAAGAACGGCCAAGTGGGAACGACGGTACCGCTGGCGGTCATTAACAACTTAGTGACTGTCACGACAAACCAGGGTCTTGTGGATCTGGACGGCATCGAATTCGAAGGCAAGTTCGCGGTGACCCGCGGATTCTCCGTCGGTGCAACGTATGCCTTGAACAATTCCGAGATCAAGTCGTACGGGACTTCGCCGGGCGCCATCGCCGGTGCTTGCGCAGACTGCAATAACATCTACGGCAGCTTTGCAGGCGTGATAGGACGACCGCTGCCCGTGGTTCCAAAAACCACGTGGACGGTAAACGGCGAGTTCGATCGGCCGCTGAATGACAACCTCACTTGGTACGCTCGCGCCGACTACATGTACCAGGGCTCGAAATTCACTGATTTCGCAGAAGTCGCTCAGGTCGGCTCCCGCGTCAATCTGAACGCACGCATCGGTTTGCGCGCTGAGAAGTGGACGCTCGAGGCGTTCGGCACTAACTTGACGAACGACAAGACAATGCTGTCGGCACTGGGCGGTATCGACGTGTTCACTTTCCTGGTGGCGCCCACCAAGAATGCGATCCGATTCTCGCCGCCGATTCCGCAGTCATTTGGCCTGCGCGCCAGCTTCGAGTTCTGACCGCAAGAACAGCAACTGAGCTGTGCAACGGGGCCGGCAACGGCCCCGTTTTTTTGGAACCACAAAAAAAGGCAGCCATCGGGCTGCCTTGCAAAGGAACTGAAAATTATCTGTTTATTCTTGGCGTTTATTTCTTGAACCGGCGCCGTGCGATTGCAGCGCCTGCCAGGCCCAGGGCTAGCAACGTCATGGAGGCCGGCTCCGGGACGTCGTAGATCACATCAACGGTCGCGATGGCGGGTGCAACCAGCAGTAATGCCGCAGCGCCGATCAACATCGCCTGCGAAAATAATTTGTTCATCAATTGTTTCCTAGTCTTGATGCATGCAAAGATTCGCAGGCAGCACCCTAACAACAGCAATATTGGTGCCAGAAACGCTAAGCGCCTGTATTGACAGGAGTTTTTCTCAGGCGACGCCGCAGATGCGCCGTGACGTGTAAGGAATGCCGACGCTCGGTGTTGCGCTATGTAAATTCGCCCTTGTCGGCGACGGCAATATGGAGAGCATGGCAGGGCTCCTCGCCCACGACGTGCACCAGATGCCCCTGCCCGCTTATGTCGAACAGCGTGAGCATGTCACCGCGCACAAACTGCCGCGTCTCGCCATTGCTGACGGTGATATTCATCTGCCCGGAAAACACGGCGACGAACATCAGATCGGGCGCGGTCTTGAAATCCGCGCTGTAACCCGGCTGGGAGAGGCTCATCTTCCAGTACTTGACGTTCTGGTTTTTCGACGAGACGCGGCGCGGTACGCCGGTCTGCGGCAAGTCCGTTGTGCGAAAAAAAGAGTGGCCATGCTCATCGGCATCGACACATGTGAATTTCATGGCTCGCTCCTACTTCTTGAATTCGTAGTTGTCGACGCCCGGAAATGTCAGGCTCAACGTGATCACTGGATCGCGGCTACTCGCGAATGACGAGTGATGCAGCGACCGGCCGTGCACGTAAACCCCTTCGCCGGTGGCGGAACGGCGGATCTCGCCGCTCTGCAGCTTGTTGTCGAGATGTCCCGACATCGACCAGACCATGCGCGGTTGATTGGTCAGGTGCATTTCATCGGCTCCGCCGCCGATCGGCTCACCCGGTTGATTCAGCGAAATGCCCCAGTACGCGCCATCCTGTTTTTCAGTCTCGGCGTGCAGGTCTGTCAGCTTTTTGAAGGGAATGTCGACCGTGCCCCAGCTGGAGCGGCCGTTAGCATCCCGGCTGAAGGATTTCATTTTCATGGAGCCGCCTTTGCGCCATTGGTGGCAATGAATGAGGAATCTTCCAGAACATCCCAGTGGGTCGGCAGGCCCGCCTCCTCGCACAGCGCATCACCCGCCTGGACGGTCTTGGCTTCGTCGCCAACGGTGATTTCCATGCGCCCGGACAACATATAGATCAGCGCGTCAACCTGAGGCGTCACCGCGCCGGTCTTGCCCGGACTTGTCAGGCGCGCGATGCGGATGGAATTGCCGTCGAATACATAACGCTGCACCGCGACCGTCGCCGTGTCGACACCAGCCTTCGGGCCCGCGGTGAGTGGCGTCACTGGCGTGTCCCTGCCACGGATGACCAGCGACTTGGCGTCCGGTTTCGAATTACGCACCGTGTAAAGGACCACGGTCGTATCCTCCAACTTGCGCGGGATGCTGCGCAACACTCCGCTCGGCAGATTGACAACGTCGCCCGCACGAATCTGTACCGTTTGGCCAGCCGCACCGACGATCGCTGAGCCCTTGAGCACATAAAGCTGAGTTTCCGTGGTGATCTGGTGCAGCACGCCACCGCTTGCCTTGCGGAAGGTCAACACGCGGATTTCGCCATTGTTGAATTTGAACGCCTGGGAGTCATAGCGCACCGCGTTAGCCGGGGCGCGCGCCAGCTCGTCGGCGCCGGCTGCAATCAGGATGCGCGCACCGGTCTGCTCCGCCGCACCGGTCTGCAGTATCTCCCACTCGGCCATCGCGACCACGGCTGTATCGGCGGCGAGCCGGATATTGCTCGCGGCATGCGCGCCTTGGGCGGTCGCCATAAATCCCGCAGCGAGCATCAGGTTCCTAACAAACTGTCGCTTCACGTTCGCCCCCTGTTTTTTGACGCTCTCCGGGGCCGCAGGACCCGGATGGAATTATCGCCAGGACAAGTCAGGTACACGGCGCCGGCAGCGTCCACAACGATGCCGGCCAGTGAGTCTTGCGGCAAGTCTAGGCCATCGAGTGACAGCGGCAGACCGCTTGCGAGTACCGTTCGCTGCTTGGCGCCAGGATCGATCGCCAATACGCGTCCGGCGCTGGCTTCGACCACGGCCAGCCGCCCATCCGGCAGCCGCGCAAGGCCCGTCGGCCGATTGAGGCCCGCAGCCACCCAAGTCTTTTGCCCGGATTGAAGATAGACCCGCTGTATACGGCCCGCGGCGAATTCGGTCACCAGCAGTACCTGCGGGCTCTCTTCCATGAGCGCTACCGGTTGCTGCAGGCCGGACGCAAGGACCCTGGCGCCGCTGCCGTCAATTTGCAATAACTCGCCCGTTGCGCTGTCGGCGACCACCGCTGTCCCATCGCCTAACAACACCAGGCCTCTGGGGCTCTTGACCGCACTGCTCTCCCAGGCCACCTGCTCGGTTGTCCGGTCGATGGCGCGCAGTCGCGCCGCCGGGGCATTGGCAAGCACGATGCGCTGTGCGTTCGCCGCCACCGCAGTCGATGCACCGCGATTGCCGGCCCAGGGCGGGCGCGTCACCGCGCCGCTCTGCGAGTCGACAAACCGATAGCCGAATGGGTCCGCCACCAACAGGCTTGGCCGTCCCGACTCCAGTGTCAGGGTCAGGCCTAACGGCAACGTGAACCAGCCGCGCACCAGCGTGCGCAGCGCACCCGAGGCGGTGTCGAATACCCGCAGGCTGCTGTCGGCGGCGCTGCTGAGAATGATCCTGCCGTGCGGCGCCAGCACCAGGCTGTCGAGCGGCGCCGGCAGATTTGTTAGCTTGGTCGACTGGCCCGTGGCCGGTACGGTGCGCCACAGGTCCCCGTTCAGATAGTCGACGCTGAACACATCGCCGTTCGGCGCCACCTTGACCGCGGCCGGCGCGCCCAGACCGGTCGCGATAATCGAGCGCGCACCGGACTCAATATCAATCGCGACCAGGCGATCGGTCCCGAACTGCGGCGCATACAGCCGTCCGTCCGGACCAAACGCAAAGCCATTCAACCGCCCCTGAGCACTCGCAATGCGGCGCGGCGGCTTGACCGCTAACGGATCCAGTTCCCAGAGCGTGTCATCGCCGGCGCCGACCTGGGCGGTGAACAAGCGGCCGGCTGCGTTGAAAGCGATCGGATTGACACGCGGCACGTCGCGCATCAGCACCTCCGGCCGGCCTCCGGGCCGCTGCGCGCGAATTTCCCCGGAGCGCTGCGCGGTCCAGGCCACGATACCGGCGGCCGGCGTACCGGCCGGACCGACTGCGACGTCGTCGGACTCGCCGTGCGGCGAGTCGATAAATACGGTGACGGCCCCCGACTGCGGGTCGATCTGGTAGACGCGCTGACCATGAATGCTGGTGCCAAACAAGCGGCCCGCGTCGTCAAGGACAATTCCCTCCACGGCGTGCATGGCCGAGGGCGGCACCAAAACCTGTACCTCGTAGGTACCGACCGGCGCCAGACCGGCCGCCTGTGTGAGGGCAACCGCCTGAGTGCCCAGGACAACGATTGCACAGCGGGTAAGCCGATTGAGCATCGCAGCAGCCTCTTTCGTTGCGCCTAGAATAGTGCCGGTCGAACACTTGGGGACAGTAAAGCGTATGCGCACTCCATTTTTTCATCTGGGCCTGGGCGTCGTGGTTGCGGCATCGTTGGCGTGGCTGATGAGCAGCACGCTGCGCGCTGCCGATCCACCGGCCGCGGCCCCTGCAGCAGCGCCCGCACCAGCACCGCCGCTCAACCCGGACGCCGCCAGAGTTGCAGCGGGCCGCTACCTCGCGGTCGCCGGCAATTGCAGTAACTGCCACAGCCGCGAAGACGGTGAACCGTTCGCCGGCGGCGTGGAATTCAAGACCGACTTCGGCACGATTTACTCGACCAATATCACGCCGGATACGACCGCGGGCATCGGCGACTGGACCGAAGCGCAGTTTGTGCGCGCCATGCGCGAAGGTGTCGACGATGAGGGCCAGCATCTCTACCCCGCCTTCCCCTACACCGCGTTCACCAGGATCAGCGATACCGACCTGTCGGCGTTGTTTGCCTACCTGAAATCCCTCGCCCCGTCGGTCTACCAGGCGCCCGAGAATGACCTGCGGTTCCCCTACAACCAGCGCTGGTTGTTAGGTCTGTGGAAGTGGTTTTTCTTTGACGAAACCCGCTTTCAGCGGCAGCCAGCGCGCGGCGCGCAATGGAATCGCGGCGCCTACCTGGTCGACGGACTGGGGCACTGCGGCGCCTGCCACACGCCGCGTAATTTTCTCGGTGCGGAGAAAGATGACCAGTACCTCGCCGGCGGGGTCTACAACGCCACCATCCCGGGCGGCGATGTGCGGCCCTGGGCGGCCGTCAATCTGACCCAGGCGGACAGCGGCCTCAAGACCTGGAGCGTCTCCGACCTAACAGGCTACCTTGGTACCGGCCACGGCCAGCGCGCCGGCTCGTTCGGACCGATGAATGAAGTCATCGGTAACAGCCTGCGGCGCCTGAACGCGCCCGACGTCGAGGCGATGGCGGTCTACGTCAAGAGCCTGCCCGGGATCGAGACCAGCGATACGCAGTCTTTGAGCGAGTCGGAACGGGCCGAAGGCGAAACGCAATATACGATTCATTGCGGCACCTGCCACCTGCCGACGGGACTCGGTTCATCGCCCGGCAACGATCTGGGGCCGCCGCTGGTCGGCAATCCCGTCGTGCAGGCGCCGAGCCCGGCTTCGCTGATCAATGTCATCTTGAACAGCAGCGAAGTGCTGACACCCGCACCGGCCGCCAGCTGGAAAAACATGGACGGCCTGGGCGACAAGCTCGACGACGAGCAGGTCGCCGCCATCGCCAACTATCTGCGCAGCAGCTGGGGTAATCGCGGCGGCCATGTGAGCGCCGCTGACGTCGCGCGGCAGCGTTAGCTCAGGCCGCTGGCGCCTTGGCGGCCCAGGAGTCGCAGTAACCCTTCGGGTTCGCGGGACCGCCAGTGTAGATCTGGCAGGTTCCGCAGCCCGCGCCGTCCGCGCCCAGCGTGAAAAAGGTGCAGCCTGAGCAGGTCTTGGAGGCTTCGGCCGAGTTTTCGACGTAATGATTGGCCTGGCGCAGGCTGGTTTCCGACGGCGACATGTCCTCGGGATTTGCACACCCGCCTGCCGCTGACGCCGGCTGCGACTTGCCGCCACTGCAGGCAGTCAGGGCAGCGCTGGCCGCTGTAGCCGCGGAAACTGTTAGCCCGAGTCGGAAAAACGCGCGGCGGGTCAATGCATCCATGGGATGGCTCCAGGGTGGGTTTGAATTGCGAGTTGCGGGGATACGATAACTAATTCCTGGCGCCGGCGTCCAACATCGGCGCCAGCGAGACCAGCAGCAGAATCGCCATGATTACATTGAAAATACGCGCCGTGCGCGGTTCGCGCAGCCAGCGCTTCAAAATGGTCCCGAATAACACCCAGGTGGAAATGCAAGGTACGTTGACCGTTGCAAACAACAGCCCAAAGACCAGAATCCATGTTGACGACGCTCCTGCCGGCACGTAGGCGCTGAATGCGGTAACGGCAACCACCCAGGCTTTAGGATTGACCCATTGGAACAGGGCCGCCGCCATGAAGCCGATAGGCCGCGATTTGTTAGTACTGTCAACGTCGGTGCTCGCGGACCCGGCCGTCGCAATTCGCAACGCAAGGTAACCCAGGTAGATGGCGCCTGCCCAGCGCAGTACGCGATAAAAACCCGGCGCGCGCAGGAAGAACTCCGCCAGGCCGAAACCGACCAACACCAGCATGATCGCGAAGCCCACCGTGACCCCGAGCATGTGCGGTATGGTGCGGCGGAACCCGTGGTTCACGCCTGCGGCCAGCAGCATCACGTTGTTAGGTCCGGGCGTGATCGAGGAGACCAGGGCGAACAGACTGAAAGCAACGAGAACGGCGCTGGTCATGCAAGCCCATGTTACCCTTTGAACGAACGCCCGCACAGCGGACACCACCCAGCAGTGCCAGCAGCAGCAGCAGCCACGGCTCGATAAGTCCGCCACCGCCGCCAGAGGCAGCAGCGGGCGGCGGCGCGGCGACATCGTCTTCCTGGATGGTGATCACATAGCTGCTCGTGCCATCGAGAACTACGCCACCGCTGAGGTTCGACAAAACCAGTTGGAAATTCCGATTGCCGGTGACACTGGTGTTGTTAGCTACCTGGATAACCACGGTGCGCTCGCCCGTTTCACCGCTGGCCCACTGCAACGTGCCGCTGGCAGCGGTGTAATCGGTGCCGGCCAGCGCTGTGCCATTTGCAGTGCTGTAACTGACACTGACGGCGCCCGTCGATCCGGCGGCACGCTCGATTCTGACGGTGACCGAGCCCGATCCCTCGACCACAGTAGCGGCGTTGCCCACGAAAGCGAGCCGTCCTGGCAGGTTAGCTGCCTGTTCACGCAATAGAAAGAGGCCGTTGCTGATATCGCTGATCAGGATCGTCCCGGACGGCAGGAAGGGATACACGCCCCAGGCGCCATCGGTGCCCGCACTGTTAGCTGCAGGCACCAGGAAGGTGTCGAAATTGCCGATCTCGGCCAGCTGCGCCGGATTCGTGGCGTCAAAGACCACCAGGCCGCGCCGGTAGTGCGAGACGTAGTAACGATTGCCCTTGGTGTAGCCGTTGTGGTCAGTCGTCGTATCGAGACCACGAAAGCTGGTCACGATGGCGGGGAAACGCAGATTGTCGATGTTCAGCGTGTAGATCTGGGTATTGAAACCGCGCCGGATTTCCTCCAGCTCATCATGGACCATGATGAAGCGCTGGTCGCTCGACGGCCAGCCGGAGTGGGTGTACTCGACACCCGGATAGGTAGTGGTCGACAACCTGACAGGCAGCGACTTGTTAGTCACGTCCCAGAGATCGATGGTCGTCTCATTGAAGTCGACCAGCACTTCGCAGGGGTTGTGACCCGGCTCGCACTGCGAGGTGCGCGCATCGCTCAACAGCAGACCGGTGGAGTCGTGCATGTAACCGCTGCCGGGCGTCGCGGTGCCAACCAGTTGCGGTTGCGCGGGATTGGCCAGACTGTAGGCGCGCCAGGCACCGCCCGCGACATTGCTGCCGGCGAGATACAGAAATGCCTGCGCACCGGGCAGCGCGACATTGGTGGCGTAATTGATGTTCGACACATAGGCCGTGTGCTGGCTGCCGGTATCGGTCAGCGTGGTCGCGAGACTCGCGGTGTTAGGCAGCCCGGACAGGTCGATGACCTGCAGGCCGCTGCCCAGCGCCTCGGTGGTGATGTAGGCGTAGGCGCGATACCGATTCGCGGCTGTATCGCGATACTGATACAGCTTGACCTCGCGCCAGCTGGAACTATTGCCCGGGATGGTCGTCACCTCGCGTGGATTGGCGGGATCTGTAACATCGACGATGCCGGTGCCATTACGCAGGCCAATGACCGCGTATTCTCGATTGTCATTGAGATCGACCAGCCCCCAGACATTGGCTGCCGAAGAAGGACGCGTGGAAAAGTCTGCCAGCGTCAGCTGCGCAAGAAAATCCACGTTGCGACAGGGAAACTGCGCCGCGGTGCCCGACTGGCAAGTTGCAGGCGCGGCTCCCTTGCTCTGCAGCGCGGGCGGCGTGGCAAGATCAAAAATGCCGCTCTCGGCATTTTCACGGCTCGCGGCCCAGGTGAAGCCCTGCCTGGCCATCGCGAGGCGGTAACGTGGATCGACACCTAACAGAATGGTGCGATTGGCAGCAGCATCCTGGATCGCGTATTCGGTCGCGGGACTGTAGCCGCCGGCAGCCTTGCGGCCACCGAACAAGAACTGCTCCGGCTCCAGGTCGCCGACGGAATAAATACCTGCCGCCACCCGAACGGTGTTGGCGGGCGCCGCCCGGCTCAACGCATATTGAATGCTCGCGCAAGGCAGGTCGTGATCAAGGCAGGCGCTGTTGTTGGCGCCGGCGGTTTCCACAAAACGCAGGCCCTGGCTTTCGTCGTGCGAAGCCGATGCGGCAGCCGCCAGCAGCAGCAGCGGGACGTGCTTCCAGCCAAGTCTCATGCGCTAACGATACCCCCGCGCCTGCAGGTTGAACAGGGTTGCATAGCGACCGTTCATGCCTAACAGCTCGGCATGGGTCCCATATTCAACAACGGCGCCCTCGTCCAGCACGGCAATCTGGTCGGCCATGCGCACAGTCGAAAAGCGGTGCGAAATCAGGATGGTCATGCGGTCGCGGGCGAGCTGCCGGAAATGCTCGAACACATCCGCCTCCGCCTGGGCATCCATCGCCGCGGTCGGTTCATCGAGCACCAGGACATCGGCGCGGGTGCGCATGAAGGCGCGCGCGAGCGCGATTTTCTGCCACTGGCCACCTGACAGCTCACGACCGTCCTTGAACCACTTGCCGAGCTGGGTGCGATACGCCTGTGGCAGGTCCTCGATGAACTTGTCCGCCTGACCCTTGACTGCCGCGCTGCGCCAGCGCTGCTCGTCCTCGAAATGCAGTTCGTCCCCGGCGCCGACATTTTCGCCGACCAGCATCTGGTAACGCGCGAAGTCCTGGAAGATGACGCCGACCCGCGTGCGCAGCGCGTCCGCGTCCCATTGCTGCAGGTCAAGCCCATCAAGCAGGATACGTCCGGCGCCCGGAGCGTACAGTCTTGTTAGCAATTTAATCAGCGTGGTCTTACCTGAACCATTTTCGCCCACCAGCGCGAGACTCGATCCTGGCTTGAGATGCAGCGACACGTTGCGGAGTGCCGCTCGTGCCTCGCCCGGGTAGCTGAAACTGACATTTTCGAAACGCACGCCGTCACCGGGGTTTGGCCCCTGCACGAGACGCCCGTGCGGCATCACCACCGGTGTTTCCAGGTAGTCATAGAGCGTGGACAGGTAAAGATTGTCCTCGTACATGCCGCCGACGGCGGACAACACCGCCGACACCGCGCTCTGCCCCTGGCGAAACAGCATCAGGTACATGGTCATGGCGCCCAGGCTGATGGCGCCGGCCACCGCCGTGACCGCGATCCAGGTGTAGGCGCCGTAAAGTGCCAGCGTCGCCACCAGGCCGAGCTGGAAGCCCCAGGCATCCCGGCGGATCGTCAGCGCACGATCCTCCAGGTACAGCTTGTCGTAGATGGCGCGATAGCGATCTAACAGACGCGGCCCGAGACCGTAAAGCTTGACTTCCTTGGCATAATCTTCGCGCGCAATCAGCGTTTCCAGGTAGATTTGCATGCGTGTCTCCGGCGCGCGCCACTTGAAGAGGCGGAAGGCGTCGCCCGAGAACTTGGTTTCGGCGATAAATGCCGGCAGGCCCGCGGCGAACAGCACCACCACGGTCCAGGGCGAGAATTTCACCAGCAAGGCGCCGAAGCTAACAAGTGAGATGGCGTTCTGCGCCAGTCCGTACGTGCGCATGACCAGCGACAGCGGCCGGCTCGAGGCCTCGCGGCGCGCGCGCGTCAGCTTGTCGTAGAACTCCGAGTCTTCAAACTGCGCAAGATCGAGTGTCAGTGCCTTGTCGAGAATCATCACGTTGACGCGCTGACCGAGCTGCGCGCGCAGCAGCGACTGGCAGAACGACAGGCCGCGCTGCGCAGCGGCGATGGCGGCCACCAGCAGGCCTTCCATGACGACCCAGCGGATGACCGGGTCTGTGTCGGACCCACCGGCGCGAATCGCGCTAACAACCGCATCGACGATGTGCGCTCCAACCCAGGCGACGGCCGCCGGCAAGGCGCCCGCGATCAGCGTCAATACGCCGAGGGCGATGGTCAGCGCCCGGCTGGTGGTCCAGACCAGTTCCAGGGCGCGGCGGCTGAAGCGGAAAACATTGAGGATGGAGCGCAGGTCCAGCGAGATGCCGCCGGAGGAAGACTTCAATGGAGGATGCATGCGACTTGAGATCATGACGGCGCGCCGCCGGAAATCAAGGGTTGCGTGCGGGCAAATTCGCCGCACCTAACAGGATGGGCGCAACGATTGCACTTCAGTCGGCAAAAGGGCAGCATTGGCGCTTGATTGGGCGCCCGGCAACTCCGCCTGCCGGGTTGAATTGTCCGGCTGCGGCCCTCGGCCAACCGACCCATTCTGCGGAGCTTCGTTGATGCCGAGTGCGCCTGAGCTGACGTTCCTGCAGTCCGTAGCGCCGCGTTATTGGCCCAGCTGGCTTGGAATCGGCATCCTGCGCATCGTGGAATTCCTGCCCTACCGGGCGATCATGGTCGTGGGTCGGGGATTAGGCTTCCTGGCGCGAGGCCTGGTCCCGAAGTACCGGCGCATTGCGCGCCGTAACCTCGAGCTTTGCTTTCCCGGACTGACCCCGGTACAGCGGGATCACCTGCTGCGACAGCAATTCAGCGCCCTGGGGCGGGCCGTGTGCGAATCCGCGATGAGCTGGTGGAGCTCCGCGGAACGCATCCGCCGCCTGTCGACCGTCGAGGGGCTGCAACATCTCGATCAGGCCCTGCAGGCTGGCCATGGTGTTATTTTGCTAACAGCCCATTTTACGACCCTGGAGATCAGCGCACGCATCCTGTGCGCGTCCCGGCCGGTCTGCATTCTGTACAAGCCGGTCCGCAGCGCGCTGTTAGCCGCCGTGTCGAACCGCGCGCGTGCCAGGCTCGCCGGCACCGCGGTGCGTTACGACGACATTCGCGGCATGATTTCCGCACTGCGCAGGAACGAAATCGTCTGGTATGCGCCGGACCAGAGCTTCCGCAAGAAGGGCGCACAAATGGTACCGTTTTTCGGCATTCCGGCCGCATCAAATGTCCATACGTCCCGGCTGGCAGAACTGACGGGTGCCAAAGTCTTGTACATGTCCCACGAACGATTGCCGAATGCGGCGGGCTACCACCTGACGATTCACCCGCCTTTTGCCGATTATCCGAGCGGTGATGCCATTGCCGATGTTCGGCGGCTGCATCAGTTCATCGAGGACGACGCGACCCGGATTCCGGATCAGTACTGGTGGATCCATCGGCGCTTCAAGGGCCTGAGCGCGGACTATCCGGATTACTACACGCGAGTGGCTGTGCCACCCACGGCCAACGTACAATAAGCCCACGCGTTATTCATCCGGGGGATTCATGTTACAAAGTGTTAGGCGCCGCGTCATGCGGCCGCGGATTTGTGGTCTCCTGTGCGTCAGCGCGCTGGCCTGCAGCCCGGCGTTCGCGGGCGAGCGCGCCTCTTCCGCGCTCGCGAACAAGATCCGCGCGACGCACATCCTGGTCATCGGTACCACCGGCAATAACGGCGGCGATATCGTCAGAGCGCTGGATGCGATCGGCGCCAGGCCGCGGCTGCTGGTGCGCGATCGCACCAAGGCGCAGGAACGCTTCCCCGGCGAACGCGACTGGGTGCAGGGTGACATCACCAAACCCGAAACCCTGGGAGCGGCGATGCAAGGTATCCAGGTCGTCATCAATGCGGCCGCGACGCGCGATGCCACCGGCCCTAACAACTTCGAGGCCGTTGACCTCGGCGGCACGCAGAACGTGATCGCCGCTGCGAAAGCGGCCGGCGTGAAACGCATCGTGTTGATCACCGGCATGACGGTCGGCCGACCCGAGTCGGAATGGCCCAGGATGTTCGTCAAGGGTTTCGGCGCGAAACGCGATGCCGAGAAGGCCATGATCGCCTCGGGCCTGGAATTCGTGATCCTGCGGCCGACGGGTATCCGGCCGCGGCCGGCCAATCAGTGGTCGATCGCGCTCATCGCCCAAAAGGATTACCAAGTCTCGGCCGATGAAATTGCCATGCGCGCTCCCAGCGCGCCAGCAGATCCTGACGGTCCGCCGCCGGCGGGCTCAATCTCACGCGCGGATCTGGCCGAAGTAACTATCGTGACAGCGGTTCACCCGAACGCTCGCAATCGCATATTCATTGTCACGCAGGGCCGCGAACCGGCGTCGGATCAGTGGGTGAAGCTGCTCAAACGCATGCCGCGTAACTAGGGTCCCAGTGAACCGTCGAACACGACCAGCACTGCGAATACCGCGCATTGCAACAGCAAGCCAACAACGACGACGACGGTGAATGTGTCTAACATGATTTTCTCCACCTAGCGCACCGAGGGCGCTTCGGGCAAGTGTGTGGCGGCAATATACACACTCGTAGCGGTCGCAAATGCCTGTACGACGCTGCGCCTGTTGTCACACGTCACATTTCCAACAATCAATGCGCTTCACGCGCATACTGCGGGCCAAAATAAAGGACACTCCCATGAAGAACATTGTCTACACGGCGGTAGATGCCGGGAAATTCACCACTTTTCTGGGCGCCCTGAAGGCGGCCGCGCTGATCGATGAATTGCGCGCCACCGGGCCCTTTACCGTGTTCGCGCCGACCGACGATGCGTTCCGGCGACTGCCGGGCGGCATGATCGACGCCCTGATGAATGACATTCCAAAACTGAAGGCCATCCTGACACTGCACGTCATTCCAGACACATTTGCCCTGAAGGATTTGCAGGCCGGCGGCATCAAGTCGATCGAAGGCGCCACCCTCGAAGTCGCCATGCGAGCTAACGACGTGTACGTCAACGACGCCAAGATCGTGCACCCGGACATCGCCGCGACCAACGGCGTGATCCACGCGATCAACATGGTGATGATGCCTAAGAAGCCCGCGCTCGGCGCAGCGGCCTAAAGCAAAACGGCGGCCTCACGCGTGTGAGGCCGCCGTCTATTCGACAGGTAGTAAGCAGTTAAAGCTTACGAGCGATAACCACCGCGATCGCCGCCACCGCCGCGATAGCCACCGCCACCACCACCGCCACCACCACCGCCGCCCCCACCACCGCGGGGCTTGTCCTGCGCTTCATTGACGCGCAACGGACGACCACCCATATCCTTTCCGTTCAGGGATTGAATGGCCTTGCTGGCATCCGCATTGCTCATTTCGATGAAGCCGAAACCGCGAGGGCGGCCGGTTTCACGATCTGTGGGCAGGGAAACCGAATCGACATTGCCGTGCTGGGAAAACAGCGCGCGCAGGTCAGCCTCGGTGGCTGTGAAGGGCAAATTACCGACATAAATCTTAGTCATGACTAACAAATCTCCGCGAAAAATAGATAAAACTCTCGAACACTCAGGCGGGCAGGAACCGAACTGAGATCAGGGAGAGCAAGTCTCGCGGGGCATCACGTTACGAATTCTGTCGTCTGACGACATGACCGCATTGTAAGTCTTGCGGTCGCTACGGTCAGCGCTACGGTAGCACACATTACCAGCGTTTGCCACCCGGCAACGCCTGTTCATGTTCAATGATCCGGTAGAGCTCCGCGGTATAGCGCTCGGCCGACAGGCGCGTCATATGTGACCACTCCGGCAGATCGTACCCAGTGCGTAACTCCGGATAGTCCTCGAAATGAATACCGGGAACCCCGGTGCGCTTGAGCAGCAGATCCCAGGTGCTTTTGCGGGGGAAATCGCGATTTTCGAAGGCCAGATAGTCCCCATCACTCGGATCGCGCACGAACAGCACGGGTACGCCGCGGGCGCGCAGCCGGGTAATCGCGGTCGCCGCCCGACTGATCTGTTGGTCGAGGACGCGCTGACTTTCAGCCCGCTCCTTGGGCGTCGGCGGCGTTGGATGGAAATCCTGGGCCCAGACACTGCGGGCCATATCGCGGTAATCGCGGTCGATCTCGAGCTTGCGCCACAGGTAGTTGTTGCGGTCCGCCTCGGTGACTGACAGCTTGCGGACGTCCATCCCGTTCGGCCGGCCCGGGCGTTCCGGCCAGGGCTGGCGGCGCAGCACCGTGAACAGCGCGAAATCAGGATCGTAGAACGCCAAGTACGGCTCGACGAAATGCATCGACAGCCACTTGCCGACGCGCTGCGAAGGCGACTCCTTGCGCCAGTACGGGCCGACCGTGCCCATGTATTCGAAGCCGGTGAAGAAGACATCGGGTGCAACGCCGACAATCAGCCGGCCCTGGAACTCCGGGTCATTCGCGAGGTCCTCGAGCGCAAACAGTGGCGAGGTGCCGTCGAGGCCGAGCTGGATCGGGCGCCGGCCCGACAGCTTTTCCCAGACCGGCAACTGGATGTCGAAGAAGGTGCGCGACGCACCTAACAATACGGTGGCATCGCCCTCGCCTGCGTCGATTCGGCGCCGTTGCCGCGCCCACAGCGCGTCATCATCGCGATAGCCCGGCACGGCGCCGAAGTCACGCCAGTACCATTCCCAGCCACCGGTCAGCGCCGTGGCGAGCAGCAGCGCCGCGAGCAGCATGCGCGGCCACGGCCGCGCGGGCACATCGCGCTCCGGCACCGGTTGCGCAATGCCCGGGCGATCTGCCGCCGTCAGCCGCGCAGACCCGGACCTAGAACTGGAAGTAGATGAAGGCATTGCCCCTCCCCTGCGAGATCACGATCGCGAACCCCATGAAACCCCACAGCAGGCCGACCACGACAGGTGGCACGCGCGCCAGCACCGACTCGAGTGTGCGTTCGCGCATGTACCAGTGCGTACTGACCAGCAGCGTGACAATGCAGCTCACCGAGACGATGAAAATGGTCGACAGCATCGGTTTCGCACCGCCGTTGAAGCCTGTCATGCCGCGCAGCACCTGCCAGGCGATCGGAAAGTCCTTGGCGCGGAAGAACACCCATGTCAGGTTGACCAGCAGGTAGGTGAGAAGACCCACGGCTAACAAGCCCAGCGGGCCCAGCTCCACGGACAAAAAACGCTCGCGCAGTTTGCGTTCCGCCATCAGGTAGCTGCCATGCAGGCCGCCCCAGACCACGAAAGTCCAGGCGGCGCCATGCCACAAGCCGCCGAGCAGCATGGTCCCCATCAGCGCAAAGTACGTGCGCGCCGGTCCGTGCCGGTTTCCGCCTAACGGAATATAGAGGTAATCGCGCAGCCAGGACGACAGCGTGATGTGCCAGCGCCGCCAGAAATCGGAGAAGCCAATCGCGGCGTAAGGAAACCGGAAGTTATCCGGCATCGCAAAACCGAGGCACAGCGCCGCGCCGATCGCCGTGGTTGAATAGCCCGCGAAGTCACAGAAAATCTGGCCGCTGAACGCCAGCGTGCCCAGCCATGCGTCCAGCATGCCGGGCGCCTGACCGCGGTCATATACCCGCTCAGCCGCGCCGGCAAGGAACGTGTCCGCCAGCACCACCTTGTTGAAGAGGCCGAGCGTCATCAGCCCGAGACCGAAACACAGTTGGCGCAGATTCATGCGCCGCGG
This sequence comes from Gammaproteobacteria bacterium, assembly GCA_031382085.1. Taxonomy (GTDB): domain Bacteria; phylum Pseudomonadota; class Gammaproteobacteria; order Steroidobacterales; family Steroidobacteraceae; genus UBA964. The sequence continues at coordinate 56,030 of JANMYM010000065.1, forward strand.
CACCTCGAACTGCGGCACCAGTTCGGTCGGCCTCATGATCGGGCCTGCCACGAGGTGCGGGAAAAAGGTCACGAACAGCGCGTAGTCGAGAAAATTGCGCGCCGGTTGCGCGCGGCGCAGGTAGACATCCAGCGTGTAGGACATCGTTGCGAAGGTGTAGAAAGAGATACCGACCGGCAGCACGATGTCGAACTTGGGCGCGTGGTAGTCGACGCCGAACGAGGCCATCAGGACTGTGAAATTCTCGAGCAGGAAGGTGCCGTACTTGAAGTAGAGCAGCATGCCAAGGTTGGCGACCACCGACAGCAGCATCCAGGCCTTGCGGGCCGCCGGTTTTTTGGCGTGTACCAGACCTTGCGCCGCGTACCAGTCGACCACGGTTGAGATCCACAGCAGCAGGATAAAGGGCGGATTCCAGGCCGCGTAAAACACATAGCTCGCGAGCAGCAGGTTGACCTTGCGGGTGTTCCAGGCGAGTGGCAGCGAATGCAATAGCAGCACGATGGCGAAGAACGCCACGAACGTCAGCGTGTTAAAGACCAAGTCAACCCCCGCGAATGTCACCGAGCCTTACAGTTGCGGCGCACGATGTCAACCGCGGCTGGTCGTTGTTAGGTCGGTGCGCGGAGAAATGGTGGAAAGGGAGGGAATCGAACCCTCGACCCCGGCATTATGAGTGCCGTGCTCTAACCAGCTGAGCTACCTTTCCACAGGTGCGGTTCAGGGCGGGGCGCGAGTTTGGCGGGCCTGCTCCGGCCTGTCAAATTCCAGACGAAATCAGGCTAAAACTTGGGTTTTCCTTGCCCGGCCGGCGCTGGCGACTTCCCCGGCCGTGGCGCGGGTCTTGTTGCGCAGCCCCTTGTTAGCTCCGGCGGCCAGCAGCTGGTTGCACATGGCCTTCTGGCCGCGCCTGGCGGCTATGATCAGCGACGTGTCGGCGAACTGACTCCAGCCCTGTTTCAGTAATGTGGCAGCAGCACATGGATTCGGCACGAACCAATGCGAGTGACCGTATTGGCGGTCTAACAAGTAGGTCGTGTCGACGGCGTTCGCGACCAGTCGGGCGATCGATCACACTCCGATAGTCACGGCCACTCGCCCCAGGCGACGTCAGCGTTTATCATGGCGTGATGGTCGCGAATCCTGGCAGCAGTTTTTGGACACGGTAGCCCCCCCATTGAACGCGGCGCTCAGCAAGGTTCCGCAGCTGACGCTGGGGTTCTGGATCATCAAGATCCTGGCGACTACGCTGGGCGAGACTGGCGGCGACGCCGTGTCGATGTCGATGGATCTGGGCTACCTGGTGGGAACCGCGATTTTCATGACGCTGTTCGTGGGCGCCGTGGCGCTGCAAATCACGGCCAGCATATTCCACCCCGCCCTCTACTGGTTGACGATCGTCGCGTCCACCACGGTCGGTACCACGCTTGCCGATTTCGCCGACCGCTCGCTGGGTATCGGCTATCCCGGTGGGTCGTTGCTGCTCGCGGGTTTGTTAGGCCTGGCGTTGCTTGCCTGGTACCGGTCCCTCGGGACGATCAACGTCGGGTCGGTTTACACGGCCCGATCCGAGTCGTTCTACTGGGTCACCATCATGCTCTCGCAGACGCTCGGCACCGCGTTAGGCGATTGGACCGCCGACAGCATGCAGCTCGGTTACATGGGCGCTGCATTGGTGTTCGGCGGCCTGCTGGTCCTGGTCCTGATTGCGTACTGGTTGACGGCCATCTCGCGCACACTGCTGTTCTGGGCGGCTTTCGTGCTGACGCGGCCGCTGGGCGCGGTGCTGGGTGACTACCTCGACAAGCCCGTGGCCCAGGGCGGACTGGCCTTCAGCCGCTACGCGGCAAGCGCCGTGCTGTTAGCTGCGATAGTCGTGTTGATTGTGATCTTGCCGCAACGCGCTGCAAAACGTACCCACTAACGCCGCCAGCGCGCCGGAATAAGTTCAATGCGCCAGCCTGACGCCGCTCAGGCATCAAGCGCAGGTCACAGGTGCCGATAACACCTTTGACACCATGCGAACAACAGCACAAAACCACGGCCTGCGTCGCCTGACGACTCTGTTGCTGCTGGTCGCAGTGATCGTCTATCTGAACGGTTGTGGCGGCGGCGATTCGGCTGCCTCGGTACCTAACACCACGCAGCAGGCGGCCGACCTGGCCACCGCACAGAAAATCTATGCAGGCACGCCGCGCACACCGGCAGGATTTTACGCCGACCCGGCTCCGGTCGGTGTCACCGGAACCGTCGCAACCACGCATCTCAAGAATTCAGATCTGTCCGGCACGCCGGCGGGCGCCGCCGCCTACGAACTCTGCAACGACGACATGGCGCAGGCCACCGCCTGGTCCGAGGGCAAGTCGACCTTCATGGGCTCGTACGCGGACCTTGTCGACGTCACCGGCAACACTCGCTACTGGGAGCTGACACGCGTGCCGCGCGCCGATGTCTCGGCGCGTCTGCGGCATCGCGTTTTCAAGTGCAGCTATGTCAGCCGCAGCGGCCTGGACCCGGCGACCGACAGTGGTCCGGCCGGGACCCTGAATCAACGTCCACTGGATGCAGCGTCGCTCAAGGACCTGACCGAGTACTTGTGGCACTTCACGGCCTTTGACAACGCCGATCATGTGGTGCTGGGCAGCGCGGCCGGCGCAGCCGCGAGCGGATCACTCGCGCATTTGATCACGATGGCGCGTCTGACACGAGCTGTCGTCAGCGGCGACTGCGATCGCATTGACGTGCTGCGCTGGACGCATTCGGCTAACACGTCGACCGGCGAGCTGAGCCGGCAGCTCGACACGCTGCAGACGATACGTGCGCGACGCGTGAACGGTCTGGTCGAGCTCTGCGCGTCCTAGACGTTGAACCGGAAGTGCATGACATCGCCCTCGCGGACCAGGTATTCCTTGCCTTCGAGGCGCAGTTTGCCGGCTTCCTTGGCGCCGTGCTCGCCGTGGTACTTGATGAAGTCGTCGTAGGCAGTGACTTCGGCGCGGATGAAGCCACGCTCGAAGTCGGTGTGGATTACGCCTGCGGCCTGCGGCGCGGTGGCGCCGCGTTTCACGGTCCAGGCGCGCACTTCCTTGACGCCCGCCGTGAAATAGGTCTGCAGTCCTAACAAATCGTAGCCGGCGCGGATCACACGGTTGAGCCCCGGCTCCCTGAGTCCCAGTTCATTGAGGAAGTCCGCGCGGTCGGCATCTTCGAGTTGCGCGATCTCAGCCTCGATGGCGGCGCAAACGGCGACCACTCCCGCGCCTTCCCGCGCGGCCAGCGCTTTTACCTGGTCCAGCAGCGGATTGTTCTCGAAGCCGCTTTCGTTGACATTCGCCACGTACAGTACCGGCTTCAGCGTCAGCAGCGACAATTCCCTCGCCACCGGCAACTCATCCTTGTCGAGACCAGCGGCACGCGCGGGCTTGCCGGCATTCAGCGCGTCGCGCACGCGCTTGAAAATATCGCGCTGGCGAATCGCATCCTTGTCCTGCGCCCTCGCGCCCTTTTCGGCGCGCGACAGGCCTTTTTCCGCGGTCTCGAGATCCGCGAGCGCGAGTTCGGTGTTGATGATCTCGATATCCGACAGCGGATCGACCTTGCCCGACACATGCACGATGTCGTCATTGACGAAACAACGCACCACATGGGTGATGGCGTCCACTTCACGGATGTTAGCCAGGAACTTGTTGCCGAGCCCTTCGCCGGTCGAGGCGCCCTTGACGATGCCCGCGATATCGACGAACTCCACGGTGGTCGGCAGGATTTTCTCCGGCTTGACGATGGCGGCGAGCGCCTCAAGCCTGGGATCCGGCACCGGCACCACGCCGACATTCGGGTCGATGGTGCAGAACGGGTAATTCTCCGCCGCAATCTGCGCCCGCGTCAGCGCATTGAACAGGGTCGACTTGCCGACGTTAGGCAGGCCGACGATTCCACATTTGATTCCCATTTGATCCCAGTTCTACTTGTTGTCAGCGCTGTCCGGCGCGTTCTGATGCAATCGGTTCATCGCCTTCTGCGCGCCGTCCCCTAACAGAACCGGCACGATGTCCGCCGCCTTGCCGATGCTGCCCAGCAGCTCGCGTTCCTCGTCGACCGCGGGCTTCATCAACACGAAATCCACGACATCGGACTTCTCGCCCGGATGGCCAATACCGACGCGCAACCGCCAGAACGCCTCGCCGAGAGTCGCGATACAGTCGCGCAGGCCATTGTGCCCGCCATGACCGCCCGCCTGCTTGAGCCGCAGTGTGCCGGTCGCCAGGTCGAGATCGTCGTGCGCCACCAGGATTTCACTGACAGGCACGCGATAAAAACCCGCCACCGATTGCAGCGGCGCACCGCTGCGATTCATGAAGCTTTGCGGCTTGACCAGCCAGACCTCGTGGCCGTGGATGCTGACACGCGCGAGCTCGGCCTGGTGGCGCGCCTCCATGCGGAATGTTCCGCCATGGCGGCGCGCCAGTTCATCGACCAGCCAGAAGCCGGCGTTATGCCGCGTGCGCGCATAACGCTCGCCCGGATTGCCGAGTCCGACTACCAGACGCAACGGCAAAGCCGGCATCTTGCGGCTTACTTCTTGTCGCCTTTCTTTTCCGCTTTCTTGTCGGATTTCTTGTCGTCTTTCTTGTCATCCGCAGCCGGGGCCGCAGCACCCGCGGCAGGAGCCGCGGCGGCGCCCGCAGCCGGCGTCGTAGCCGCAGCATCAGTCGCAGCGGCCTCAGCGGTCGGCTCCGGTTCCTCGGCCCGCGGCGCGTGGATTGATACCACCACCGAATCTTTGCCAGCGATCAGTGCAGTAATCTGCACGCCGGCCGGTAACGGTATGTCGGACAGGCGCTTGGACTCGTTGAGGTGCATCTGCGACAGGTCCAGCTCGAGGTAGTCGGGCAGGTCCTTGGGCAAGCAAGTCACTTCCGTATCCGCCAGCCGATGCGACATCACGCCGCCTTCGCTCTTGATGCCGGGCGAAATCGACGCGCCCTTCAAATGAACCGGCAGGTGAATGCGGATCGTCTCGTCTTCCTGCACCCGCTGGAAGTCGACATGCACGATCTGGTGCTTGGCCGGATGCATCTGCAGATCCTTGACGATCGCCGCCTGCATGACGTCACCAACTTTCAGATTGATGATCGACGAGAAGAACTTCTCGTTGTCAATCTGCAGAATCAGCTTTTCGTGATTGAGCGCCAGTTGGCGCGGATCGCGATGCCCGCCGTAAAGTATGGCCGGAACTTTGCCCGTGTGACGCAGGCGGCGGCTCGCACCTTTGCCCGCGTCAGCGCGGAATTCCGCGTTGAGTTCGAAACTAATTTTCATCTTCATCTCCATTGACGTTAACAAAGCGCCGCCCCGCGACCAAAGCAGCGCCACCCAAAAAATTGTCTAGTCGATATACAGCGAGCTGACCGATTCCTCATCCTGGATACGGCGGATCGTCTCGCCCAGCAAGCCGGCCACCGAGAGCTGGCGAATGCGTTTTACCTTCTGCGCCGCTTCACTGAGCGGGATGGTGTTCGTGACAATCAGCTCATCCAGCGCCGATTCCGCAATCCGCTCGAGCGCCTTGCCCGACAGGATGGGATGCGTAATGTACGCGACGACGCTCCTGGCGCCCTCGTCCTTCAGGGCCTGCGCGCCGATGCAGAGCGTGCCGGCGGTATCGACCATGTCATCGATCAGGATGCAATTCTTGCCCGCGACCTCGCCGATGATGTTCATCACCTTGGACTCATTGGGGCGCGGGCGGCGCTTGTCGATGATCGCGAGTTCGACATCATCGAGCCGCTTGGCCAGCGCGCGGGCGCGCACCACGCCGCCGACGTCCGGCGACACCACGATCATGTCCTGGTACCCCTGCTTCCACGCGTCGCCTAACAACACGGGCGAGGCGTAGACGTTGTCGACCGGGATATCGAAAAAACCCTGGATCTGGTCGGCGTGCAGGTCGACCGTCAGCACGCGGCCGATGCCGGCGCCGGTCATCATGTTAGCCACGAGGCGCGCGGAAATCGCCGAGCGCGTGGCGCGCGGGCGCCGGTCCTGGCGCGAATAGCCGAAATACGGCACCACCGCGGTGATGGTGCGCGCCGAGGCGCGGCGGCAGGCATCCGCCATGATCAGCAATTCCATCAGGTTGTCGTTCACCGGCGGACAGGTCGGCTGCACGATGTAGACATCGCGGCCGCGCACGTTCTCGATGATTTCGACGTTGACCTCGCCGTCGCTGAACTTGCCGACCGCAGCGCGGCCCAGCGGCACCATCAGGTGGCGCGCAATCTCCTGTGCCAGCAGCGGATTGGCATTGCCGGCAAACAGGGCGAGTTGTTTCGATGCTTCGACCACGACAATCCTTGCGACCTTGACTCGTCAACTGGCTGGGGTGGAAGGATTCGAACCTCCGAATGGCGGGATCAAAACCCGCTGCCTTACCACTTGGCGACACCCCAACGTAATCGTTCTTCCAGGGGTGAGCGTGTTAGCCCGCGCACCACCCAGACCTTCCATCCGCTCCGCTCCGGCACCCGCGCCGCTACGCGCTCCGCGGCCGCCGCAGCGTCGAATTGCGCAAAAATGCAGGATCCCGTTCCCGTGAGCCGCGCCGGCGCATGCAACCCGAGCCAGTCGAGCGCCTCCGCAACCTGGGGAAAGCGCGCCCGCACCACCGGCTCGCAGTCGTTCCGACCGCCCGACGCCAAAAAGCCGCGTATTGTGAGTAGGGGAGAATTTCGTGTCAATTCAGGGGCCTGGAACACCGCGGCGGTAGCCACGGCGGTTCCCGGGTGAATGACCAGGAACCAGGATTCCGGCAGCTCCAGCGGGCTGAGTTTCTGGCCGAGGCCTTCACCGAAGGCGGTGCTGCCGTGGACGAAAACCGGCACGTCGGCACCCAGTTTCAAACCAATTTCGGCGAGTTTCGCGTCTGAATAGCCGATGTTCCAGCTCAAGTTAAGTACTTTCAACGCAGTTGCCGCGTCCGAACTGCCCCCGCCCAGGCCCCCACCCCAGGGAATACGCTTCCTTAGGTAAAGCCGGGCGCCGGTGGCTGCCGCCCGGTCACCCAGACCCTCCGCCTGCGCGGTGGCCCGGAGCACCTCGGCAGCCCGCACCGCGAGATCGATAGCCGGCGGGATCTCCTCAGGGCCTTCCAGGCGCAGGATCCGCCCATCCGGGTCGGGCTCGAAGCACAACAGATCACAGAGGTCTACCAGCTGAAACGCGGTCTGCAGGTCGTGATAACCATCGGCGCGACGCCCCACGACATGCAGGAAGAGATTGAGCTTGGCAGGCGCAGGCCACCAGACGCGGCTGTCACCGGCGCGGCTCGCCGGCTCATTGTTAGGCGTCATCGACCTGCGCTCCGGATGCGACTGTGTAACTGATGGCGCAGGAGATGCCCGCTGTGCGACCCGCAATCCAGTTCATTACAGAATTCTGGACACGGCTACATCCATTCCCAACGGTCGACCACCAAACGCACGCGCGTGCCGCCGGCCGTCAGCACGATCAGGCGCGGTACGCCGCTGTGTGGCTGATATTCGACGCGCCAGCCCTGCTGTTCGAGAGCCCTGAGTTGCGCCGGCTGCCCGGTCACGAACGACGCAAGGGTCTCGGTCGCTGAATTCCCGGGTTGCGGCACACCTAACAACCAGTACGCGAGCGACACTACCGGCAATGACGCTCCGATGGCGCGTTCCAGTTCCGCGCGGGCGGCGTCGCCGTCGAATTTGCGCCCGTCGGTGGATTGCAGCGCGATCTGCGCGCCGCTGGTGGTAATGATGAGCCCTCCAGCGCCTAACGGACCGCGCAAATTAAGTTGTGCCGAGCCTCCGGCCTGCCGCCAGACAAATTGCGCGTTGAATCCCTGGCTGGGCGTGGACACTGCAACCCGGCCCGCGCACTCGTAGGCCTGCAACTGCTGCAACAACGCACGCCGTTGCGGCCATGTGGCTGTCAAACCCAGATCCGTGGCGGGAGCCGTCGCAGGCGGCAGGGTTCGGCACGCGCTAACGAGGGTGCACACGACCGTAGCTAACAGCAGCGCCGCGAGATGGCAGCCCGGGGCGCGGATTGTCGCGATGGACACTGCGCGGACTACGGTCTCTTGGAGCCGGCAAGACGGTTAACAACGGCTTTCAGGCCGTGGGAATCGGGATCGCGCGCCAGTCCCCGCGCCCAGACGCTGCGTGCCTCGCCCCTGCGGCCCGCGACCCACAGTACCTCGCCCCAGTGCGCAGCGATTTCCGGATCGCGCGACAATTGCCAGGCGCGCTCCATCTCCTTGAGTGCGCTTTCGGTGTCACCGCGCCGGAAGCGCACCCAGCCCAGACTGTCGATCAGCGCCGCGCTGTCGGGCAGGCTCTTGAGGGCTTCGCGAATCAGCTGTTCGGCGCGCGGCAGCTGCGCGCCCGAATCCGCCAGTGTGTATCCCAGCGCGTTCATGGCGTTCGGATCGAGCGGCCGGCCACGTAAATATTTCTCCAACTGCGCGACCGCTTCCCGACTGCGGCCACCCTGCGCCAGGGTCAGTCCCACCTGGTATTCGAGGCTCGGATGGCCAGGGAAAACCTTCAGCGCCGAGCGCAGCGATTCAACCGCGGCGTCCGCCCGGCCCGCCTCGATGAGAATCGCCGACCAGGCGTTAGCCGCGTCGATTGCCTCCTGGCCACCGGCGCCGGCGTAATCATCGATCAGCTTGCGCGCTTCAGCATCCTTGCCCTTACCTAACAATATCGCCGCCGCCCGCGCCCGCGGCCTGAGACCTGCTCCAGCGCGCACCAGGCGCATGTAGGCATCGAGCGCCTGATCGCTGTCGCCGCGACGCTCTGCGATCAGCGCCAGGAAATACAGTGTCTCCCCGGGGCTGCTGCCAAGCTGAGCCATGAACCGCGCGCGCGCGGTGTCCAGGTCGTTCTGCTGCAGTGCTAACAACGCGAGTCGCCGGTTGATCTCCAGATCCTCGGGCGCTCGCTCACGCAGTGCCTGCAGCGCCTGTTCGGCGTCTTCATTGCGCTCAAGATTGAGTAACATGTCCACCAGTGCAAAGCGGTCAGCCTTGGGCGAACTGGCGAGCACCGACTGCACCATGCTCACCGCTTCGGTGTCGTGGCCCTCTGCCGCAGCCACCTGCGCTAACAGCAAAGTGGCCTGGAACTGCGCCGGATCCCGCGCCAAAAGCGCGCCCGCAAGACGCCGGCCAGCCGCGAAGTCGCCGCTGTCGACGGCGAGGTTGGCGAGCAGCAACAAGGTTTCAGGCGCAAGTTTCTCGGGCTGAATCAACGGCGCGATCGCACGCCAGGTGGCGGCGCCCTGACTTCCCAATTGCATCATAGGCAGCAGTTCGGACAGCATCCGATCCGCCTCGACGTCATCGCGCTTCAGCAGCGCTGCAAACACCGCGCGCGCTTCGTCGATGCGATAGGTTTCGATGGCCGCGACCCAATAGGCCTGCATCGCATCGATGGCTTCCGGGTCCAGCTTGCGCCAGCGCTGCGCCGACACCCAGGTCTCCGGTATGCGATTGCAGGCACTCGCCGCCTGGGTTGCGCGCCGCGACACGTCCACATCGCCACTGCGCGCGGCATTGCGCAGCGCACTTGACAACAGACTACCGCACAGATCCGTGTCCGCTGCTGCGGCCACTGCGTTGCCGGTCAGGAACAAACCGGTCAGAGAGATGGCGGTGAAAAAGGCGATTGAGCAGGTTTTTGGCGGCATAATGCGACTATATCCCAGCACCCGTGCAAGCGGCTTGTCTTCGCCGCACAAAATCCCGAGAATTTCCGCGATGAAACCCAGTATTCGCCTGCGCCTCGAGCGGCTGCGCGACCGTCTCGAGGAAGCCGGGCGTGCGCTTGCCGACCCTGGTGTCATGGGCAAAAGTAACGAGTTCCGCGATCTGTCGATGGAATTTGCGCGCCTCGAGCCGACCGTCAGGCAGTTCGATGAATTCCGGGCGCTGGAAGCCGAACTTGCCGCAGCTAACGAATTGGCGAATGACAGCGATCCCGAGATGCGCGCCATGGGCTTCGACGAGGCCAAACGCCTCAGTGAGCGCGTCGCAGCACAGGAAGCAGCGCTGCGCCGCGCACTCATACCGGTGGACCCGCGCGACAGCCGCAACGTGTTCCTGGAAGTGCGCGCCGGCACCGGCGGCGATGAGGCCGCGTTGTTCGCCGGCGATCTGCTGCGCATGTATAGCCGCTATGCGGAACGGCGCGGCTGGGCCGTGGAGACCATCAGCGAGACGCCGGGTGAAAAAGGTGGCTACCGGGAAGTCATCACCCGCGTCAGCGGGGCTAACGTGTTCGCGCGCCTGAAACTCGAATCTGGCACCCATCGCGTGCAGCGCGTGCCCGACACCGAGGCGCAGGGCCGCATCCACACCTCCGCCTGCACCGTCGCGATCCTGCCCGAAATGGAAGAAGTCGGCACCGTGGAGCTCAACCCGGCCGAACTGCGGGTCGACACTTTCCGCGCTTCGGGGGCCGGCGGCCAGCACGTCAACAAGACGGATTCCGCGATCCGGATCACGCACATTCCGAGCGGCATTGTCGTCGAGTGCCAGGACGAGCGTTCGCAGCACAAGAACCGCTCACGCGCGATGTCCTTGCTGCGCGCACGCCTGCAGGCCGCGGAACAGGAAAAACATGATGCCGCTGAGGCGCGCGAGCGCAAATTGCAGGTTGGCAGCGGCGATCGCTCGGAAAGAATCCGGACTTACAATTTTCCGCAGGGTCGCGTGACGGACCACCGCATCAACCTGACCTTGTACCAGCTTGCTAACGTGATCGAAGGGGACATCGATCCGCTGATCGATCCGTTGCTGCAGGAATACCAGGCAGAACGCCTGGATGAGGAATCCTGAAAATCACACGGCCGTGATGCGCAGATTTGCAGACCACGGCCGCGGATGTCTCATCGTCGAATTTACTTGATCACAAGTTCCTGGATGGTATCGACGCCCAGCACTTCGCGCATCTGCTCGCGGCCGATGGCCATCTGATTCTGCTTGTCACTCGATCCCTGCAGGCGCTCCGTGATCGCGTCCTGCTTGTCGTTCAGGTTGTCAAATGCCGCCCAGTTCTTGTACGTGACGGTGAGAATCAGATCCGGTTCGCTCGGCGAGCGGGCCTGCGTGGTGTAGACCTTCCAACCGAGGATCAGGCCCGCCTTCTTGTATTCTTCCATCAGGGCTTTGCGATCGGTCGCAACCCACTTGATGTAGGCATCGAACATGCCCGGCTTGATCTTGATGTAAGACACGTTGGTCACAGGGCCGTCCGTGTACGGACGATCTGCAGCGGTTACGAGACTGGTGGCGAACAGCATGGCTGTAGCTAACAAGACCTTAATACCTGTCGATTTCATGGTTAAACCTTTCTTGAATTGAAACGTAGATTTGTAAGTTTTTTTCTGAAGCCGGTCGCGGCGCGACACGACTGCATGGCCGACAATCTACACCGGATCGATCGGCGTTGTCACCAAGCCTCGAAAAAGCGCCAGCAGGACCGCAGTGACCAGCGGTGCGAACAAGGCCTGCGCCAGGCAGCCAGCCCAGGCGGAATAGGCTCGTTCGCTCAGCAAGTCCGTTCCCAATCCCCGCGCGATCATCACGCCTAACACTGCAAACACGATGTAGAACACCAGGAATACGGCAAAGCTCATCGCGATAACCGCCACGCAGAGCCCGATGCGGCGGCTGACCAGCTGCCAGGCCCGCCCGCAGGCGTCAACAGGCCGGAGCGCTTCAAGAACCAGGGCATATGGCGCAAGCAGTGCAACCAGAATGGCCAGCAGGCCTGGCACGATGAGCAACAACAGACCGCCCGCGATAGCCGCGACGCTCAGCAGGGCCAATGCCACCAGTCCGGGCGTCCAGCTAACAGCGCGCACGATCGCCGCACCGGGGCCGAGCGATTGGCCATTCAAGGTCGCGGACTGGCGCTGCACCAGCGCTGCCCAGGACAGCAGGCTCAACATGAGTCCTGCGATGGCCAGCGCCCACCAATACGGATCGCGACCCGCATGCGACAGACGGTACATGTTAGGCGCCTGCGCGGCGAACACCATCGGCAGCGACAAAACCAGGTTCGGCAACGCCGTTAGGCGATAGAGTTGCGAACCGGCATCCATGATGCAGCTCGCGGACAGTTGCTGCCAGGGTGGAAAAAGAGTCGACGTCACGGCGCGCACTCTAGCAAAATGGCGGCATGTCTCCCGCGCATACGTTTCGCACAGCCATCAACGAGGCAGTCGCGCAGCTGCGCGCCTCGCTGGGCGATGGCGCGCGCTTTGAAGCTGAATTGCTGCTGGCGGCCACCCTGGGCGTCAATCGGGCCACCCTGGTGGCGCGCTCGCGCGATATTTGCGATGCGGACATGCTGGAGCTCTATTGGCAGCGAGTCGCGCGGCGCGCGGCAGGCGAGCCGTTTGCCTATATCACGGGCCGGCGCGGCTTCTGGTCGCTGGACCTGACGGTCACGCCGGACGTACTGGTGCCGCGACCCGAGACTGAATTGCTGGTCGAGCGCGCGCTCGCCCTGGGCGATGAGCTCAGCCGGTCGTTAGGCAGGCCAGCCATCGAGCTGGCGGACCTGGGCACAGGTTCCGGTGCGATTGCGCTGGCCATCGCGTCGGCGCGGCCCGACTGGCATGTCGTCGCCACCGATATTTCGCCGGCCGCGCTCGAGGTGGCGCGCGGCAACGCCATCCGGCTGCGTATCGAGTCGGTGGCTTTTTTCGAGGGCGAATGGTGGTCGCCGCTGGCGCGACAGAAGTTCGATATCGTGGTCTCGAATCCCCCCTATGTCGCCGCTGATGACCCAGCGCTGGACGGACTGGCGCTGCAGCACGAACCGCGCATCGCTCTGACACCGGGCGCCGATGCCCTGGCCGCCCTGCGCGTCATCGTCGTGGGAGCCCCAGGACATCTGCGCCCGGGAGCGGCGCTGCTGCTGGAACACGGCGCCGATCAGGCACCGGCCGTGGCGGAGTTGCTTGTCGCGCAGGGCTTTGATCACGTACGCTCGCACGCGGACCTGGCGGGTCATTTGCGGGTAACCGAAGGCCGCCGGCCATAACACACACTCTCCTGAGGAATTTTTTTCATGGTGCGATTCGAGACCAATCACGGGGCGTTCACGGTCGAGTTTTTCCCGGACCAGGCGCCGATTACGGTGGCCAATTTTCTGCAATACGTCGATGACGGTTTTTTTGATAACACGATTTTTCATCGCGTGATCCCGGGCTTCATGATTCAGGGCGGCGGCTTCGTCGGCGGCATGAAACAGAAAAAGACCCGCGAACCGATCGACAACGAGGCCGAAAATGGCCTGAAGAACCTGCGTGGCAATCTGTCAATGGCGCGCACCAATGACATCAAGAGCGCAACGTCGCAATTTTTTGTCAACCTCAAGGACAACGCGTTTCTGGACAACAGCCCGGGAAACTTTGGCTACGCGGTGTTCGCCCGTGTCACCGAAGGGCTGAACGTGATCGATGCGATTGCCGCGGTGGCCACCGGCTCGCGCATGGGTCATCAGGATGTGCCGCGTGAAGACGTGGTCGTCACCAGCGCCAAGCGTATCGTTGCCGCCTGACCGGCTGCCCGGCTAACAAATGGGACTACGCGCCGCCTGGACGCGCCTGCGAACGCGCTGGCGGCGCTTTCTGGTCTTTGCGCTGCTGATATTTCTGTCAGGCACCACGTTGCAGGTGTTGCTGCTGCGCTTTGTGGATCCCTGGACATCCGCTGTGATGCTGGGCGATCGCCTGCATGCGATGCTGGGTGGCGATTTCGAGTATGCCAATCGTTACGACTGGGTGGATCTCGAGGACATCTCGCCACAAGCCGCCATCGCGGTCATCGCGTCCGAGGATCAGCAGTTTCCGTTTCATGCGGGATTTGATTTCACGTCGATCCGCGAAGCCGTGCGGCACAACGCGCGCAGTAAACGGGTGCGCGGCGCCAGCACGATTTCGCAGCAGGTCGCCAAGAATCTGTTTTTGTGGCGCGGTCGCAGCTGGGTGCGCAAAGGACTCGAGGTCTGGTACACGCTGCTGATCGAGTGGCTGTGGCCCAAGGAAAGAATCCTTGAGACCTATCTCAACATTGCCGAGATGAGCAGCGCGACCTTTGGCGTGGAAGCGGCGGCGCAGAAACTGTTCCACAAGCCGGCGCGCAAACTGACGCGACGGCAAGCCGCGTTGTTAGCTGCTGTATTGCCGAACCCAAAGCGCTTTCATGCCGAAGCGCCGTCGCGCTACGTGAATCAGCGCGCCGATTTCATCCAGCGCCAGATGCGCTCTCTGGGCGGCAAGAGCTATCTGAACCAGGTGAAGGACGACGACGAGCCCGACGCGGGTCGTTGACAGTTTTGTCAGCTGCGCGGTTCGTAGCCGAGATTGGGCGCCAGCCAGCGTTCGGTGACCGCCAGCGCCTGCCCCTTGCGCGACGCGTAGTCCGCAACCTGGTCGCGATCGATCTTGCCGACCGCGAAATAGCGCGCCTCCGGATGCGAGAAGTACCAGCCGCTGACCGCGGCAGTCGGCAGCATTGCGAAATTTTCGGTCAGCGTCATGCCGGTGTTAGCCTGGACATCCAGCAGCTGCCAGAGCGTGGCCTTTTCGGTGTGGTCCGGGCAGGCCGGGTAGCCCGGCGCCGGGCGGATGCCGCGGTATTCCTCGGCGATCAATGCCGTGTTAGGCAGGTTCTCCTGTGGCGCGTAGCCCCAGAGTTCACGACGGGCCCGTTGATGGAAGTGTTCCGCCGCCGCTTCAGCGAATCGATCCGCCAGCGCCTTGAGCATGATGGATGAATAGTCGTCATGGGCCGCTTCGAATTTCGCGACATGCGGGTCGATGCCGCCGCCTGCGGTCACCGCGAAGGCGCCGATGTAATCCAGCTTGCCGGAGCTGCGCGGCGCAACATAGTCCGCGAGGCATTCGTGCGGCTGGCCCGGCGCCTTGTTCTTCTGCTGGCGCAAATGGTGCAGCGTTGCAATGACTTTGCTGCGGCCCTCATCCGCATACACCTCGATATCGTCACCCACGGCGTTGGCCGGCCAGAAACCTAACACCGCGTCGGCCCGCAGCCAGCGCTCGGCGAGCAACTTCTTCAGCATGCGGCGGGCATCTTCATAAAGGCTGCTCGCCGCTTCGCCAACCACAGGATCCGTCAGGATGTCCGGGAACTTTCCGGCAAACTCCCAGGCGTTGAAGAACGGCATCCAGTCGATGTATTCCAGCAGCGTGTCGAGCGGGTAGTCCCGGAAAACCTGCACGCCGATCGGGCGCGGCCTGACGGGTTGCCAGGCGGCCCAGTCGATCGGTCGACGGTTGGCGCGGGCCGCATGGATACTGAGTTCCGGAAGTTTTGCGGTCTTGCCGGCGTGTTGAACGCGTCGCCGCTCATGCTCGCGATTGTTTTCCTCGGCATAACTCACGCGGCCGGTTGCGTTCATCAGGATCTGGCAGATACCCACCGACCGCGACGCGTCCTTGACGTACACCACTGGCTCGGCGTAATGCGGCGCAATCTTCACCGAAGTATGCGCGGGTGAGGTGGTCGCGCCGCCGATCAATAACGGCTGGCGCATGCCGCGCCGTTTCATTTCACGGGCAACATGCACCATTTCGTCGAGCGACGGCGTGATCAGGCCCGAAAGGCCGATCAAGTCCGCATTCTCGCGCAACGCGACGTCGAGAATCTTCTCCGCGGGCACCATGACGCCGAGATCGATGACTTCGAAGTTGTTACATTGCAGCACCACGCTGACAATATTCTTGCCAATGTCATGCACATCGCCCTTGACCGTGGCAATTACGATCTTGCCCTGGGCGCGCATGACGCCGCCACGCGCGGTTTCGATGTACGGCACCAGGTGCGCGACCGCTTTTTTCATGACGCGCGCGCTCTTGACCACCTGCGGCAGAAACATTTTTCCCGAACCGAACAGATCGCCGACGACGTTCATGCCGTCCATCAGCGGACCTTCGATGACGTCAATCGGATGCTTCGCGCCCTGCCGCGCTTCCTCGGTGTCCGCGACCACGAATTCGTCCAGGCCCTTGACCAGCGCATGTTCCAGGCGCTTTACGACCGGCCAGGAACGCCAGGCATCGTCCACCTCACGGCGCACGACCCCGCCATCGCCTTTGTAGCGCCCGGCAAGCGCTAATAATCGCTCGGTCGAATCCGCGCGCCGATTGAGTACCACGTCCTCGACCGCGTCGCGCAATTCAGCGTCGATGTCCTCGTAGATGCTCAGCTGCCCGGCATTGACGATACCCATGTCCATGCCGGCCTTGATCGCGTGATACAGGAACACGCTGTGCATCGCGGCGCGCACCGGCTCATTGCCGCGGAACGAAAACGACACATTGCTGACGCCGCCGCTGACCATCGTATGCGGCAATTGCCGCTTGATTTCGCGCGTCGCTTCGACGAAAGCCACTGCGTAACCATTGTGTTCCTCGATGCCGGTCGCCACCGCAAAGATGTTAGGGTCGAAAATGATGTCTTCAGCGGGAAAGCCAACTTGCTCGGTCAGCAACTGGTAACAGCGCTTGCAGATGGAAACTTTGCGTTGCAGCGTATCGGCCTGGCCCTGCTCATCGAACGCCATGACCACGACCGCGGCGCCGTAGTCGCGCAGTTTCCGGGCCTGCGCCAGAAACGACGCCTCGCCTTCCTTGAGACTGATCGAATTGACGACCGCCTTGCCCTGCACGCACTTCAGGCCCGCCTCGATCACCGTCCATTTCGACGAGTCGATCATCACCGGTACGCGCGCGATATCCGGCTCGGCCGCCGCCAGCCGCAGGAAGCGCGTCATCGCCGCTTCCGAATCCAGCATGCCCTCGTCCATCTTGACGTCGATGATCTGTGCGCCGGCCAGCACCTGCTGGCGCGCGATGTCGAGGGCGGCGTTGTAGTCGCCCGCCTCGATCAGCTTGCGGAATTTCGCGGAACCGGTGACGTTGGTGCGCTCACCGACGTTCACGAACAGCGATGCGTCGTCGATGGTCAGCGGTTCGAGGCCGGACAGGCGGCAGGCGCGCGGCGTCGCGGGAATGTCGCGCCGCCGCGCGCCGCCGACCGCCTCGGCCAGCGCGCGAATGTGCTCCGGCGTGGTGCCGCAGCAGCCGCCCACAATGTTGAGCAGCCCGGCTTCGCCGTACTCGCGCAGGATCGCGGCCATTTCAGCCGCGGACTGGTCATATTCGCCGAAGGCGTTAGGCAGGCCGGCATTCGGATAGGCGCAGACAGCGGTGTCGGCGAGGCGCGAGAGCTCGGCCACGTACTGGCGCAGCTGCTCGGCACCTAACGCGCAATTGAGACCCACGGCCAGAGGCGCTGCATGACGGACCGAGTTCCAGAAGGCCTCGGTGGTCTGGCCGGAGAGCGTACGCCCCGACGCATCCGTGATCGTGCCCGACACGATGATCGGCAACTCGACGCCGGCCTCTGCAAAACTGCCGCGCACCGCAACCAGAGCCGCTTTCGCGTTCAGCGTGTCGAAAACTGTCTCGATCAGAATCAGATCGACGCCGCCCTCGATCAGTGCCAGCGTGGCTTCACGATAGGCGGCGACCAGTTCGTCAAAACTGACGTTGCGAAAGCCCGGATCGTTGACATCTGGAGAGATGGAGGCCGTGCGGTTGGTCGGGCCTAACGCGCCGGCCACAAATCGGGTTGTGCCGGAGCTCGCTGCAAGTTCATCGGCGATACCTCGCGCCAGTTGCGCCGCCGCCCGATTGAGCTCCGCAGCCAGCGTCTGCATGCCGTAGTCGGCTTGCGCGATGCTGGTCGAATTAAACGTGTTGGTTTCGATGATGTCGGAACCGGCTTCCAGGTAGGCGCGGTGAATGTCGGCGATGATCCCGGGCCGGGTCAGCGTCAGCAGGTCATTGTTGCCTTTGACATCCTGGGAATAATTCGCGAAGCGCGCGCCGCGATAGCCGGCCTCATCGAGGCGATGCTGCTGGATCATCGTTCCCATCGCGCCGTCGAGCAGCACGATGCGCTCGCGCAGCAACTGCTTCAATGCCGCAATCCGTTCGCTGCGATCCATCAGGTCACCCTCACGCCTAACGCATGGCAGATCGCGTAGGTCAGTTCGGCGCGATTCAGGGTGTAGAAGTGAAACTCGGACACGCCCCCGCGCTCGCGCAAGCGCGTCACTTGCTGGATCGCGACGTTAGCTGCAATCAGGCGGCGGGTTTCCGGATCGTTCTCCAGTCCGATAAAGCGCTCGGCCAGCCAGTCCGGAATGGTCGCGCCACAGCGCGCAGCAAAACTCGTGACCTGCGGAAATCGCGTAATCGGCAGGATGCCAGGCACGATGCTGACGTTGATGCCGGCGGCGGCACAGCGATCCCGAAAGCGAAAATAGACATCGTTGTCGTAGAAGAACTGCGTGATCGCGCGGGTTGCTCCGGCATCCACTTTGCGTTTCAGATTGTCGAGGTCCTGCTCAGCGCTGAGCGCCTCTGGATGAATTTCCGGATACGCGGCCACGGAGATAT
This sequence comes from Gammaproteobacteria bacterium, assembly GCA_031382085.1. Lineage (GTDB taxonomy): Bacteria > Pseudomonadota > Gammaproteobacteria > Steroidobacterales > Steroidobacteraceae > UBA964. The sequence continues at coordinate 74,561 of JANMYM010000065.1, forward strand.
CGAAATCGGCGACCGTTCGGAGCCCCGCGACCAGGTCGCTGGCATGGGCAAAGCCCTGCGGATGAGGCCCATAGCCCACGGCTCCGGCGGGCGGATCGCCGCGCAGCGCGACGACATGACGGATGCCCTGGGCCCAGTAGCGGCGTGCGATCTCGAGGATTTCTTCGCGCGGCGCGCCGATGCAGGTCAGGTGCGGTGCGCTGGTCAGCTGGGTTTCGCTTTGTACCCGGGACACCAGGTCATGAGTGCGTTCGCGCGTCGAACCGTCGGCGCCATAGGTCACGGACACGAAACGCGGCGCAAGCGGCGCAAGCCTTTGCACCGATTGCCAGAGCGTCGCCGCCATGCGGGCGTCGCCGGGCGGAAAAAATTCGAAGCTGACGCTGATAGGTACCGTCATGAGTCCTGGCCCTGGCGGACCGCGCCGCTGGCGCGCGCCGCCTGCAAGCCGCTGGCTAACAACCAATGCGCCCCGGCCGCTTCAACGGGCAGCAGCCGTTCACAGGAAAATCCCTGCGCGGCGAGCAGCGCGCGGACACGGAACAATGGATGCGCCTTGCCTTCGGCCTGGCCGTCTGCAAGCGTGTCGTAAGGCAGACCCAGCAACACGCGGCACTTGGGCGCGAGCCACGGGCCAACATTCGCAAGGGCCTGCTCGAGATCTGCGACTCCAATCGCGGCAATACACACGAGATCAAAAGTCGTCTGCGGGCTGGTGTCGCCGGCCCACTCAAAAACGACGCCCTGGTCGCGACCGTACGCTGCGACCGAGCGCCGCAAGGCCGGCTCGGTCGCGACAACACGCAACAGCGCCGCGGACTCATGCAGCCACGCAAGCACCGGGCCGTGCGCGACGTTCACCGCAAGGACCCGCGCCCTGGCCGTGTTGTTAGCCAGCTGGCGAAAGCCCGCTGCGAGGCGCTGCCCAAAAAGCGATTCGGCCGCGAATACTGCGGCGGCCTGCCCAGCTGCGAGGCGCGTCAGGCGCGACTGATCGCGGCGCAGGGCTGCATCGGCGCCCTGCACCGGCGTAAGCGCAGCTTTGAGCCAGGCGGAGTTACGCGCGTCATCCGACCAGCCGTAGCGAACCTCACGGCCGGATTGCGAGCGACTCAGCAAGCCCGCGCGCGCCAGGGTAGCCAGATGCCGCGATACCGCAGGCTCCGGCAGGCCGAGCGCCCGTGCCAATTGTCCAACCAGGTAGTCCCGCTCGCGACAGGCCAGCATCAGACGCAGGCGCGTCGGCGCCGCGAGAGCGGCAAAACTGCGGGCAATCTGGCTTAGGTTGATCACATATATATTATTGCACAAATATGCATATGTAAGCCGATGGAATGCGCATAACGCCGAAAATAGTGGCAATCAGCGCAGGCTGAGCAGGTCGGCGTTGCCGCCGGTAGCGGTGGTGTTCACGGTCAGGGTGCGTTCGTGGACAAAACGGCTGAGGTAGTGTGGACCGCCGGCCTTGGGGCCGGTCCCGGACAGGCCGCTGCCGCCGAAGGGCTGTACACCGACGACGGCGCCAATCATGTTGCGGTTCACGTAACAGTTGCCGGCACTGCTCGAGCCCCAGACTTCGCGCCAGGTGGACTCGAGGCGGGTCTGCACGCCCAGCGTCAATGCATAGCCATTGGCGCGCAGATCAGCTAACAACTCAGGCAGGCGGTCGGCGCGATAGCGCACCACGTGCAGAATTGGACCGAACTGCTCGCTGGTCAGCGCCCGCGCGCTGTCGAGTTCGATCAGATGCGGCAGCACGAAATGCCCCGCAACACCCGCCGCCACCGGGCGTCCGGTCGCCAGAATGCGCGCCTGGCGCGCGATGCGCGTGACGTAATCAGTCAGCTTGCGGGCCGCATCGCTGGAAATGACCGGCCCCACGTCGGTGTCGAGATTCGCCGGATCACCGGTATTGAGCTGCTGCATCGCGCCGATCAGCGTCTCGATGATCCGATCGGCGACATCGTCCTGCACGCATAACAAGCGCAACGCGGAACAACGTTGCCCGGCGCTGCCAAATGCACTGACCACTGCGTCGTCTACCACCTGCACCGGCAGCGCCGTGGAGTCCACGATCATCGCGTTGATGCCGCCGGTTTCGGCAATCAGCGGCAGGATCGCGCCGGCGCGCGACGCCAGGGCGCGATTGAGCCATTGCGCCGTGGCGGTGGAGCCGGTGAAGACAACGCCGGCCAGTGCCGGATGCACGAGCGCCGCCGCACCGAAAGCCGCGCCCCGCATCGGCAGACACTGCAGCACATCGGACGGGACGCCGGCTTCATGCAACAGCGCCGTCATCTGCGCGGCGATCAGCGAGGTCGTCTCGGCGGGTTTTGCGATCACGGCGTTGCCCGCGACCAGCGCGGCGGCAATCTGGCCGGTAAAAATAGCTAACGGAAAATTCCACGGACTGATACAGACAAATACGCCTCGCCCCGTGAGCGTGAGTTCGTTGGTTTCGCCGGTGGGCCCGGTCAGGCGTTGCGGAGCCAGCAGCGTGCGGCGCGCTTCAGCCGCGTAATAGCGGCAAAAATCGATCGCCTCGCGCCATTCCGCGACGGCGTCCGGCAGTGTCTTGCCGGCTTCACGTACTAACAAACTCAGATAATCTGCGCGCCGCGACTGCAGCAGATCCGCCGCTCGTTCAAGGCAGGTGGCGCGTGGCTCGACACCGCGCGCGTTCCAGGCGGGCCAGGCGGCCACGGCCGGGGCAAACGCCAGCTCAACATCAGCCGGTGAAGCAAACCGCACCTCTCCCAGGCGATCATTCGCATTCGCGGGATTGGTCACCACGACAGCTTCGCCGGCGGGCGGGCCGGCCTGATAGCTGCGCGCGGCGCGCTGCGCGAGCTCGCGCTGCATGCTCTGCAGCTCGCGCTGCAAACCAAAATCGACGCCGGGCGAATTGGCACGCGCAGCACCATAGAGTTGCGGCGGCAAGGCAATGCCTGGATGCGGCAGCTGCGACGGATCGCTGAGGCCAGCCCAGGGGTCCTGTACCAGTTCATCGACCGGCACGCTCTCGTCCATGAAACGATTCACGAACGAGGTGTTCGCACCGTTCTCGATCAGGCGGCGCACCAGATAGGCGAGCAGATCGGCATGCTCGCCGACGGGCGCATAGACCCGTACCTGCGGAAAATTCGCGACCTGGCGCCGCACTTCGTCATACAGCAACGCGCCCATGCCGTGCAGACGCTGAAACTCATAGCCGCGCGCATCCGGCGCCATGGCCAGCACCGCCGCGATGCTGTGCGCATTGTGAGTCGCGAACTGCGACCAGATCCGTGCTCGCTTTGCTAACAAACGCATCGCACAGGCAAGCCAGCCGATGTCGGTGGTCGCCTTGCGCGTATACACCGGATAGCCCACAAGTCCGCGCTCCTGGGCACGCTTGATCTCGCTGTCCCAGTACGCGCCTTTGACGAGCCGCACCGTCATGCGCCGGCCCGTAGCCCGGCAAAGGTCATCCACCCAATCGATGACCGCCGCGGCGCGCTTGCCATAGGCCTGTACCGCCAGTCCCAACCCCGGCCAGTCCCGTGTGGTGCTGTCGCGGGCCAGCGCCTCGATGACCGCGAGTGAAATCTCAAGGCGGTCCGCTTCCTCGGCATCGATCGTGACGCCGACATCACGCGCCGCGGCGGCCCGCACCAATTGCAGCGCGCACGGCGTCACACTGCGATGCACGGTGTGCGCATGCGTCAGCGCAAAACGAGGTTCCAGCGCGGACAGTTTGATCGAAATGGCGGAACGGCTGTTCAGCGGCTCACCGGCGCGCTCTGCACCCAGCGCCGCAATCGCATGCAGGTAGGCGGTCTGGTAGTTGTCCGCTTCGCGCTGCGTACGCGCGCCCTCGCCTAACATATCGAACGAGCACAAGGCCAGTGGCGCCTCCGAGCGGCTGCGGGACAACGCTTCCTCGATGCTGCGCCCGACCACAAACTCGCCGCCGGTGATTTTCATCGCGCGGCGCATGGCCTGCCGTATTGCCGGCTCGCCAGTGCGGCGCATCAGGCCACGCAGCCAGCCGCCGGCATCGGCGCGCATGGCGGCCGGCAAATCAACGATGCGCCCGGTCAGCATCAAGCCCCAGGTTGAGGCGTTGACGAACAGCGAGTCCGACTGCCCTGCATGCTGCGACCAGTCGCCATCGGTGAGCTTTTCCGCGATCAATTTATCGGCGGTCGCATCGTCCGGAATCCGCAGCAGCGCCTCCGCCAGGCACATGAGCGCTATGCCCTCGTGGTTGGCGAGCCCGAACTCCTGCAAAAAGGCGTCTAGGTAACTGCGTTCGTTGGCGCGCGCGCGCGCGCCGCTGACAAACTGCCGCGCGCGCTGCAGCGCTGCAGCGCGAATCGAATCCGCGGGTGGCGTCCCTAACGACAGCACTGCGCCGATCTCATCGCGCGCAGCCGCGTCTCGAATCGCTTCCAAGGCGGCCGTCAGTGCGGCGGTCATGGTCAGTTGACGCGCTGCGACGGCGGTGGCGGCGGCGCACCCACCTGCAGCAGCTCGGCGATGTCGATGGCGTCGAATCGCCAGGGCTTCTGGCAAAACTCGCAGGTCACGGTGACTGCGCCCTGCTCTGCGATGAGGTCCCGCAGCTCCCGCTCACCTAACGACCGCAGCACGCCGGCGATGCGTTCATGGCTGCAACGGCAACTGAAACGCACGGCCTGGGGCGCAAACAGGCGCACATCCTCGCCGGCACCACAGCGGCGCGCGAGCGAGGCGCAGGCGGTCGCTGCCAGATCCGCCACAGTGAAATCGCGCAGCACGGCAGCGGACCGTTCCCAGAGCTGCTCGGGATTTGGCGCATCAGCGACCGCAATACCACCGCTGAGCGGCAAGCGCTGCAACAGCACGCCGGTCGCACCGTCACTATCGGCGGTCAGTCGCAACACCGTCGGCAACTGTTCGGACTGCTGACAATAGTGTTCCAGCGCTTCGGCCAGCGAGTCGCCGACCAATGGCACGATGCCCTGGTAGCGCGAAGACGCGTCCGCCGCTGTCTCGACGGTCACGGTCAGTTGCCCGGCTCCGGCGAGCGTCAGGAAATCCGGCCGCACAGCGGCGGCATCGAAACGCGCCAATGCCCGCAGATCGAAGGCGTTGCTGCACTGGACCACCAGCAGGCGCAGCGCGCCATTGCCCTGCAATTGCAACGTCAGGGTGCCGTCAAATTTGAGCGTCGACGCCAGCAGTACCGCGGCGGCGGCGGCCTCGCCTAACAAATCGCGCACGGGGTCCGGATAGCTGGCGTGTTCGCGCAGCGCCTCCCAAACCGCGGCCAACCTGACCCACTGACCGCGCACCGCGCCGCCCTGCAGCACGAATCGCCGTACTGAGTCATGATCGCTCACCCGGCTAACATCTTCTTCAGCAGGTCATTGAGCTGCGCCGGGTTGGCCTTGCCAGCTGTGGCCTTCATGACCTGTCCGACAAAAAATCCAAACAGCTTGTCCTTACCGGAGCGGTAGTCGGCCAGCTGGCCAGGATTGTTCGCCATGACGTCGAGGATCGCCGTTTCGATGGCGCCGGAGTCAGTGATCTGGCGCAAACCGTGCGCTTCGATGATGACATCGGCGCTCTTGCCATCCGCCCACATCGCCGCGAAGACTTCCTTGGCGATCTTGCCGGAGATCGTGTGGTCGCGGATCCGGGTGATCAGACCAGCGAGCGCCGCCGCATCGACCCTGGATTCGCCTATTTCGAGATTGTTAGCATTGAGCTGCGCCGACAGATCTCCCATGACCCAGTTCGAGCACAGCTTGGGATCGCCACCGACGCGCCGCACCACGTCTTCATAAAACGCCGCGATTTCGCGGCCGGCCGTCAGCACGCCGGCGTCGTATTCCGACAGCCCGAAGGAACTGACGAAGCGCGCCGCCTTGGCGTCCGGCAATTCCGGCAGGCTGCGGCGCACTGCGGCGATCGATTCCTCATCGAGCACCACCGGCAGCAGATCCGGATCCGGGAAATAACGGTAATCGTTCGCTTCTTCCTTGGAACGCATCGAACGCGTCTCGCCCTTGTCAGGGTCGTACAGCCGCGTTTCCTGCAGCACTTTGCCGCCGGATTCGATCACATCGATCTGGCGAGCCACTTCGTAATTGATCGCTTTCTCGACGAAACGGAACGAGTTGATGTTCTTGATTTCCGCGCGGGTGCCAAATTTTTCCGCGCCCTTGTGACGCACCGAGACATTGGCGTCGCAACGGAAGGAGCCTTCCTGCATGTTGCCGTCGCAGATCTCAAGATAGCGCACCAGCGTGTGAATCTTCTTCATGTATGCGACCGCTTCCCGGGCGGAACGCATGTCGGGCTCGGAAACGATTTCCAGCAGCGGCGTGCCGGCGCGATTGAGGTCGATGCCGGATGAACCGGCGATGCCCTCGTGCATGGACTTGCCCGCATCCTCCTCGAGATGCGCGCGCGTGATGCCGATGTGTTTGCGTGAACCGTCCTCCAGCAACACATCGACCGCGCCGCGCGCGACGATCGGCAGCTCGTACTGCGAAATCTGGTAGCCCTTGGGCAGATCCGGGTAAAAGTAGTTCTTGCGCGCAAACACCGAGCGCTCAGCCACCTGCGCGCCGACCGCGAGACCGAACTTGATCGCCATGCGCACAGCTTCCGAATTCAGCACCGGCAGCACGCCTGGATAGCCGAGGTCCACGAGACTGGCCTGGCTGTTAGGTGTCGCGCCATAGGCAGTGGCCGAGGACGAAAAAATCTTGGAGCGCGTCGCGAGCTGCGCGTGAATCTCGAGACCAATGACGGTTTCCCATTGAATGGCTGATTTTTCCACGGCTAATTCACCCAGGCCGACGGTACGCGCGCATGCCAGTCGGTCTCCTGCTGATAGCGATGCGCAAGATTCAGCAGCCGCGCCTCGCTGAAATGCGGCCCCATGATTTGCAGACCTAACGGCAGGCCGCCGGCGAAACCGCAGGGGATGGACAGCCCCGGAATGCCGGCCAGGTTGGCACCGATGGTGTAGATGTCGTTGAGATACATGGTGATCGGATCCGAGGTCTTGGCGCCGAGCGGGAACGCCGCCGTCGGCGAGGTCGGCCCGACCAGCACATCGACTTCGCCAAACGCGCGCGCAAAATCCTGCGCGATCAGCTGCCGGACTTTCTGCGCCTTGATGTAATAGGCGTCGTAATAACCCGCGGACAGCACATAGGTGCCCGTCATGATGCGGCGCTTGACCTCCGCGCCGAAGCCCTCGCCGCGCGAACGCTTGTAAAGGTCCATGAGGTCGCGCGGATTTTCGCAGCGGTGGCCATAGCGCACGCCGTCGAAGCGCGCCAGGTTCGAGGAGCACTCGGCGGGCGCAACCACGTAATAGGTGGGCACCGACAGCGGCAGGTTCGGGCAGCTAACGTCCTTGAGTCTGGCGCCGAGCTTTTCGTAAACCTTCAGGGCGTCACGGACCGCCTGGCCACAGGCGCCATCCAGGCCGGCGTCAAAAAACTCGCGCACCACGCCGATCGTCACGCCTGCGAGCGAATCGCCCAGGGTCGCGGCATAGTCGGGCACCGGTGCATCGACACTGGTGGAATCCCGGGGGTCGAAGCCGGCCATGGCGCGCAGCATCAACGCGGAGTCCTCGGCAGTCACTGTTAGCGTGCCGGCCTGGTCGAGTGACGAGGCGAAGGCGATCATGCCGTAGCGCGACACACGACCGTACGTGGGCTTGAGACCGGTGATACCGCAAAGCGCCGCCGGCTGGCGTATCGAGCCACCGGTGTCGGTGGCCGTCGCCGCCGGCGCCAACCGGGCCGCGACCACGGCCGCCGAACCACCCGAGGACCCGCCCGGCACCATGCTGGCGTCCCAGGGGTTGCGAACCGGGCCGTAGAAGCTGGTTTCGTTGGACGAGCCCATCGCGAACTCGTCCATGTTGGCCTTGCCCAGCATGACCATGCCAGCCGCCTTGAGCCGCGCGACGACAGTGGCGTCATAGGGCGACACAAAATTCGACAGCATCCTGGACCCGCAGGTCGTCAGCACTCCCTCGGTACAGAAAATGTCCTTATGAACCATGGGGATACCGCGCAGCGGCCCGGCCTGGCCGGCGGCAAGTCCGGCGTCCGCGGCCTGCGCGGCAGCTAACGCCGGCGCCGCTGTTAGCGTGATCATCGCGTTCAACCTGGGCTGCGCGGCGTTGAGCCGGGCGAGCAGCGCCTGGGTCAGCTCCATGCTGCTGAAGCGTCGTTCACGCAGCCCCGCAGCCATTTGCGCGATGGTCAAAGTGTGCATCACGTCTTACTCGATAACCTTGGGGACGACATATAGTGCGGCGGCAACCTGCGGTGCGTTACGTTGATACCGCTCGTGGTGGTCGCTTTCGAGCACTTCATCCGCACGCAACCGCTGTGACAGACCCGGCAGTGGGTGTGCCATGGGCGTGATGCCGTCGGTTTTGGCGCGGTCGAGCTCGCCAACGAAATTCATGATGCTCGACAAGGACTGCACATAAACGGGAATTTCCGTTTCTGTCAGGTTGAGGCGCGCCAAGTGCGCGATACTCTCGATGTCATTGCGTGTCAGGCTCATGAGGATCTGCTGAAAACCGCTGAAAAAACGGCGCGCAATAATACACGCTTGCCTTGTGTCAAGTCTCACCCGTTGTTAAATTAGCTGTCTTCTAACGGCGCTCGCTTGGCGCCTCCGGAATTACCCGATGTTCAAACGTTTTCGCGGCGCGTTTTCGACTGACCTGTCCATTGATCTTGGCACGGCCAATACCCTGGTCTATGTCCGGGGTCAGGGTATCGTACTCAACGAACCTTCGGTGGTCGCAATTCAGGATGACCCCAATCGCGGCACCAAGACCATCGTCGCGGTGGGCCAGGATGCCAAGATGATGCTCGGTCGCACACCGGGGCACATCACGGCGGTGCGGCCGATGAAGGATGGCGTGATCGCCGACTTCACCTACACCGAGAAGATGCTGCAGCACTTCATCAAGAAGATTCACGGCAATCGCATTTTCAAGCCGGCGCCACGGGTGCTGGTCTGCGTTCCTTTCGGTTCGACCCAGGTGGAACGCCGCGCCATCCAGGAATCCGCCGAAGGCGCCGGCGCGCGCACGGTCAAGACTGTTAGCGAGCCGATGGCGGCTGCCGTTGGCGCAGGCCTGCCGGTGCAGGAAGCGCGCGGCTCCATGGTGCTCGACATTGGTGGCGGCACCTCGGAAGTCGCCGTGCTGTCCCTGAACGGCATTGTCTACGCAAACTCGACCCGCATCGGCGGCGATCGATTCGACGACGCGATCGTCAACTACGTGCGCCGCAACTACGGCATCCTGATCGGCGAAGCCACGGCCGAGCGCATCAAGCTCGAAATCGGCTCGGCCTACCCGGGTCAGCAGGTGCGCGAGATGTCGGTCAAGGGCCGCAACCTGTCGGAAGGTGTGCCGCGCAGCTTCATGCTGAATTCCAATGAAATTCTCGAGTCGCTGCAGGAGCCGCTGCAGGGCATCGTCAGCGCGGTCAAACAGGCGCTGGAACAAACGCCACCGGAACTCGGCGCGGACGTTGCCGACCGCGGCATTGTGCTAACAGGCGGCGGCGCGCTACTGCGCGACATCGACAAATTGCTGTCCGAAGAAACCGGCCTGCCGGTGTTCATCGCCGAGGATCCGTTGACCTGCGTTGCGCGCGGTGGCGGTCGAATCCTCGAGCTGATGGACGAACTCGGCCCCGGCCACTTCGGCATCGAGTAGAGGTAGCCAACGAACCGCACGATTCGGCAACGCGGCCCGTCAGCGGGGTTCCGCTTCACCTGTTATGCCGCGCTGGCTGTCGCGTTGATGTACATCGACCAACGCAAGGGCTGGCTGGAATCGGCACGCTACTCACTCCAGGCCGCCGCCTATCCGGTGCAGGTCGCGGCCAATTCTCCGTCCACGGCCTGGTTCGCATTGCGGGACTGGCTGCGGTCGCGCAACGCCATGCAGCTGGAGGTCGAACGTCTGCGGCTGGCTAACAAGTTGCTGGCGCTGCGCGCGCTGCGCGTGGAAACCCTGGAGCGCGACAACAGTCGCCTGCAGGAACTAAAGCGGCAGATGCCGCCGCTGATCGAGCGCTGGCAACCCGCGCAGATCATCGCATCCGAACTCAGCAGCCTGCGACAGCGGCTGGTGATTGCGCGTGGCGCGCGTGATGGCGCATTCAAGGCCCAGGCGGTGCTCGGCGTGGGCGGCGTGTTAGGCCAGACTTTGCGGGTCGGGCCGTTCAGTTCCGAGGTCTTGCTGCTGACGGATCCCGAGCATGCAATGCCGGTCATGATCACCCGCAACGGCCTGCGCACCATTGCGATCGGCGGCGGCTCGCGCGACGCACTCGCGCTGCCGTACCTGCAGGCGCAGAGCGATGTCCTGGTCGGTGATCAGCTTGTTAGCTCCGGGCTTGGCGGCGTGTACCCGGCCGGATTTCCGGTCGCAACAGTTACCCGGGTGCGCCGCGACGGCGACAATGCGCTGGCCATCATTGATGCACGAATGGCTGCACCCGTGGACCGCGATCGCGAGGTGGCCCTGGTCTGGTTTGCCGGTGCTAACACAGCGGCGGCTGGCAAGGTAACGGATCTGCCGCCGCCAACCGGAGCAACCGGTCGATGAGCAATTCCGACCGCACACCGCGCCTGGCGGCGATACTGACGACGCTGTTGGCGTTGCTGCTGCAACTGCTGCCGTTGCCCTCGGTCTTGGCGTGGCTGCGGCCGTCGTTCGCGGTGCTGACGGTGCTTTTCTGGTCGATGGCCGCGCCACGAGCCGGCGGATTTTTTCTGGCCTTTGCGACCGGTCTCGCGCTCGACGTGTTCAAAGGAGCGGTCCTTGGCCAGCACGTACTCGCGTTCGCGCTGATTGTCTACGTCGCGATTCGTTATCACCTGCAACTGCGCAACAAGCCACTGCTTGAGCAGGCGCTGTTTGTCGGTTTGATGATGCTGGTCTTCGAGGTGGTCATCTGGGCCATCGACGGCTGGAGTGGCCACCCGATGAATTCGGCCGAGCGCTGGGTGCATGTCGCAACCGGCACCGCGATTTTTCCGTTGATAGTCGCATTGCTCGACCGCTACGCCGTCGCGCGTTAACGCCGCATGGCCCAGCACGTCACCATCAAGGATAACTGGGGCGAACAGCGGCTGTTCGAGGGCCGCATCTACGTCGCAGCGGCGGTCGCTGCGGTACTCGTCATAGCGTTGATCGGCCGACTGACCTACCTGCAGATCCTTCGTTTCGACTATTACACCGAACTCAGCCAGGGCAACCATGTGCGCATCGAGCCGCTGCCGGCCGCACGCGGAGTCATCTACGATCGCAACGGCGCGGTCCTCGCCGAAAATCGCCCGGCCTACCAGCTGGAGCTGATCCGCGAACAGGTCGGCAGCGAAAAAGCGCTACGCGCGACTCTGGATCAACTGGTCCGGCTCAATTTGCTCGACCGCGAGGAGATTCCGGACCTGCTGCGTACCATCCGTTCGCGACGCGAGTTCGACACCGTGCCGCTGCGGTTGCGGCTCAGCGACGAGGAAATTGCGCGCTTCGCATTACGCCGGTTTGAATTTCGCGGTGTCGACATTCGCACGCGTCTCGCGCGTCACTATCCTAACGGCGAGCTCGCCGTGCATGCATTGGGCTACGTCGCTGCAATTGCGGAGCAAGATCTGCAACGTATCGACCGCGCGGCCTATGCGGGCACCAGCCTGATCGGCAAGCTCGGCGTGGAGGCCTCCTATGAAGGCCCGCTGCATGGCCAGAATGGCGCGCGCGAGGTGCTGGTCAATGCCCAGGGCCGTTCGGTCGACAATTTAAGCAAGCTGGTCCCGCAGCTGCGTACCACCGTGCCCAGGCCTGGCACCAATCTGGTACTGAGCCTCGACCTCGACGTGCAAAAAGTAGCCGAGCAGGCAATCCTGAATCAGCGCGGCGCCATCGTCGCCATCGATCCGCGCAATGGCGATGTCATCGCGTTAGCCAGCCGGCCCGGGTTCGACCCTAATTTTTTCGGACGCGGACTGACGCGAGCGGAGTTCGCGGCGCTCAATGACAACATCGACCGGCCGCTGTTCAATCGCGCCCTGCGTGGCGCCTATCCGCCGGGCTCGACCATCAAACCCGTGGTCGCGCTGGCAGCTCTCAGCAACGGCGTGATGGTTCCGGAGGACTCGCGTTTCTGCCGGGGCTATTACACTTTGCCCGGCAGCAGTCATCGCTTTCGCGACTGGAAGCCGAAGGGGCACGGCTCAGTGGACATGGTGCATGCGATTGCCCAGTCCTGCGACGTGTATTTCTACGGCGTGGCCGCGGCGCTCGGCCCGGACCGCCTAGCCGAAACGCTCGGTAGATTTGGCCTCGGCACCATTACCGGCATAGACATCAGCGGCGAAAAATCAGGTTTGCTGCCCACACCCGCCTGGAAACGCGCTGCGTTCAAGCGCGCGGAATTGCGGACATGGTTCCCCGGTGAGACTGTCATCTTCGGCATTGGCCAGGGCTTTTTGTTAGCCACGCCGCTGCAGATGGCGCACCTGGCAGGCGTGATTGCCACCCGCGGCACGAGTTTTGCGCCACGCCTGGTCACGGCGCTGCGCGATCCGGTGACCCAGAAGCTAACACCGGTGGCGTCGAAGCCGCTGGCCGGCGTTACCGCAGACGCGGCCCAATGGCAGACCATCATCGACGGCATGTTCGCAGTTACCCACGGTGGCACCGCCAGCCGCAGCGCGGCCGGCGCGGAATACAGCATTGCCGGCAAGACCGGAACCGCCCAGGTCTTCGGGATCGCGCAGGACCAGAAATACGTTGAGAAAGACGTAGGCGAGCGACTGCGCGACCATGCCTGGTTCATTGCGTTTGCACCGGTTGAAGACCCGCGTATCGCCGTCGCGGTACTGGTCGAGAACGGCCGCAGCGGCAGCGGCACCGCGGCGCCGCTGGCTCGCCTGATCATGGATGCCTACCTGATGCGCAAGTTTCCGCCGCCGCCTGCCGCAGTTGCCGTAACTGGACCAGCCGTAACTGGACCAGCCGTAACTGGACCAGCCGTAACTGGAGAAGAATAGTGGCTGACGATTTCGGTTCACGGACATTGCGCTCTCTGGGCTGGCGAACGCGCATGCTGAGCCAGCTGCGCCTCGACGGTCCATTGGTGGTCGGCCTGGCGCTGATCGCGTTGTACGGCCAGATCGTGCTCTACAGCGCCTCCGGTGAGAGTTTGCGCCGGGTTCTCGATGGCAGCGCGCGCATTCTGTTAGGCGGCATCGCGATGGTTACCGTGGCGCAAATCAAGCCCGCGCTGCTGCGGCGCAGTGCGCCTTGGTTGTTTGCGATCGGCATCGTGCTGCTGCTGGTCGTTGACGCCATTGGCTACGTCGGCAAGGGTGCGCAGCGCTGGCTGGACCTGGGATTCGTGCGCTTCCAGCCCTCGGAAGTCATGAAGCTGGCGGTACCGATGACGGCGGCCTGGTATCTGCACGAACGACGCCTGCCGCCCGGCGTGATCACGACGGCCGGCGTGCTCGGAATCATCCTCGTGCCCGCTGGGCTCACGATCCTGCAACCGGATCTGGGCACTGGCCTGCTGATTGTTATCGGCGGCGGCCTGGTGCTGATCCTCGCCGGCCTGCAGGTGCGTATCATGCTGTTAGCCGCCGTGCTCGCCGGTGCGGGTGCGTGGATCGGCTGGGAATTCCTGCACGACTACCAGCGTAACCGCGTGCTGATGTTTCTCAACCCGGAACTCGATCCGCTAGGCGCCGGCTATCACAGCATCCAGTCGGCGATCGCGATCGGGTCCGGCGGCGTGTTTGGCCGCGGCTGGCTGCATGGCAGCCAGGGCCAGCTGGATTTCCTGCCGGAACGGTCCACCGACTTCATCTATGCGGTCGTTGGCGAGGAATTTGGCATGGTGGGCGCCGTCATCCTGCTGCTGCTCTATCTTTTTGTATTGGGTCGCGCACTCTACCTCGCGCTGCAGACCCAGAACACCTTCGCTCGGCTGTTGTCCGGCAGCATTGCGCTCACCTTCATTGTCTACGTGTTCATCAACATGGGCATGGTGAGTGGCCTGATGCCTGTGGTTGGGGTGCCGCTGCCTCTGTTCAGCTACGGCGGCACCTCGGCGGTTACGCTGCTCACCGGTTTCGGTATCCTGATGTCACTTTATTCCCACCGGAAACTGGTTGCTTGAATCTGCCGCTCCACAGAGTGCGCCGCTGGCTGCCACTGCTGCTGGCCGCCGCGATGCTGCCCTGCGCCGCGATGCCGCCGGTGGGCGAAGCGCCGTTCCTCGACCAGCGCGGTGGTTTCGATCTCAACCGCCGCGAGATCCAGGATTTTGTTAGCAGCATGGCCACGCGCCACGGTTTTTCGCGGGCTGCGTTGCTGGAGACGCTGGCGGACGCGGAACCGCAGGCCCGCATCCTGGAACTGATCGCCCGCCCCGCGGAGCGCGTGACGCCATGGTGGCGCTACCGCAGCAATTTCCTCAACGCCGAGCGCATCAATTCGGGCGCCGCATTCTGGGCTGAGCACCGCGCGACGCTGGCACGTGCGCAACAGCAGACCGGCGTGCCCGCAGCGTACGTGGTGGCAATTATCGGCGTGGAAACCGCCTATGGGCGCATCACCGGCAATTGGCGCGCACTCGACGCGCTGATGACTCTCGGCTTCGACTATCCGCCACGCGCGGCGTTTTTCCGCAGCGAGCTCGAACAGCTGTTGTTGCTGGCGCGCGAAGAAGGGCTCGACCCGGCGCAGTTGCGTGGCTCCTACGCCGGTGCGCTAGGCCCGCCGCAATTCATGCCTTCGAGCTACCGCCGCTACGCACTGGATGCGGACGGTGACGGGCGCCGGGACCTGCTGCGCGACTGGGACGATGTCATCGCCAGCGTCGCCAACTACTTCAAGGCGCACGGCTGGAGCGCGGGACTGCCGGTCCTGCTGGAGGCGAGTTCCGACGCCGAGACTTTTGCGAAACTTGATTTTCGCAACCTTGAGCTGAACGAAACCCTGGGCACCCTGCACGCCAGGGGCGTGAGCTTCACGAGCGAGCTGCCGGACGCAACGCCCGCCATTTTACTGCCTGCCGAGCTGGAGTCCGGACCTAACGTGCGCATCGGCCTGGCGAATTTCAAAGTCATCACGCAATACAATCGCAGTATTCGTTATGCAATGGCGGTGCATGACCTCGCGGCGGACATTACCCGGCGCGCACGGGCGGGCAGCTAGTGCGGGCCAAACCTGCGGGCGCCGCTGTGCTAACAACGGGGCTGCTGTTGTCAGGCTGCAGCACCCTGGTTTCACGCCCGCCAGCGCCGCCGGTTCCATCCCCGGAAATTCTGGCGCCGCCGCTGCAGTTACCGCCCGACCCGGCGCCACGCGCCGAACCGCGCAGCCGCTATGGCAACCCGGCAAGTTACGAGGTCTTCGGCCGACGCTATTTCGTTCTTGCGAACGCAAGCGGCTTCCGTGAACGCGGCACCGCGTCCTGGTATGGACCCGGATTTCATGGCGAGCGGACCTCGAGCGGTGAGCCCTACGACATGTATGGCATGACCGCCGCTCACAAGACGCTGCCCTTGCCGGCCTACGTCCGGGTCGAGAACCTTGGCAATGGCCGGGCGGTCGTGGTGCGCGTGAACGATCGCGGCCCGTTTGTCGGCGATCGGATCATCGATCTGTCCTATTCGGCGGCCGCCAAACTCGACATGCTGCGCAACGGCACGGCGCCGGTGGAAATCACGGTAGTAGATGCTGCGGCTGCCAGCGATCCGGACGCCGCGACAGCGCCGGCACCCGCACTACCCGTTGCGCCGGCAGCGCAGCCAGCACCGGTAGCGCTGCCGATAACCGGACAGTTCGTGCAGGCCGGCGCGTTTGGCACGCGCGACAACGCCGAACGGCTTGCCAGCCGCTTGCGCGCCGCCGGGTTTTCCGGCGTCGAACTGCAACCGACGGTCTCCGCTGGCGGTGCCGCGCTGCTGCGCGTCTGCATCGGCCCCGTTACCAGCGCCGCCGAGGCCGACGATATCATCGAGCGCCTCGCGCTCACAGGCGTTGCGGATGCGCGACTCGTGCATCCACAAGCGCCGCAATGATCTAAAATCGCGACCCATTATGCAGAAAATAACCCAATGCTGCGGCGCCGGCCTCATCAGCGCCTTGCTTGTTAGCTTGTCAGCCGTGGCCGCGGTGCCCATTCCGGCGCCGCCGGACCTGCCGGTGCGGTCGCACATCCTCATCGATTTCGACAGCGGCCGCGTGCTGGCGAGCCTGAATGCCGACCAGAAGCTCGAACCGGCCAGCCTTACCAAATTAATGACCGCGTACGCCGTGTTTGTCGCGCTGCGCGAGGGGCGCCTGCTGCTGACCGATGACGTCGTGATCAGCGAGAAAGCCTGGCGCATGGAAGGCTCGCGCTCGTTCATCGAAGTCGGCAAGCACATACCGGCCGAGGTACTGATCAAGGGCATGATCGTGCAATCCGGCAATGACGCCTCGATTGCCCTAGCCGAACGCGTCGGCGGGTCGGAGGACGGCTTCGTTGCCATGATGAACGAATACGCCCGCCGCCTCGGCATGGCTAACAGCCATTTCACCAACGCCACCGGACTGCCAGATCCTGCGCTGCACATTACCGCGCGCGACATGGCGACACTGGCCCGGGCGCTGATTCGCGAGTTCCCGCAGTACTACAAGTGGTACTCGCTGCGCGAATTCGTCTGGAACGATATCCGGCAACCTAACAGAAATGGCCTGCTGAGCCGCGACCCGACGGTCGACGGCATGAAGACCGGCTTCACCGACTCGGCCGGTTACTGCCTGGTGAGCTCGGCGCTGCGCAATCGGATGCGGCTGATCTCCGTGGTGTTAGGTACGGAGTCGGTCAGGGCGCGCGAGGACGCGAGCGCGGCGCTGCTGAACTACGGCTACACTTTCTTCGAAACCGTCAAAGTGCACGCGGCTGGCGACACCATACTCAAGCCGCGCGTCTACAAGGGCGCGAGCGCCGACGTCGGCGCCACGCTGCAGCGCAACGTGTTCGTGACGGTCGGCCGCGGCGAAGGCGTCAAGGTGCAGGCCACGGCCACGGTGCGCGAACCGCTGATTGCACCGCTGCAGACCAACGTCGCCATCGGCGAGCTCGCGGTGCGCGATGGCGCGGACATCGTCGCCAAGGTGCCGCTGTACCCGGCCAGCACCGTCGCGGCCGGCGGTTGGTGGACACGCGCGACCGATACCGTGGCGCTCTGGTTCCGTTAGGTCGCCAGGGAAGCTCCACCCGGATGCCGCCGCCCCTGCCCGTCTGCTTCCTCAACGGCAGCTACCTGCCGCTGGCGGAGGCGAGGATTTCGCCGCTCGACCGCGGCTTCCTGTTTGCAGACGCCGTTTACGAGGTCATGCCGGTGTACCGCGGCCGCCCATTTCGCTTCGCCGAGCATTTCGCGCGCCTGCGGCGCAGCCTTGCAGCGATTCTGCTGCGCGAGCCGTTGAACGACTCCGGATGGCGAGAGATGACGCGGCAACTGATCGAACGCAATGGCGGCGGCGACTTGTATATCTATCTGCAAGTGTCGCGCGGCGCCGATGTCGGGCGCAATCCTGCTCCGTTGCCGGACCTGCACACCGTGTTCGCCTTTTGCGGCCCCTGGCCGATACAACCGGCGAGCATCGCAAGCGAGGGCATTGCCTGCATCACGGCGCCCGATCCGCGCTGGGCGCGCTGCGACATCAAATCGGTCGGGTTGCTGCCTAACATTTTGCTGCGCCAGGCGGCAGTGGACGCCGGCGCCGGCGAGGCCCTGATGCTGCGCGATGGCTTGCTGACCGAAGCCACCTCCGCCACCGTGCACGTGCTCGTGGGCGGCGTTCTGCTAACACCGCCCGAGTCGATGCAGATCCTGCCCGGTACCACGCGCAGCGTCATCGAGTTGCTGGCGGATCAAACCAGACTGCCCCGCACGACGATCGCCATCTGCGAAGCCCAGCTGCGAGCGGCCGATGAGATCCTGATCAGCTCCGCGCTGCGTGAAGTGCTGCCCGTGACCCACCTCGATGGCAAGCCGGTGGGCTCCGGACGACCCGGCCCGGCGTGGCGCCGTTTGCGCACCGCCTTCGATCAATACAAGGTCGCGCTGGCGACGGAGCCCTGGTAGCTGTGCGCGAACCAGACCTGGAGCTGCTGCAGTTCCCGACCGCCTATCCGATCAAGGTTGTGTGCCGGCGGCGGGCCGGCCTGCGGATCGAGATCGATGCGATCGTCCGCCGCCATACTCCTGAGCTCGGCGACGATGCGATCCAGGAACGCGCCAGCAGCGCCGGCAATTACGTGTCGATCTCGTATGCCCTGACCGCGCGCAGCGCCCAGCACATCACCCTGCTGATTGCCGAGTTGCTCGGCCAGGACTCCGTCGTGATGGTGCTGTAAGTAACCTAACAGATTGTTGAAAAAGGTCATCCTGACCTTTTTCAACGGCGGCGCGCGAAAAGCGTGGTTTTCACGCGCCTTTCAAAATCAACGCTTTAGGAACGCGTCGATTTTGGCGGTACATCCCTGTGCCGCGACGCAGGCCGTTGAAAATTACTTTTCAACAGCCTGCTAATGCCCGATCAGCGACAGGAATTCCTTGCGCGTGTCAGGGTTTTTCTTGATTGAACCGCGCAGTGCCGACGTCACGGTGGATGAGCCGGCATGCTTGACGCCGCGCGATTCCATGCACAGGTGGCGGCATTCCAGCACCACGGCAACCCCAAGCGGCTGCAGATGCCTGGCGAGCGCATCCGCAATCTGATTGGTCAGGCGCTCCTGCACCTGCAGGCGCCGCGAATAAACCTCGACCAGCCTTGAGATCTTGGAAAGCCCGAGGATTTTCTTGTCGGGCACATAGCCGACATAAGCCTTGCCAAAAAACGGTGCTATATGGTGCTCGCACAGGGAGTAGACCGGAATGTCGCGGACTATGACCATCTCATCGACGCCCTCGCCGCCATCTTCGAACACCTTGAGCACGTCCTCCGGCTTCTCACGATAGCCCTTGGTGTACTCGGTCATGGCCTTCAGAAAACGCAACGGCGTCTCCTGCAGGCCCTCACGATCCGGGTCCTCGCCAATAAGGCGCAGCAGGTGGCGCACCATATCGACATCCCGGGGTTTAAATTTGTGCTTTTTCTCGGCATCCATACCGGATTCCTTTGTTAGCTTTTTGTTACCAGCCGCTCGATCAGCAGTGGCGCGAAGGCGCGCGCCACCGATGCCAATTCCGGTTGCGCGCCAAAACCAGCGATCTGAGTCATCGAGAGACCAGCATACCCGCAGGGGTTGATGCGGTCGAACGGCGACAAATCCATGTTCACATTCAGCGCCAGGCCGTGGTAGCTGCCGCCGCGCCGGACTCGAATCCCGATGCTCGCGATCTTGGCGTCAGCGATATAAACCCCCGGAGCATCCGCCCGCGTGCGCGCCGTTATCCCGTACCCGGCCAGCAGCTCGACGCTGGACTGCTCCAGCGCCGTTACCAGGTCGCGCACGCCGAGCCCGGCGCGCCGCAGGTCGATCAGCGGATACACCATCAGCTGCCCCGGCCCGTGATAGGTCACCTGACCACCGCGATCGATTCGCACGACCGGAATGTCACCCGCCGCAAGCACATGGTCCGGATCGGCATTCATGCCCAACGTGAATACTGGCGGGTGTTCCAGAAACCAGATCTGATCCGGCGTCGTGGCGTCACGACGGTCGGTGAGCGCCTGCATCTCGCGCCAGACCGGTTCGTAGTCACGGCGGCCGAGCCAGTCACAGACGATTCCGCCCTGCGTCAGCCACGGCGCGGCAATTTTGTTAGCCTGGGCCATTCTCAGGCCGGCAGGCCTGCGTTATCGAGGCCGGCGTTGTTGCCCTGCAGGGCCTGCTCGGCGCGATAGCTGGAGCGCACCAGCGGGCCGGCAACGCACTCGCGAAAGCCACGGGCCAGCGCCTGCGCCCGATAGTGATCGAATTCAGCCGGCGTGACGAAGCGCGCCACCGGCAGGTGATGCGGCGTCGGTCGCAGGTACTGACCGAGGGTCAGCAGGTCGACGTGCGCGGCCCGCAGATCGTCCAGCGTCGCGAGGATTTCCGCGTCGGTTTCACCCAGACCTAACATCAGGCTGGTCTTGGTCAGCACCGCCGGGCGATGCCGCTTGGCAAAGGCCAGAACCTGCAGAGTCTGGTCGTAACCCGCGCGCGGATCGCGCACCGGATGCGTCAGGCGACGCACCGTTTCGACGTTTTGCGCGAACACTTCCAGGCCCGCATCGACCACGATGGCCACATGCTCGGGCACACCCTGAAAATCTGGCGTCAGCGCCTCGACCGCGGTTGCCGGCGTGCGCTGCTTGATCGCCCGCACCGTCGCCGCAAAATGCGCGGCGCCACCGTCCGGCAGGTCGTCTCTGTTGACCGACGTCAGCACGATGTATTTCAGACCCAGCAGTTCGACCGAGCGTGCGGTGTTAGCTGGCTCATCGGCATCCAGCCAGCCGCGCGGATTGCCGGTGTCAACGGCACAGAAACGGCAGGCCCGCGTGCAAACTTCGCCCATCAGCATGAAGGTCGCCGTGCCCGCATTCCAGCATTCACCGATGTTAGGACACTTGGCCTGTTCGCAGACCGTGGCCAGGCGATGCTCGCGCGCCAGGGCGCGCACCGATTCATAGCCAGCGCCCGCCGCCAGCGGCGCGCGTATCCAGCGCGGCTTGCCCCTGAGGCCATCGTTGTCAGGCGCCTCGCGAACCGGGCGCACGCCATCCTTGATCGCGGTAAACCCCTGCGCGGTGCGATATTTCTCACCGCTGCGCGCTTGCGCGGGCTCGCTGACTACCGGGATTTTCTTGAAGTCCGCCACAGGTCCGATCTTACGCCATCAGCCGTTAGCCCCGGAGGCCAGGCGGGTATCAAGCTCCTGCAGGCGCTGCGGCGTGCCTATGTCAAACCACAGGCCATCGTAAAGCTGCGCGGCCAGCCTGCCGGCATTGAGCGCACGCTGCAGCAGCGGCAACAACGGAAATCCGCCCGGCGCACTGCCGGCGAAAAACTCAGGGCGGTACACCGCGATACCCGAATAGGTGCGGCGCACCGCGGTCGCATGCGGGACGATGCGCTGCCCGGCGACAAAAAAATCGCCGTGCGCGTGCTGTGCGGGATTTTGCACCATGACCAACAGGCCATCGCAGTCCGCCGGCAGCTCAGCCACGCGGGCGAAATTGCAATCGGTCCAGATGTCGCCGTTGACCACCAGGAACGGCTCCGGACCTAACAAATGCAAGGCCTTGAAGATGCCGCCGCCCGCCTCGAGTGGCACGGGGCCCTCTTCGCTGTAGTGCACCTGGAGTCCGAAGCGCACGCCATCGGCAACGTGCGCGCGGATCTGCGCGCCCAGCCACGACAGATTGATGACCACTTCGCGCACCCCGGCGCGAGCCAGAGCTGTCAGGTGCCAGTCGATGAGCGCACGGCCACCTGCCTGCAGCAGGGGTTTGGGAGTGTTCAGCGTCGAGGGCCGCATGCGCTCGCCGCGACCCGCGGCTAACACCATGGCGCGCTTCGGAATGCTCATGCCGCCAGCACTCTTTTGTTAGCCAGAGGCAGCTGCGCTACCAGGCGCTCCTCAATCCAGCGCGCCAGGGCCTGCGTCTCGCTGTAACGCGCCGCGGCATCACGCACATAGTTGAGCGTCAGCGGCAGATCGGCGAGATACCCGGGCTTGCCATCGCGGTGGCAAAGGCGCGCGAAAATTCCCAGCACTTTGACATGGCGCTGCAATCCAGCAAGATCAAACCAGCGCAGCAACTCGCGCTCATCGCAGCCCGCCAAAGTGCGGCCACCGTCGGCGGCATGGAGACGCTGCCTGTAATTTCGCAACCAGACCTGCAGTCGTTCGCGGGGCCAGCGGATATAACAGTCCTTGAATAGCGACACCAGGTCATAGGCGACCGGGCCCGCAACCGCATCCTGAAAATCGATCACGCCCGGATTGTTGGCGGGCAGCCGCATCAGATTGCGCGAGTGATAGTCGCGGTGCACGAACACCACCGGCTGACGCAGCACTTCATCGCGCAGCCAGGCCATGGTCCTGGCGAGCAGCGCTTCCTCATCCGGGTTCATGCGGTATTGCAGGTGGCGCCGCAGGAACCATTCCGGCATCAGGGCCATTTCCCGCTCCAGCGCTGCCGCGTCATAGGCGGCGAGCTCCCGCGCCGCAGCGCCACCCTGCAACTGCATGGCGAGCAGCGCCCGTATCGCATCATCGTACAGGGTGTCCGGATCGCTGCCCGACTCGAGCGCGGCCAGATAGGACTGCGATCCGAGGTCCTCCATCAGCACGAAACCCTGCGCGGGATCAACGGCCCGCACCTCCGGCACATGGACCCCCAAAGGCGCCAGCAGCCCCGCGATCTTGAGATACGGCGCGATATCTTCCTTGTCGGGCGGTGCGTCCATGACAATGGCGGTGTTCCCGGCTCGATCAGTCGCGCGCCAATAGCGGCGAAAACTCGCGTCCGCGGATGCGATCGCGAGTGACTGCAGTTGAAACCCGGTTTCCGAATCCAGCCAGCGATGAATCGCGGCGCGGCGCATGTCCGTCATGTGCTGCCAGTATAATGTTCCGCACTCATGCCGCCCCGACTTCAGTATCTGTTGGCAATCTGGCTGGCCGGCACAGCGCCCCTCACCGCTTTTGCGGCCGAACCGACCCGCTGCCCGAGACCGGGCGGCACTTCGACCGCGTCGGATGCGGCCTCCGCGGCTCGCACCGCTACACCACCACCCCTCACGCCCCAGGACTCGACAATTCAGATCAGCAGCGACAATGCGACCCTGGGCGTCGATGGCAATGCGCAGTTGCGCGGCAACGTCCAGGTCCGCCAGGGCGATCGCGAAATTCGCGCCGACGAGGTCGATTACAGTGCGCAGGGCAACCAGCTGGATGTCCGCGGCAAGGTTGAATACCGCGACCCGCTGGTGCAGCTGCGTGGTTCGAGCGGCGCCTATTCCGCGACCCGGGGCGCCGACGTGCAGGGCGCGGAGTTTGAATTGCCATCGCGCCCGGCGCGTGGCCGCGCCGAATCTGTCAGCGTCGGGATCGATGGGCGCATGAAACTGCGCGGTGTTAGCTTCAGCACCTGCCCCGCCGACGATCCGGCCTGGCGCCTGCTGGCCCGCGAGCTCGACCTGGATACCCGGGCCCGCAACGGTGTCGGGCGCCACACCCGCATCGAATTCAAGGGCGTGCCCATCCTGTACCTGCCGTACATCAGCTTTCCGCTTGGCAATCAGCGCAAGAGCGGCTTCCTGTTCCCGGACGGCGGTTATTCCAGTCGCAGCGGCGCGCAGCTGACGGCGCCCTGGTACTGGAACATCCACCCGCAGGCGGATGCGACGCTCGCCCCCACGCTGTACACGCGCCGCGGCTTGGATCTGAACGGTGAGTTGCGGTTTCTGACAGCGGCGCAGCGCGCTGAACTGCGCTTTGACGTGCTGCCCTCCGACGATCTTTATGGCAGCGACCGTGGTCGCGCGGTGCTGCACTACGGCGCCGACTGGGCCAACGGCTGGCGCGCCCGCGTCGATGCCGAAAACGTCAGCGACCAGGAATATTTCGAGGATTTTGCGCAGGGCCCGGAAGGCACCAGCGTGGCATTTGCGGCCCGCAATGCCGAATTCAGTTACCGCGGCGAGAACTGGCGTTTGTTAGGTCAGGTGCAGCATTTCCAGACCATCGATCGGAACCTGGCGGCCAGCGCGCGACCCTACGCCCGCCTGCCACGGTTGTTAGCAGCCGGCAATTACCGCTTTGGACCGCTGTTCCTGCAGTTTGACGGCGAGACGGTGAATTTTTCGCGCGGCGTCGGTGTCAATGGCTGGCGCACCGACCTGATGCCGCGCGTCGGCATCAGCTTCGAGGCGCCCGGCTGGTATCTGCGGCCTGCCGCCGGCTATCGCTACACCCGCTATCAGCTGCACGACGTCGCGGTCGGCGCGCCGCGCTCGCCACAACGTTCGATGCCGTTCGCGCAACTCGATGCGGGCCTGGTGCTCGAGCGCGACGGCGACAGTGCGCGGCGCGTCACTCTGGAGCCACGCCTGCAGTATCTCTACCTGCCGTTTCGAGAGCAAAACCAGCTGCCGGTGTTCGACACGGCGCTACCCGACCAGTCGCTGTTCCAGTTGTTCAGCGGCAACCGTTATGTCGGCGCGGACCGGGTCAATGATGCCAATCAGGTCACCACGGCGCTCACCGCGCGCATTTTCGACGCCACCACGGGGCGCGAAAAGCTAACAGCAACGCTGGGCGAGACCTGGTACCTCAGCGGCCCGCGGGTCAACCTGCCGGGCGAGGTGCGGCGCGTGGAGAAACGCGGCGACGTGATCGCCGAACTGGGCCTGCAGACCTGGCGGCACTGGAACATCGGCGCGAGCCTGCAATGGAATCCCGAAGCCTCGCGCAGCGAGCGTGCGCAATTGCGCTTGCAGTACCAGCCGGCGCCGGATCGGGTTATCAATGTTGCTTATCGCATGCAATACAACACCGACCCGCGTAACGCCGGCACCGGGCCGACCTCAGGGGTCGGTCGACTGGAACAGGCCGAGGTGTCGGCCGCCTGGCCGATCCGCGATCGCTGGCAGCTGTTCGCGCGCAATGTCTATGACCTCGGCGCCCGTCAGTCGCTGGACCAGTTTGCAGGCCTGGAATACCGCGCCTGCTGTTACCGGTTGCGGGTCGTGGCACGCCGTTTCATCTCCAATCGCACCGGTGAGCGCGACAGCGGCATCTATTTGCAGCTGGAACTCAATGGATTAGCCAGTGTCGGAACCCCAGCAGGTACTTTTCTCGAAAGTACAATTCGGGGATACTCCAGCGCCGCGACGGGCGATTCCCCCGCGGAAAATATAACTCGCTGATTTTTAAGGATTTTTATCATGCCTCAGGCGCCCCCTTCGCATCTACTCGCCCTGTTCTTGGCTGTTGGCCTGGCGCAGGCGGCGGCACAGGAGCCCGCGGCTGTACCTGTAGCGGCGGCACCTGTGGCCGTACCTGCGGCAGCCGAGGCGCCGGTCAAAGGCCTGCTGCTCGATAAGGTCGCCGCGGTCGTCAACGAAGGCGTGGTGCTGCAGAGCGAGGTCGAGGACCAGATGGCCCTGCTGGTGCAGCGCTTGCGTGCCGAGTCGCAGCAGTCCGGAAAGCCGCTGGAACTGCCACCGCTCGACGCGCTGCGCACCCAGGTGCTCGAGCGCCTGGTCATGCAGGAAATCCAGATGCAGCGCGCCGGCAAAGTGGGATTGCGCATCAACGATGAAGCCTTGAATAACGCGCTAACAGATATAGCGCAACGCAATAACCTGCAGTTGGCACAGTTGCCTGAGGCGGTCTCCCAGCAGGGCCTCGACTACGCAGGCTATCGCGAAACCGTGCGCCGCGATCTGACGCTGACCTACCTGCGCCAGCGCGATGTACTGCAGCGCATCTACGTTTCGCCGCGCGAACTGCAACAGTTTCTCGATCGACAGAAAAATCGCCCATCGGAGTTGAACGAATACAACCTGTCGCACATTCTGATCGCGGTGCCGCAGGCTGCCACGCCGCAGCAGCTGGATGAAGCCGCGCGCCGCGCAACCGACGTCTATGAGCGAGCGGGCAAGGGCGAGGATTTTTCGCGCCTCGCGGTGCAGTACTCCAACAGCCAGACCGCACTCGAGGGTGGTTCGTTAGGCTGGCGCAAGGGCGGCGAGGTGCCGACCATCCTGGCGGAGTTGGTCGCGCGTCTCAAAGCGGGTGAAGTCAGCGAACCGCTGCGCACCCCGAGCGGGTACCACATCGTGCGTGTCAACGAGATTCGTGGCGCCGACACCCAGACCGTCGTGCGCCAGACACACGTGCGCCATATCCTGATGAAGCCCACCGAGATTCAGGACGACGCGACGATCCGTCAAAAACTGGCCACGATGCGTGAACGCATCGTCGGCGGCGAGGATTTTGCCGCGCTCGCCAAGGCGAGTTCCGAGGATCCGGGCTCCGCGACCGACGGCGGCGATCTCGGCTGGACCAACCCGGGCACCTTCCTGCCGGAATTTGAAGCGACGATGACAGAACTCAAGGACGGTGAAATCAGCCAGCCGTTTCATACGCAATTCGGCTGGCACATCGCACAGGTGTTGGGCCGCCGCGATTTCGATAACACCGACGAAATGCGCAAGCAGCGCGCCTTCATGCAGATCCGCGAAAGCAAGTCTGAAGAAGAAGCGGAATTGTGGCTGCGGCGCCTGCGCGACGAGGCCTTCGTCGAATACCGGATGTGAACGCGCCGCGTATCGCGCTGACCGCCGGCGAACCGGCCGGCATCGGACCTGACATCTGCCTGACGCTGGCGCTCACGCGCCACAACTGCGATCTTGTCTGCGTCGGTGATCGCGAGGTACTCGCAGCACGCGCGCGGCAACTGGGGCTGGCCGTTGAGCTAACAGATTATGAACCGGGTAGCGTCCGCAGGCCGCAGCGTGCGGGCCTGTTACCGGTGCTGCACCTGCCTTGCGCCGCGCCGGTCACCGCCGGCCGGCTGGACCCGGCAAACGCCGCCCAGGTGCTACGCATGCTGGACCGGGCGATCGAGGGTGCGCGCCGTGGCGAGTTCGACGCCATGGTGACCGCGCCGCTGCAGAAAAGCATCATCAACGATTCCGGCACGGCGTTTTCCGGCCACACCGAGTACCTCGCGCAACGCACGGGTGCACCGTTGCCGGTGATGTTGCTGGTCGCTGGCGAGCTGAGGGTGGCGCTCGCGACCACGCATCTGCCGCTGCAGGCAGTGAGCGGCGCGCTCAACCCCGCGTTGCTGGGCGCGGTCATGGATGTACTGCAGACCGACCTGCCACAGTTGTTAGGTGGCAGGGCGCCTCGCATCGCGGTCTGCGGTCTGAACCCGCACGCTGGAGAGGCCGGGCATCTCGGCCGGGAAGACCTCGACATCATCGCGCCGGCTATCGCCGCCGCAAAAGCGCGTGGCATCGCAGCCAGCGGGCCCTGGCCCGCGGACACCATTTTTGTGCCGCAAAACCGGGCGCATCACGATGTGGTGCTGGCGATGTATCACGACCAGGGGCTGCCGGTGCTCAAGGCTGCAGGCTTCGGACACGCGGTCAATGTCACGCTGGGCCTGCCGATCATTCGAACTTCGGTCGATCACGGCACCGCCCTCGATCTGGCTGGCAGTGGCCGCGCCGATGCCGGCAGCCTGCGAGCAGCGCTCACGCTCGCGCTGCAGATGACGGCCGCGCGCGGCGCAGCATGACATTCCGGGCGCGCAAGCGTTTCGGGCAGCATTTCCTGCGCGACGCGAGCATCGTGGAGCGTATCGTCGCCGCGGTGGCTGCCAGACCGGGGGACACCATGCTGGAGATCGGCCCAGGCGGCGGCGCACTCACCGCCGGCTTGTTAGCCAGCGGCTGCGTGCTGCACGCCATAGAGCTCGACCGGGACCTCGTGCCACGGCTGCGCGAGCACTATGGCCAGGAGCCGCGCTTTCACCTGCACGAGGGCGATGCGCTGAAAGTTGATCTGCGGACGCTGCTGCCGGCCCCCGCGGGCCGCTGGCGCGTGGTTGGCAATCTGCCGTACAACGTATCAACACCCCTGCTGTTTCATTTGTTAGGCCAGTACCAGGCTATCGAGGACATGCATGTGATGTTGCAGCGGGAGGTGGTGCAGCGCATGGCCGCCGCGCCCGGCGGGCGCGACTACGGTCGCCTGACTGTGATGCTGGCGCCGTTTGCCGAAATCGACGAATTGTTCGACGTGCCGCCCGGGAGCTTTGCACCGCCCCCCAAGGTCTGGTCAACGGTCGCGCGGCTGCGAATGCGGGCCCAGCCTGCGTTTCCGGTCGATGCGCGCTATGGACGCCTGGTGCTGGCCGCTTTCTCCAAGCGCCGCAAAACGCTGCGCAATGCGCTCAGGCAGGAGCTGGATGCAGCCAGCATCGAAGCCTGCGGGATTGATCCCGGCGCCCGGCCCGAGACTTTGACCCCGGCGGAATTCGGCAAGCTTGCGCTTGCCGCGCGCAGCAGCTAGTTTGCCATCATGGCTGGCTACAAGAAAATCCTGTTGGTGGTGGACCTGAGCGACGACAGCGCGCATATCGGCGCGCGGGCACGGGCCATGGCGCAACGCGACAACGCGGCGCTCGAGATCCTGCACGTGGTCGAATTCGTGCCGGTCGAGCCGATGGGCGAAACGCTGATGCCCACGGTGCAGATCGAGGCCGAGCTGGTGAATCGCGCGCGCCAGCGCATCACCCATCTGGCCGAGGAACTCGGCGCCCATGATGCGACGCTGCACATCGAGGCCGGCAGCGTCAAGACCGAAATCGTGCGGGTGGCGCGCGAGATCGGCGCGGACCTGATCGTCATCGGCTGCCGCGAGCGACATGGCATGTCGATCCTGGTCAATCTGACCGAAGACACGGTGCTGCATGCGGCGTGCTGCGATGTGCTGGCAGTGCGCGTTGGCAAGAAAAGCTAACACAGCGGATTTATGACGAACCAGATCCGCATCGACGTGCTCACCAACTACCTCAAGGATCAGTCCGATCCGGGCGATGACAAGTACGTTTTCTCCTACACCATCACCATCCGCAACGAGGGCGAGGTGCCGGCCAAGCTGCTGAAGCGGCACTGGGTCATCACCGACGCCAACGGCAAGGTGCAGGAAGTGCGCGGCGATGGTGTGGTCGGCGAGCAGCCGTACATCAAGCCGGGCCAGGGTTTTCGTTATTCCAGTGGCGCGGTGCTCGAAACGCCGGTAGGCACCATGCAGGGCAGCTATCAGATGCTCGCCGACGGTGGCCAGACCTTTGACGCCCCCATCCCCACGTTCCGGCTGGCGATCCCCGGAATACTGCAATAAGTGGCCCGCTACGCGATCGGCGACATCCAGGGTTGCCACGCGGAGCTGCGCGCGCTGCTGAAAAAACTGCGCTTCAAGTCGGATCGCGACCAGCTGTGGCTGGTGGGCGATCTTGTCAATCGCGGCCCGGCATCGCTCGCCGTACTGCGGTTGGTGCGCGCGCTGGGCGACAACGCGATCACCGTGTTAGGCAATCATGACCTGCACCTGCTGGCCGTCGCCCGTGGCACGGAACGGCGCATGCGCGCGGACGACACGCTGCAGCGAGTCCTGGCGGCGCGGGATCGCGACCAGCTGCTCGACTGGCTGATCACTTTGCCGCTCGCGCATTTCGATGCCCGCCATGACGACCTGATGGTGCATGCCGGCCTGCCACCGCAGTGGTCGGCCGCCGACACCATCCGCCATGCAGCCGACACCGCCGCCGCGCTGCAAAAGAACCCGGATCGATTCCTGGCGCGCATGTACGGCGACCAACCCGACCGCTGGTCACCCTCGCTGCGCGGCGCTGACAAACACCGATTCGTCGTCAACGTGCTGACTCGACTGCGTTACTGCGACGCGCGTGGCCGGATCAACCTCGATCTGAAAGACAGCCCTGGCTCGTTGCGAGCGGCGGCCCGCGCTGCGCCCACGGCGATGCGTCCCTGGTTTCTGGTGCCGAAGCGAAAATCGGCCGGCACGCGCGTCATCTGCGGTCACTGGTCGACGCTGGGACTGATCCAAAAACGGAACTTGTTAGCACTGGACACGGGCTGCGTCTGGGGTGGAACGCTCAGCGCCGTCGATCTCGACAGCGGGCGGCTGTTTCAACGGCCGGCGCTATAGTCAGCCGCCCGGCGTCGAGGCCGCGCCCCAGGTCACGTCAAGCTGTGGTGTTTGCTGAGTCCACACCGAATGATCCAGCAGGATGGTGACGGGCGACGGACCTTGCGCGCGCACCGGCAGGATCGCGCGTTGCGCGCCGCGCACTTCGAGGACCGCAAACTGCGCAACTCCCATGCGCATGCTGATGCGCACCGGCCAGCGGCCGTTAGCAGGCGCGGTCAGG
>JANMYM010000081.1:0-13844 GCA_031382085.1 Gammaproteobacteria bacterium
GGCCGTCAATCTCATGATCACCAATATCCTGGGTCTGGGTCTAGGACCGCTGCTGTCGGCAGGCAGCGCTGCGCTGTGGTTCGACGGCGAGATTGGCCGTGGCGTTTCCCTCACGCTGGCAGCTGCCGCTATCGCAGGCGCGTTGGTCGCTGGGTTCGGGCGGCCACATCTATGGCGTGCCGTCTCACGCGAGTCTAATGAGTAGCAAGCGGGACGACTCGCGGCTCGGCATGGACCGCGTGATCAGCAGGCGCGACTTCCTCGATGGCGTCGCCGCATCGGTCGCTACTGCCGGGTTCAGCGCCTGCGACACGAAATCAGCCACGCATTCAAACAAATCAGCGCCGAATCCGTCGCGTCTCCTCGGCGATCGGGGACATCACCCTGGCAGCAATGTCACGGCACATGCACTGCGCGACGGCACTTTCTGGGCGAATGCCGGCCCGACCCGAGACACCGGCGAACGCTATGACCTGGTGGTTGTCGGCGGAGGGATATCCGGACTCGCAGCGGCGATTCAGTACCGCGAACAGGTCGGCAACGGTGCTCGCGTATTGATCGTGGAAAATCATGATGACTTCGGCGGCCATGCCAAGCGCAATGAGTTTGTAACGGCCTCGGGTCGCACCTTGATCGGTTACGGTGGCTCACAATCCCTGCAAACGCCGTCGTACTTTTCTCCGGCCGTCAAGACTCTGCTGCGGCGCCTCGATCTGGATCTCAACAAATTCGAAACCGATTATTTTGACCAAACCTGGAGCGATCGACACAAGCTCGGGCCCGCGCACTTCTTCTGTCGCGAACAATTCGGCAACGATGCATTAGTGCGCATCACCGACCGGGCGGCGGATTGGGTTCCCAATGCGCCATTGAATCCCCGCGCGAAGCTCGATTTGATTTCCTTGATCGATTCGCCGCGCGACTACCTGTCCCAGCTCGAACGTGGAGAAAAGCGCGCACTGCTGGCATCGATCAGCTATGCGACCTTCCTAACGAAAGTTGCGCGAGCGGACCCACAACTGGTCCGATTCTTCCAGGACTCCACCAGCGGCTATTTCGGCGTCGGGATCGACGCCACCTCCGCGCTGGATGCCTGCGCGAATGGCAACCCTGGATTCGCAGCAATGGATCTCGGGCGGCTCGCCGATCCCGCCATGAGTCCCACCGGTCGACTTGCCTACACCGACCCAGATCCTTACATCTATCACTTCCCCGATGGCAATCACGGTCTGGCGCGTGCGCTGCTGGCCAAGTTGAACTTCCGCGCATTTCCGGCGCGATCCATGGCGGACCTGGTCACGACCGCGGTCGACTATAGCTGCCTTGACGACTCCAGCAGTTCAGTCCGTGTTCGCCTGCAGTCGACGGTCGTGAAGGTTCAACATCGGGGCGAGGTTGGCTCGGCGCCCGATGTCGAGGTCAGCTATGCCGGCGCGGGCCGGCTGGAAAGCGTGAGGAGCAAGCACGTCATCCTGGCTTGCTGGCATCGGGTTATTCCCCATATCTGGAGCGAACTGCCGCAAGAGCAGGTTCAGGCCTTGAATGATCAACGAAAAGTGCCGTTGATTTACACCAACGTCCTGATACGGAATTGGACGGCGCTCAACAGACTGGGTGTGAATGCCATACATACGGCCGGCCATTTCTGGCGCAGCGCGGAAATCGATTTCCCGGTTTCGATGGGCGACTATCGGTTTGCCGAGAGCGCCGGCGACCCGGTACTACTGCACATGGCGGCCGTACCCACCATGCCGGGGCTTGCGCCGCGCGAGCAAGCGTCCGCGGGCCGTGCTCGCATCGGCACGCTGACATTTTCCGAGCTGGAGCGCTCTATTCGTGATCTGTTAGCACGAGCGCTGGTCACAGGCGGTTTCGATCCGGCGCGCGACATCGAAGGAATTTGCGTGAACCGCTGGTCGCATGGCTACGCGTACGAATACATGCGTCCCTGGGACGCGTACTGGCCCAACGGCCCGTTGCCGATTGAGGTCGCTCGCCGGCCGCTGGGCCGAATCGCCATCGCGAATGCAGACTCGGGGGCGTATGCCTATGCGCACAGCGCCATGGATCAGGCCATCCGCGCCGTGCGCGAATTGCTCGGGACACCCACTGGCGCGCCCGCCATCGCGCCAGGCCCTGGGCCCCAGATTCCGTTGTTCCGTCGGGCGCTGTGACTTCGAACCCCTAACCGACTGCGGCGGCACGCTCTTCGCGCCACAAATCGAGCTTTTCCTGGGCGGCGCGATCCGAATAACTGAAGAGCACACAGTCCGAGTCAATTTGGTGCGAATACGGCGCCCAGCTCGGCACGACGAACAAGTCGTTAGGTTCCCAGGCGAAGGTCTGATCGCCGATGCGCGTGCGGCCGCGGCCTTCGACGCAGACATACACACAACCATCGGTCGAGCGGTAGGTTTGCCCTGCAAATCCTTGCGGCATCCATTGAATGAATGCCGCCATCGTCGGCACGGCGTGCTCGCCGTTCACCGGATTGGCGTACTTCAGCCTGACACCGTGGCAAGGATCGATGTCGGCAGCTCGCGCCAGCGTGTCCAGTGCTGCGCGCGTGCGCTCGTAGGGATAGCAGAACACGGGCGATGTGCGCGAGCGCGCGACATGATCCACCGGCAGTAGATTGGCGCCGAAGCGCGCGAGCGACTCGCCGGCTTGCCGCGACTGCGCCTGTTGCCTGGCGCCTGACGACTCGGCGAACCCGGCACTGAAGAATTCAACCATCGGAATATCGAGCGCATCGAGCCAGATCATCGGCTCCACGCCTTCATGGCCGTGATCATGAAACGCCCAGTTGGGCGTCAGGATCAGGTCCCCGCGGTTCATGTACGCCCGCTCACCGTCGACCGCGGTGAAGGCCCCTGCCCCTTCGAGGATGAACCGCATCGCCGACTGCGTGTGGCGATGGCTCGGTGCGACTTCGCCCGGCAAAATGAGTTGCAGCCCCGCATACAACGATTGCGTGATCCGCGCCGCGCCCGGGGATGCGGGGTTTTCGAGGATCAGTACGCGCCTGACAGCTTCCTGCGCCGAGATAACACCGCCCGATTCGAGAACCAGGGGTCTGACGTCACGGTAACGCCAATGGGCCGCCACACACGTCGGCCGCGGCGACTGTGGCACGAGCGCATGCAGCACTTCCCATAACGGAGCGAGATGGTGTTGCGCGATGCGCGCGTAATAGGCGGTGCGGCAATCGGATTGCATGGGCTAAATGGGGTAAATGAGCGAATTAGGAATCAGTTCGTTGTCGAACACACAGTGCTTGACCGCGAGTCGCAGCGTTGTGCCATCGCGAACCAGCTCGTCGTAGTACCGGCCGACGCTCAGGACGTCGGCCATTTCATCGACTTTCGTGCGGATCACCAGATAATTGGCCTCGACCCGGTACCGGTCGTCTTGTGTCACCTCGAAGCGCATGCCGGACAACAAGTGCCGCTGCGAATACGGTTGATGAAATAACGTTTGTTTTACGCAGTAGATGCGATCCTTGAGCATGCCGCGGCTTTCGAACGCCAGCGTCGCAAGCGGTTTGCCGGCGCGGTAGTTCTCGCGGGGGACAACTCGATACGAGCACTGCTCTGTGAACAAATCGGGCCAGGCTTCCAGCGGCCCCTCGTCGAGCACGGCGCAATAGCGCGCATAGAAGTCCTCGATTTCGGCTCGCAGATTCAGGTCGATCACGCCAACAGACCCTTATAGTTCCATGACCTTGCGGTAGTAACCGTACATGCCCCGAATCAAGGTCTCGGTCACCATGTGATCGGTATTGCCGATGTCGCGACCGCCCAGTTCGCTGATCGTCTGATACTCCGGATGCTGGCGCATGCCGTCCTGCGCCAGTTCGACGACTTCACCATCGTCCGCCGACACGTAACCCGCCGGCCCGAAGAGATTCGCCTGCCGCAGGCGGCGCTGCGTCATCTCCGCCGTGTCATCCGCGAAGCCGAAATGCGTCCAAACAAAGTCGAAACTGTTAGGGCCGCACGGCAGAATCTGGCGCGTCGACAGTGAGTTGACCTGCTGCTGGATGATGATGCTCGGGAAAATAGTGGTCATTACGACGGTTGGCCCGTTCCAGAAAGCCTCTGGCACGATATCTAACAGACGTGCGTCGTGCAGCGTCATCTGCTCCTTGAAGCTCTGCACGCCGTCGGTGACCGCGCCTTTGCCGCCGGCGTTGCGCCGCGAGATCATGCACGCATGCCGGCCATGGCCATCCATGACCATCTGCGACTCCTGATCGGCGCGCCACAGCCCGAAGGTAACGAACCAGGTGTGCAGCAGCCCCGGATGGTATGGATCCTTGATGTTCTCCTGCATTAGTTTCCAGTTGCCGGGAATTCGCTGCCTTGAGTAGCCCAACACCGACAGTTCACGGCCATCAAAGACACGGTCGAAGTACTTGAGGATCGTCGGGCCAAGATATTCTTCGAACGATTCGACAGAGTGATCGAAGCTCGCGAAGACTACCCCGTTGCGCACCGCGACTTTCAGTTTCGTCAGGCCATGGTTTTCGAGTTTGAAGTCCTCCGGCATGCCGCCGTGGCCGTTGACTCCCTTGCGAAACGGCAGACCCTTGAGATTGCCCTTGAGGTCATAGGCCCACTGGTGATAGGGGCAGACGAAGCCCTTGCGATTACCGAGCCGCTCCTGACAAAACTGCACGCCGCGATGGGCACAGTGATTCTCGATGACGTTGATGCCGCCCTGCAGGTCGCGCGTGAGAATGACAGCGCGCTCACCGATCTTTGTGGTCTTGAAATCGCCGTTGCGTGGTACCTCGGCTTCGAGACCGACGTAACTCCAGTGCTTCCCATAGAACAAACGCTGCAGCTCACGCCGGAAGATCTCGGGATCAGAATACAAGGCGTAGGGCACTCTTGATATTGCGTTGACGGGCCAGTCTAAGCCGTGCTGCACCGCTGTTTGCATCATTTGACTTTACCATTTCGCAATGAATTACTCCAGTTGGAATTGTCTTTTGCTATAATCCGGAGCATGCCAGTCGCCGATGTCATGCCTGCCGCGCCGCCACAAGCCACACTCGCGGTCCGCGATTCGACCGCCCGCTTTCCGGTCCGTCGTCTCTACTGCATCGGCCGCAACTACGCCGATCACGCGCGCGAGATGGGCATGGAACCCGATCTCAACGATTTGTTCTTCTTCACGAAGTGGCCCGACACCGTGCGGGACAGCGGTGCCCGGATTCCCTATCCGCCGGGAACTACGAACTTCCATCACGAAGTCGAACTCGTCGTTGCGATCGGCAAAACCGCGCGCGACATGCCTCGCTCCAATGCCCTCGATTGTGTGTTCGGCTACGCGGTCGGGCTCGACCTAACACGTCGTGATCTGCAGTTCGCAGCGCGCGACAAGGGCCGGCCGTGGGACGCGGGCAAGAATTTCGACGCCGCCGCGCCAATCGGGCCCATCACTCGCCGTGACACGGCCACCGATGCGCTGAAGAGTCGGCTGTGGCTCGAGGTCAACGGGCAGGTGCGGCAAGACAGCAACACCGATCAACTGCTGTTCCCGGTCGACGCGATCATCGCGCATCTGTCCTCGCTCTATGCGCTCGAGCCGGGCGATGTCATCATGACAGGCACACCGGCCGGCGTCGGTCCGTTGCAACGTGGCGATCAGTTGTCAGGCAGGGTTGCCGGCCTCGACCCGCTCGAGGTGAGCATCGTGTGACGGTTCGCAACCAATCGGACGATTCGAAATTGTCGAAACGGCGCGTCGCGGGACGCGCTACGCGTCAGGGCGTCCAGTCGGTCGAGATCGGCATGCGCCTTGTCAATGCGTTGGCGGAGGCTTCCGCACCGATGTCGCTCAAGGCATTGAGCCTCGCGACGCGGCTCTCGCCGAGCAAGGTGCATCGGTATTTGGCAAGTTTTTCGCGCACTGAACTCGTCGCCCAAAATCCATCGAGCGGTCTGTATGACCTTGGCCCTCTGGCGTTGCGGCTTGGATTTGCAGCACAGAATCGCATCGATGCGATTCAAAAATCACTGCTGGCCGTCGAGCAGCTTGCACACGCCAGCGGGCACACCGCGATGGTTTCGTCATGGAGCCAGCGCGGCCCAGTGATATTGCGCTGGGTGCAGGGGTCGCGGCCTGTCTACACGACACTGTCGTTAGGCGCCGTGCTGCCGCTGACGCGGTCGGCGACAGGCCTGGTGATTGCAGCATATCTGCCGAAGCGCGTGACGCAGGCGCTCATCAGGCGAGAGACGCGAGGCAAGCGTCTCGCGGAGCTGGAGGTACGGTTGGATGACGTACGGCAACGCGGTATCGCGCAGGTGAGCGGTGATTTGATTCCGGGACTGATGGCGATGGCGGCGCCGGTGTTCGACGGGCGCCGCGATCTGGCATGCGCGCTCACGCTCATCACGACGGCACAACTCGGTTTTGGCGCGCGCGCGGCGACGACACTGACGCGCGCGGCGCGCGATGTGTCGCGGGAACTCGGCGCACGTTAGAACGTGGTACCGCGCTTGGAACGCGCCATGTCTCGGAGTGTGTCTTCCGCCGCTTGTAGAGTCTGCGCGAAGTGCTCATCGGTATGGCTGAGACTGATGTTGTAACGTTTCATTGGAACCAGAGCGCTTAGCACGCCGCGCTGGAACAAGCCGCGGCGAAATAGACTGTCGAGCGCGGTGTTGTTAGCAAGCAGGTCCTCATAGCGCCGCACGGTTCCACGATGGAAAAGAACCAGCCATATCGAGCCATAGCCAACTGCCTGGGCGTCGAATCCAAATCGCTCGATCAGCGCCGCGAGCTCGTGACGCATGCGATCGCCGGCCGCAAACAGGCGCTCGTATGTCCCTGGGCGACGTAGCTCGCCGATTGTTGCAAGGGCAGCGCCGATCGAGATTCCGGCGCCGTTGAACGTGCCGGCCAGAAACACATCACCATCGGGCGGCGGTGCGCAGCGCTCTATCAACGCCCGCTTGCCGACGACCGCACCCATCGGCAAACCGTTAGCCACCGCCTTGCCAAGCGTTGTGAGGTCGGGAATCACTCCGCAGATTGACTGATAGCCGCCGAGCGCGTGGCGGAAACCGGTGATAACTTCGTCGAAGATCAGCACGATGCCGCGCTCCGCCGTCAATTTGCGAACACAGTTTAGAAATTCCTGTGTCGCGACGACCGCACCGACATTATGCTGAATCGGCTCCAAAATTACTGCCGCAATATCATCGCCCTGTTGTTGCAGCAAGTTCTCAAAAGCCTCGATGTCGTTAAAGGAGGCAATCAAGGTTTCTTTGGTCGCAGCCCCGAGCATTCCCGCGGACATTGGGTCGTAACGGCCAATCCGCTCACGCGGCGAAATGCAATTCATCGAAACATAGTCGTACCAGCCGTGATAACAACCCTGGAATTTGACGATCTTGTCGCGACCGGTGACCGCTCGCGCCAGCCGCAGGGCGTGCTGTGTCGCCTCCGAGCCGCTATTGACTAACATCACCTGCTCAGCCGAGGGGATGCAATCGATCAGCGCGGTCGCCAACTCGCCTTCGAGTTCCGTGGAGCCGAGACCGATCAGATCGGTGCGCTCGTAGCCTCGGATCGCGGCATCCCGCACGATCGGATGCGCATGACCTAACAAAATGGCGCCAAAGGCGCAGTTGAAGTCGATGTACTCGTTGCCGTCGACGTCTTCTATTACGGCGCCTTCGGCGCGGCGAAACACCAATGGCGGATTTATCGCGCGATTCGTGCTGACAACCCCGCCTGGCATCAATTCACGATGGCGCGCATGTAAAGCGGTGCTGCGTTCGTACGAGCCGGAACCCACGGTATTTCCCTACGTTTGGCTTACGGCAACGGCCGCGGCAGCATGTAAAATCGTCGCTTAAACGTTACACTTCATGCGGCGTAAGATAGCGCCTTTCCGGAGTCGATATGAAACTTTTGCGCTGGGGCCCCCACCGTGCCGAGCGACCTGGGGTGCTCGACGCAACGATGCGGCTGCGCGACTTGAGCGGGGTCGGCGACGATATTGCCGGTGCGATGCTGCTACCCGAACGGCTTAGCTATTTGCGCGATATCGACCTTTTCAGCTTGCCGGTGGCGCCGCCTCACGCCCGTATTGGACCCTGTGTAGGCCAAGTCGGCAAGATCATCTGTATCGGTCTCAATTATTCGGACCACGCCGCTGAAACTGGCGCCACGCCACCGTCGGAGCCGATCATATTCCTGAAAGCCACGAGCGCGATCTGTGGCCCTTACGATGACTTGTGTCTACCACGTGGCGCGACGAAGGTGGACTGGGAACTGGAACTTGGCGTGGTCATCGGCACGCCGGGCGTTTACATCGCCGAGCGCGATGCGTTAGGACATGTCGCAGGCTATTGTGTCGCCAACGACGTTTCCGAACGTGCCTATCAGCTAGAGCGCCTCGGCACTTGGGACAAAGGCAAAGGATGCGACACCTTCGCACCGATCGGGCCCTGGCTGGTCACCGCCGATGAGGTTCCAGACCCGCAAGTGCTAAC
This sequence comes from Gammaproteobacteria bacterium, assembly GCA_031382085.1. GTDB lineage: Bacteria > Pseudomonadota > Gammaproteobacteria > Steroidobacterales > Steroidobacteraceae > UBA964. Next base: position 8,517 of record JANMYM010000081.1, read on the forward strand.
AATGCAGTTGGACGTAAACGGCCATGCCCAACAGCGTGGCAATACAAGCCGCATGATCTTCGGCGTGGCGCAGGTTATCGCTTATGTAAGCCAGTTCATGTCCCTGCAGTCCGGTGACATCATACTGACCGGCACACCCCCCGGCGTCGCCATGGGCCGCAAGCCGCCGAATTATTTGCGTGCCGGCGATCGCCTAACGGCAACGATCGCCGGTCTTGGGGAACAGCGGCAATCCGTGGTTGAGTCGACGACCCGCAAAATTCTACCAAATGCCAATGAGCATGAAACGTTTTAGTCTATGATGCAGAAATATTATGGACCCCACTGTCATCACAGCCCTGACTTGGATGGGCGCGCTTGGATCGGTTGCGAGCATTAATGTGCACGGGTTTCGCACGCCCATGCACAGAGGACTGACGTGAGCGACGCGGCCGCTGCGCTACTGACACGGTCGCAAGGCCTCGACGGACTCAAGGACTCTGCCGACGCGCACTATGCCTTGTTAGCCGCGAACCTCGCGTTGCGTGGTACATCGGTGCTCGATTCGGTGCACGCGGCGGCCCTGCCTGCGCTCGACCTGTTGGCGGCGCTCCTGGCTGAAGGCAAATGGCACCTGGGGCTCGCGACCGGCGACTGCGCCGATTTCGCAGTTCCGACCCATGCCAGCGCGGACGCGTTGCGTGGCGCCGCATTCTTGCGTGAGTGCGCAGAGCACGCGCAGGCGTTGGCGGCGTGGATACAGGGTCGAGGCACATTGCCTGTATTGGAGCAGCATCGACGACGCCTGACGCACGATCGGGAGATTCTCCATCTCGGTGCCGCGCCAATCGTGCCGTCGATTTGTCCGATCGTCGTGCTTCAAGGCAGTTGGTCCGACATGGGCGCCCAGTACGTGCAGCAATGCGTTGAGATCTTCGGGCCGTTCGTTTTCGAGCGTTGCTCCAAGCGCAGCTTCGATCCGGCACAACAGGCGATACTCGACAATTGGGCTCGGGAGCTGGCGCGTCACGCTCCGGATGTCCTGGAATTCGCGCACGGCATGGCGCGTGGCAGCACGGCGGCGGCGTGCGCGATGACTGAGCGGCAGGCACTCGCGCTGTGGACCGGATGGGACCCTCCGCGATCCGGCCCGGAAGAGCTCGGCGTGCGCGATTCCCTAACAACATCGATCATGACGTATTTCGGTGCGCTGCGTGAGACGGTCGACGAGCGCGAACTATGCAGCGGTTTTGCCGCGTGGGGCTCCGCAACCACCGCGGGACAGTTGATCGCGGGGTCGACGACGGATCACGACTGCACTTTTCAAGCGACGATCGCCGGCTTTCCTACCGGTGGCGTGCCGTTCATCTACACGCCGTTCTCCGTCAACGGCACGATCCCCGGCGTGGGGCGATTTCAGTTCGCGGGCCTGCCCGGCGTCAATCGAGCGGGACTCGCCTACGTGCATCATGGCGGAGCGATTGGCGCGTGCGCGGAGCCGGAGAAGCTGTGGGGCTATGGCATCCGCCGCGGTGCCAGCACCTTGGAGATATTGGGGCATGAAATCCACGCTCGCGACGCCTTGCGCCGTGAGCTCGGCTGGCCCGTTGGCGACGCGGGTTCCATCATGGGATCGCCCGGCGGTTTTTACGCGGATCCCACTTTCGGCTATGTGCTCGAGTCCCGCGGCCGCACTGCGTTAGGTCGCGATGCGATCGTGCGCGAATTCACACCAGGACCTAACGACGAGCGCCTCGATTTCCTTTATGCCAACAACAATCTGCAGGATCCGCGCAGCGCGGGCGGATTTTTCCCACCGCCGGGAGGGTACCAGTACACTCGCGAAGCGGGCTGGCACACCCTGGACGAGACGGCTTGTCGAGACCCCTCGCCCGCCGTTGCGGTACGCCGCATGTGGTCGAAGTCGAGCGAATCGCGCAATCGTTACCTGTACCAGGAACTGCACCAGAACCTCGGTCGGATCGATTTGCGTTCGGCAAGAGCGGTTTACGCGCACGGCCCACGCTCGACTTTCCCGGATTGGACGGAATTCGAGCACCGTTGGCACGCTGGTGAAAGGCTGCAGGGCTCAACTGCGAATCGCGGCAACGCTTTCACGGCACTGATCAGCGCCGCAGGTGGCCATCGTCCGGACTATTGGGGTTGCGTCGGAATGGCGAGCGATCGGAGCAGTTCTCCTAACAGGGCCGGCCACGGCTATTTCTACGTCGATGAAACCTTTACGTTTTGGCGATTGTCGCTGGGCGACTCGCCGACCGAAGTATTGAGCTGCGCCGCGACCGATGCAGAGTTGCTGGTGCGGCTGGCGGAGCGGGCCGCGCCCGAGAGTTCCATGCGCACTGCGCCGCTGCAGCGGTGGCTTTCAGCCGCGCAGTCCGAGTTGGCGATGGGTCGGAGCGATTTCGCCCCCGACTCGATCAACGCAATTGCGAAGCGACTGCGCGCGCTAACGCGCGCCCAGGTGCGAGCGCGCCAGGTGTTGAGGGCTCTGCAACCTGACCAGGAGCTGCGGCCAGGCTGACCCCGCGGCACGCGGCTATCGCCGTGCCACTTCGATCCGACTCGCCGCATCACTTCCCAATCAGCTGTTACAGTCCAGTAGTGACGCCGCCGGTGACCGGAAAGCCGCGCGACGCCCCCGTGGTCTGCGGGAATGCGAAGACGCTTCCTTTAGGATTCACGTATAATCGAGCCACTGATTTTAAGCGATGTTGCTCATGCATTCCGTCGACCGAAACCACGTTGTCCTGCATCGCTTATCGACCGAGGCTGACGACAGCGGGTTCATGCCCGGCAGTCCCGAGCAACGTATGCTGCAAGTCTGGGAACTTACTCGGGAAGTGTGGGCATTTTTCCGGCAAGGCGATGCTGAACGAAGACTACAAAGAGATGCTGCAGTGCTTGTCCGAGGAGAACGTTAAGTTTCTTCTGGTCGGTGCCTATGCTGTCGCAGCCTACGGCTATCCCAGGGCGACCAAGGACATCGACATCTTCGTGCAAGCCGCGCCGAAGAATGCATCCAACCTCATGCGGGCACTAGCCCGTTTTGGCGCACCGCTATCAGGAATTTCGGAGAGCGATTTCGCGACGGCGTAGCATTCCAACAGGCATATGACCGGCGCAAGAATGTCATGCTTGAAGGGGTCGACGTACCCATCATTTCTCTTGAGGACCTGATCGCCAACAAGCGCGCGACTGGCCGCATGCAGGATTTAGCCGACGTCGAGCGGCTGGAAGCCACGCTGCGGCGCGATCGTTGAACGAATTAAGGCTTCAGGAAATATTAGGATCCAAAGATATCCATCGACGCGGGACTTCCACGCGGCTCGCTGACGAGGACCAATCGGTACGTTGTCCAAGGGCGTCATCCAGTATGAATTCCTTCGATCGCGCGCCGATCCCATATGTGACGAACCATCGTCTGCCTTGCCTGAGCTAACAGTGGCAACGCATGCGCCAAAACGCCTAGGGTTGACGACCCGTCAGCTGCCAGCGGATCTGTGATACGGGAATCAGGCCCGCGGCATTGAACTCATCGAAGAAACCGCGCAGCGTGAATGCCGCGCCCAGTTGGTGCGAGCGGTCCTTGATCAACTCGTCGATCAGATATTTGCCGGTGACGTAACTCGCGCCGTAGCCGGGCTGGCGCAAATACAGTTGCTGCTCGAATCCTAACAAATCGAGGTCGGGTCGCATCCAGCCGCGCGGCGTCCACTCAACCTGGTAGGCCTTGGCCTGCGCGATATCGAACTCGTTAGCCTGCGCGCGCAGGCTGGCGATTCCGCGCGCGCAACGCTGCGCCAGCATGATCCAGACGATCTCACGGGCGCGCGGGTTGTCATCGTAGTAACCGGCGTGCAACACGATCTCCTCCATGGCGGTTGCCATGCCCTCGGCGCGACTGTCCCAGATGTTATTGAGCAGGGCGCCGCGGCGCACGGGGCTGGCATGCGGCAGATTCTTCATCCATGCGTGGTCGAACCAGTGATAAAAATGCGCGAACAGCGTGATGGGTTCGTAGTGACTGGCAATGCCGAAAAAGTTGCGCTTTTCGATCGGTACGAACTCGCCAATGTGCGCGCGGATGGCAGGATCGAGGTAGTCCTGCACTGTCAGCACGTTCTTGTCACGCAGAAACGCCATGTACTTGGTGACGGCGGCGTTAGCAAGTTGTTGGTACGCGGCGGCCGTGGCCGCAGCAGTGAGCTGTGGCAAGCCGCGGTTGCGGTGCTCTTCGAGCCGCAATGAGGCGTGCGCGCGCGCCAGCTCGCGCTGCAGCAGCGTCAGCTCCTGCTCCCAGGTCATCGGCACCAGATGCACGTTTTGCAGCATCCAGGTGTAATTGTCCCTGCCAATGCCGGACGGCCCGGTCCTGGCAGGCGCCTGCTGGTCCAGCCAGGCGACGAACTCGCGCGTTGCCTGCGCCGCAGACTGGATGGTGCGCAGCAAGTCGCGGTTACCTGCGGGTGCCCGCGCCTCGAGCGCGGCAAGAGCGGCCATTTGATTGCGCATCGTGCCGGTGCCGGTGATCCACAGATCGCGCGCATTGCCGACGAGATTGATCCGTGCCTGCTTGAGCAGTGGCGGCACGATGGCCAGCTCGCGCGCCAGCCGCAGCTGCTCGCTGCGTGACAGCGGGAAGGTGTACGTCCAAAGCTCAACCAGGTTGTGATGCGCGGGTCCTTCGTGCGCCGGGGTGTCGCTTTGCTCGGTCCAGACCGACAGGTAGAAAGCCGGATCGCGTGCCCAGGGCTGCAGCACGCGGATATCGAAATCCAAGCCGTTCATCTCGGCGCGCACCAATTGATAGTCGACTTGTTGCGCAATCGGCCAGCTACCCGGGTCAATGGCAGCGAGACGCGCCTGATAGGCCTTGAGTTCTTCGTGCCTGCGCGCGAACGTGGCCTGTGTGTAATCGGGGGCGCCGTCGCGTTGCGGTGGCCGCTCGAAACTGCGCCATTGCGCAAACAGGGTCGTTAGGTCGGCATAGCTACCGCGTGCCTCGGACGCTGCGGCGGAAAGGATGGCCATGGCAAATACTCCGCAGATGTTTCGGGTATTCATTCGCGCCCCTACAGCACGTCGAACAGGCCGGCGGCGCCCATGCCGCCGCCGATGCACATCGTGACGACAACGCGTTTGGCGCCGCGTCGCCTGCCTTCGAGCAGCGCGTGGCCGACGAGGCGCGCGCCCGACATGCCATACGGGTGCCCCACGGCGATCGCGCCACCATTGACGTTGAGACGGTCTTCAGGAATGCCCAGTCGGTCGCGGCAATAGAGCACCTGCACCGCAAAGGCTTCGTTAAGTTCCCACAGGTCGATGTCC
>JANMYM010000009.1:0-67668 GCA_031382085.1 Gammaproteobacteria bacterium
GCGCCTGCGATAGCGGCAGCTGCCAGCGTGAGGGAAACGCCACGGCCAATCTCGCCGTCGAACCACAGCGCAGCGCTGCCTGCCGACAGCAGCGGTCCTAGACCCAGACCCAGGATATTGGTGATCATGAGATTGACGGCCGACATCTGACCTCGCATGCGACCGGGCGTGATCAACTGCACGGCAACAGGGCTCTGGGTCAACAATGTGGTGAACGACAGTGTTAGCAGGCACATCAACGTGATTGTTAGGGCGACACTCGGAGCGTTGAAAGTCAACGGCCCCAAAACGGCGATCGCAATGAATCCCCACTGACTGATCTTCAGAGGTGCGTCGAGCAGGCCGCGGCGCGTTCCGATATCGCAAAGCCAGCCGCCAACGACCGGCCCGATGGCGCCACAGGAGAGCATCACAGCTCCGAACAGCAGGCCCGAATCAGCCGGAGCGAGTGCGAATCTGCGCGACAGGAACACGGGCGCCCAGCTGACGTACGCATAAGCAACGATGCCGTTGAGTGCCCCCGCTATCATCAAAGGGCCATAGGCCGCCCGCGCGGCACGCAGTCGCTGCAACACGTCGCGAATCGAGGGCGCGGCCTGTTGCTGAGTCCGGGAAGGTTCTCGAGCCGTCAGGAACACCAAAACAGCTATAAACAGCCCAGGCAGGCCGACGCTAACAAATGTGGATTGCCACGGCGCCAGCGTGCCGACAATCGGCCAGTGTATGGGGCCGGTCGCGGTGAACGCTTTCAGGGCGGCGCCCCCGCCTAATAACGCGATTCCATTGCCAAGCGCGCCGCCGGTTGTATAGATGCCGATAACGCGCGCCAGGCGATCGCGAGGAAACGTATCGGAGAAGATCGAGAATGCCGCCGGGGACAGCACGGCTTCGCCGACTCCGACCAGGACACGAGCGAGAAAGATTGCAGCGAAGGTCGTCGCGAGGCCACAAGCGATGGTTGCGGCACTCCAGAGCAACACGCCGACGACGATCAGCAGCCGACGATTTGCCAGATCGGCGGCTCGTCCCAGCGGAATTCCCATGATGGCGTAGAAGACCGCGAACGCGGCACCCTGAAGCAGCGAGATCTGCACATCGGTCAGGTCCAAGTCAGCCTTCAGTGGCTGTACCACGACGCTGACGATCAGCCGATCGACGAACGACAGGATGTACGCAGCCGTCAGGAGCGCGAGCGTCCACCACGCTCGCGTGCCGACAGCGACCATCCCAGGCGTCGACACCTTCGTCAGCCTCTCAGCGATTCATCGCTGCCGGGCGTCGCATTCGCGATATCGGCCCGGCGTGCTCGTTGTTGACGCAGCCACGCCAGCAATCCAGTCACATACAATGCTGGAACTGCTAGCCCGGTGAGTACGACCACAACGGTGCCGAACAAACCTGCCGCCAGATTGGAGTGGAGTGGGGTCATCCAGGCTTGCAGTGTTTCGGAGCCTGTTAGATTGTCGCCACGACGTGACGCCAGGACCTTGGCGGATTGCCGGTCGACCCAAACCTCGGTGTAGAGCGCGCGTGATTTGAGACGCTCCTGGGTGCTCAGGCTTACGATGTACGGAGCACACGGATTTTCCGGTTTGGTCACCAGGCGCAGCGCAAGGCCTTCGTGCACGGCCAATGCGCTGCGCACGGCCTGGTCCGTTGTGATTTGCTGCACACAGTTCTCAGGCGTTCGATCTGGATTTGCAGGCCGATATTCCCGAATGGGCGACATCAAGGTTGCGATTCGGTTGTACGGCGCAGGCGTCAACAAATACGAGCCGCTCAGTATCGCCAATATCAATGGCACGAACAGCCATGCAGCAGAGACCGAATGCAGCGAGACGAGCCAGAGCCGGCCGCGTGACTGTGTGCGTAGCTTGAAGCCCTGCGACCAGGAAACTCCGCGGGGCCACCACAGGTACAGACCACTGAACAAAGAAATCAAAGCGACGAAACCTGACGCCGCTACCAAATAAAACCCGGCCGCACCGCCTAACAAAGTGGCGTGAAAGGAGAGCAGGTTGCCCAGAAACGTATCCTCTAAAATGATCCGGCCGATGGGTTGGCCGGAGGCCGGGTTGACACTAACGACCACGTGCAGGTCCTTGCCTTTGGTGAGGGCCGGGTCCATCGCGCCCGCCAACAACGGAACACTTGCCGGAAAAGGCACCGACAACGGTGCTGCGATCACTTCCACGCTATGCAGCTCCGGGTAGGCTTTCCTGGCAGTTTCAATCCACTGGTCGAGTGGCAGACTGGCAGCCGGCATCGCGGCGAAGGCATGCTGATCGATGCCTTCCGGAAACAGCATCGATCCGAGTTCCCATTTGGCGAGCGGTGTGGATAGTGCGAGCCCGGCACCCGACAGAGACACAATGGCGAGCGCCAGTCCGATCGTGAGGCCCAGCCAAAGATGTATTTGAACCCACAGTTTCCGCATCATGTCCTCCTCACAACTACAGGCTCTGCACCGAAGCTATCGCGCTGGAATCGAGAACCAATCGATTCCTCAGGGGATAACCGAAGGCGGGTACCGAGGCCTCAAAAACATCGCCGGTTTGTGTTTCGAACGATTCGTTGAAACTCATGACCGGGCAGCCCAGAAAATGCGCGTGAACCGTGTCAGGGATGCGATGCCGCGGGTACTTGAAGTGGTGGTACTCAAGGTTCCACAGCGAATGACACATGTTGGCCTCGCCGCTGAGAAATGTGCCTTCCCAAACGGGTCGGCCCGCACGAACAATTCGCGACACGCCTGTGACCTCGCGGGGCAGGGGGCCCAGCAGGAGTTCAGGGCCTAACGAACACGGTAGTAATTTCGAATGCGCCAGATAAAGATAATTTGTTTGTTCCGTCACATGATCAGAGAGGTCATTGCCCAGCATGTAGCCAAGGCGGTGTGGGACGCCTTGCGAATCCACGACATACGCCGCGACGATCTCGGGCTCTTCCGCGGCCGAGCCGCAAAATGACGGGACTACTAGATCGCTCCCCGGATTGGCAACGCACTCACCGGTGCCCTTGAAAAACCACTCCGGCTGGACACCGGGCCGGGTATTTCCGGGTGGCTTGCCATCGCGCAGGCCCATCCGAAACATCTTCATTGAATCACTGAGGCCCACTTCGTCATCGTGCGCAACGCGATGCATGCGGTCGCGGGCTTCGGCGCTACCGAGGTGCGTTAGGCCAGTTCCGGACACCAGCATTCTCGTGGGCTCGGGATGGTGAATAGGCGCCCTCAGTCGCCGTTCCGCGTCCAGCTCGGACAGCGCGTAACGCTCGGAACCCATCAGCGATTGCGCGAGCTCTGCAATCGGGCATTTTTCCAGGATGGCTCGATAGGCGAGCTCGTACGTGCTTTCGACTTCGCGCAGCGGAACGGCAAGGCCCTCCGTGCTAACAGCCACCCGAGTCCTGGCACCCTCAAGAAATTGAACAAGGCGAATCGCGGCAGGACTCATTCGCGATACTCTGGCCGGATCGAAACTCCGAAGCCCGGAGCGTCGTGCAGATGCAAATTGCCGTCGCGGAACTCAGCCGATCCTTCCAGGATGCGCCCCAGATAGGTGTCGCCATCCAGGTAGTCATCGGGAAAATGCTCTGCCATGGGAGAATTCATGTGCGACATCACCAAGTGCAGGTTGTGGTAGTCGCCTGAATGCGGGATGACCTTGACATCGAACGACTGTGCTAACGCCCAGATCTTTCGCGCCTCGGTTACACCTCCTACGCGATTGACGTCCGGCTGGAGGTAGTCGACGGCCTGAGATTCAATCAGCTGCCGGAAGCCCCAGCGCGTCGCCTCGTGTTCACCACCCGCAATTGGGATGCGACTGCGTGAGCGCAAATACGCGTAGCCACGCACGTCGTCTGGCATCAGCGGCTCTTCGATCCACGTCAGCTCGAATTCCTCGAGTTTCGGAAAAATCGCCAGCGCGTAGTTGAGATCCCAGCCCATGTAGGCGTCGGCCATCAAGTCCGTCCCGGAACCAACAAGCTCGCGCATGCGACGAACCAATGCGACGTTTTTCGCGATTCCCGCTTTGCCGTCCAACGGGCCCCAGCCAAAGCGCAGCTTGAGCGCAGTATAGCCACGCTTCATTTGTCGCGACACGATCTCGCTCAGCTGATCCAGGTCGTCCATTGCATAGGCCGAGCTGCAATAGGCGCGAATTGCCTGTCGGGTACGGCCACCCAGCAGGTTGTAACAGGGCTGGCCGAGTGTTTTGCCCATCGCATCCCAGATGCCGATGTCGATGCCACTGATCGCGTGAAGTACGGCACCGCGGCGGCCGACGTTGACGGTGGCCCGGTACATCTTCTCCCAGAGGTGCTCGACATCAAACACCGTCCGCCCAACCACCAATGGCGCGAGTACCTGCTCGATAAACTGGGCCGTGCCTTCGCTGCCGAGTGTGATGCAGCCAAGTCCGCACACGCCACTCGCCAGGTGAACGTGAACCGCCAAAACAACCGGCTGTGCGTGCCTGGTCTCTGCCGCTGAATTAAACAGACCGATCTGCTGCGCGCGATAAGCCTTTCGTTCGTCGTACAACGCATCCATCGGGCAAGTGGCCCACCACTTCGGTACCTCCCAACTTGGGGGTGGGATTCTGGTGACGCTGACTCGGCTGATGGTCGTCACGGTTGAACCGGTGCTACAGCGAGCGCGAATGCATTTGAGATCTTTTCAGCAAGCCGAAAAGTTTCCAGCATCGCATACGGGTCGCGCCCACGTTCCCCTACGATGACTAACACGAGATCGCGTGAGGGCACGACTCTCACGTGGCTGCCGCCGAAGCCATAGTGCCCAAATGAATCGATTGGCAGCGGCGCTCGGCTGCGGGCGGCGACCGCTGAGGGCGACAAATAAACATCTGCAAAGGCGCCATAGGGCTCGAGTGCCTCCGGCGGCGCGCCAGCGGGAAGCGCGGCATTCATCGATGCTTCCGTTGGCGTCCGCACAAAGTTCACCCAACCGGCCGGAAGGATTCGTTGCCCATCCCAGATTCCGTCTCTCAGCAGGAGCGAGCCGAAACGTGCGAGGTCGCACGGACTCCAACGAACGCCACTGGAGCCATACCAAGTGCCGCGTCGGTCAAATTCCAATTCGGTACGCGTCATGCCGAGAGGGCCTAACAATGATGAACGAAGGAACCCCACCACGCCGGTTCGCGTTCCGCCGGTTGCGCGCAGCACTTCCTGCCCGATCAGAGACGGAGTGCCGTCCGAATACTGAAAGTGACTGCCGGGCGGGTGGGCAAGCGGCTTCTCCGTCACATATTTTGCAAGGTCGAGAGCGCCGTCACCGAACGCGAACTCGAGAAAGTCGCTCGATGCGTCCCACTGAAGTCCGGTCGTCATGTTCAATGCATGTCGTGCCGTAATGGCATGTCTCGGGTCCGGTTTGACCCAGCCATCACGCACGAGTGGCGCGTCAATGTCGAAGCCGCGCTGCTGTACTAACAGGCCGGCCATGGCGGCGCCCATCATCTTTGCGACGGACATCGTATGTTCGATCTGGTCACAGCTGTGTGCCGCACGGTACCGCTCGTAAACGATTCGACCGCCCTGAACAACGACTAAAGCGTTAACCCGGCCGATCGGCGATTGAGCGGACGGCGACCAAAGGAGACCGACGGCTTGGTCGAGTTCTTTGCGGTCCATTGACACTGATGGGCCTCGTGCCCACGACTGGGTGGGCCACGCAACATTTGACGGTTGCGCGGGAAACGTCGTATAGGTGAAATCTGGCGGCGCGCCCAGGGCGGCGCCAGACAACGACAAGTAGGTCGCCAGTGCACCCGTCGCTACACAGCCAATTGCGCGGAAGCGCCCGCGCCACACGGTGAGAAGCATGTCGTGCTCCAAGAAGTCAGGTAGTATAACGTTTAAGTAAATGCGACGATATTCGCAATTTGGCCAGGAAGCAATCCAGTCATGAAAATTCTGAAGTGGGCTGTTGCTGTCGTGCTGCTGTGCTCGCTTGTTGGCGCAGCGGTTGCGATGACATGGGTAACGCCGCGCGTCGCGAGACTTGCGCTGCGCGTTGCTTGCCCGACGGTGTTCGTGGAACATAGATCGCTGGACTATGCGTTCGACAAGTTGCGCAATCTCGGGCTGCTCCCCGTCGACATCACTCCGTTTGTCAGTTTGCATGCGGACCCGCAAGCGCGCGTTATGACAGCTAAGATGCTGGGTATTGTGTCGTACTCGGCGGCATACTTCCCGGGTGAGGGCTGTGTGCTTGAGGATTAGGGTGCCCGGAATTTGGATTTCGTGATGAGTACTCGTCCCCGTAAGCCGCCTGTGCGACAGCGGACCCGCACAGCAGAATCGGCCAGCGCTTCGGCCATCAAGCAGCCGACCATTCACGATGTGGCGCGAGCGGCCAAGGTGTCGATTGCCACGGTCTCCAACGTCATGAACAACCGCTCATCGGCGGCGGGTGAGAAAACTCGAAAGCTGGTGCGCCACCACATCGCACAGCTTGGCTATCGCACGCATGCCGCGGGCCGCGGCTTGAGAACTTCACGTCGCAATTTCGTTGCCATGGTGATGATCGACGAATCGGCGAACTACCTGAGCGATCCCTTCGTTGCGAATCTCGTCGCCGGGTTCACCGATGCGGTCAACTCGCGCGGCTATGCCACCGTGGTACACGGCTGCAGACGCGGCGATCTGGAGGACACGGTTGTCATCAAGACTCTGGGCGTCGATGGTTACTGCTTGTCACTGTCGGGTGACGCAGCTGCGAGGGTCGACCTGGCCACCCGACTACGCGAGCTGAATCAACCCCTGGTCCTTGCGCAGGAGACCGTCATCAAGCCGGACAAAGATCTCTGCATCGTGCGGCAGGACGATTTCGGCGGCGGCGTGCAGTTGGCGGATCACTTGCTCGCGCGACGCGTGAAACGGCTGATGGTTGTGCTGTCGAAACTCGAGTGGCCATCATTCAATGCGCGCCTCGAGGGTCTTCGTGCCGGCATTCAACGGACCGGTCAGTCGACCAAAATTGAGGTCATTCGCGCGCGTTCAGAAGCGTTCGTCGACTGTGTCGCTGCCGTGTCCGAGTACCTCGCAGCAGGGAATCGGCCCGACGCGATCGTGGGTGGCAACGATCAGATCGGTCTATCGGCCATGTATGCCGTGCAAGCGGCTGGGTTGTCCGTTCCCAAGGATGTCCTGGTGACCGGGTTCAATGCGCTAGATTTCTGGCAGTACTCAACGCCAAGGCTGACAACGGTCCGGTCCCGGCCGCGGGAAATTGGGGTCGCCGCCGGCAGCGCTCTGATCGACCGCCTCGAAACAGGCGTGTTTCGAGACAATGAGATTATTCTGCCCGTGGCGCTGATTCCAGCAGCATCCACCGAACAATAGCGTCGCGAGGGCCCTCAGGGCTGCTGCATGACGGCGAGGGTCACCGCCAACAGCGGCGCATGCACTAGATGCACCACCGCCGGTCGAATGAGCCCGAACGGGCGACGAGGCAAATGCACAAAGGCACGTCGCAGAGCCAGCGTTACAAAAAACGGGCTTAGCAACGCAACCCACCGCGGGTACTGGGTTGCCCCGAGACCTATGACCACGGAGAATGCGAACGATCCGGTCGCGTAAACCGCAATCGTTGGGCGCGCCACCAGAGAGAACAGCGAGAGCGTGCGGCGGTGAAACTCGGTCAATGCGGTTTGCGCGGAATCGTTGCGTTGTTGTGTCGATGTAAAGTCGGCGAGATCACCCAGAATGGTGATCACGGCGTGTACTGCGGTACCGGCCAGCATGAAGAATGCCAACGACAGGGTCACGAACAATGCAACACCGGTCCCGGCGGGCGAGAGCGCCGTGTATACGCCGAAGTAACCCAGTGACGCGATAGGCAATGCCAGTGTTCCCGCCATGCACCAGCGGATGCGACGGCGCGACATACCGGCGAAATAAAGCCAGGGCTCGTTCCAGTAGCGCGGCATGGGTGACGTTTGACCCATGCCCGCGATGTCTGAGGCCCCGACTGCGATCGATCCAACGAGGCCGAACCCAGTCAACGCAGTTGCGATTTCCATGTTCATTGCTGACAAAGTAGCACACTGAAACGTAGTACAGCGCGCACCGGCCAAGTCAAAGGACAGACTATCGGTTGCCAGCAATTGTCTGCAATATGGCTCTTATTTATTCGATTTGCAGCTGGTCTCCTGGACCGTCGCGGTCGCCTTTGAACTGCTTTACCATGCGTGAGCTGCCATGAGCTACGGCTTTCTCGAAATTGACCACCTTTTGGCGTCGGGCGATCCCGAGATCGGCGGCGCTGCGTATGAGCGGCTGGGTTTCACGGTGACGCCGATTAGCGTCATCGGCGATCTCGGTGTCGCAAACCGCCTGGTGCTGTTGCGCCCCCTGTCGCCCGGCACGGCGGCGTTCTTCGAATGCATGGGGGTGGTCGATGCCGAGGTCGCTGGAACAACGCCCATGGCCGCGTTGCTCGCCGGTCCACCGGGAGTGCGTTCGATGGTGCTTTCCGGACCGAATGCGCAGCAGTCTTTCGATGCCCTCACGCGCGATGGTTTTCGCTTTCAACGCCTAATCGACGTGGAGCGTGATTGGCGTCTGCCGGATGGGGAAGTCTTGAAGCCGGCGTTTCGCGTGACGCTGCCGATTCATGCGCCCTTGAGCTTCAATTTCTGTGAGTACCGTACGCTGCACTATTACTTGCGGGATGAGTGGCTGGAACATGAAAACGGAGCCCGCCATCTTTCGCGGGTATTCGCGATCTCCAGCGACCCTGGCGCCGTCGCGAGCTACTATGCACGCGTCTTCGCGAAACCCCCACGGTGCATCGAGCGACTTTATGCCGTAGCCCCGGGCCGATGCGAGCTCTGCGTCGGCGACGCCACCGCGCTGCAATCTCTGCTTCCCGTGCAATGGCTCCCGACGGATGCCGGTGCTGAGCGCTATCTCGGGTTCGAGGTCGAGGTCGAGTCGCTCGCCGCGGTGGGGAAGCTCCTGAGAAGTCGCAATATCGAATTCGTTGAATATGGCGCGGCAATCGTCGTTGCACCACACGAAGCGTGCGGCAACGTACTGCGCATTATCGGCTCGAGCTCGAGAGACTGTTCTACGGTCCGCGGAACCGCGCCAGCCGCAAGCGGGGCATAGCGCTTCAGCCCTAGCCAGCGCCGTTTCCCTTACCATCGAAAGACATGATGAATCCACGCGCGAAAACCGCCCTTTTACTGGCCTTCATCGCGGCGGTTGGCGGCGCGGTCCACGCGCCGTGCGCTTCGATGGAGGCCACAATACGCTGGACGAAGTACGGCGTTCCGCACATCACTGCGGGGAGCTATGAAGGCGCCGGTTTCGGTTATGGCTACGCATTCGCGCGTGACCGCGTCTGCCTGCTGGCGGATTATGTGACGACGCTGCGAGGTGAGCGTTCGAAATGGCATGGCGCAGAAGGGACCGCCGTCGTGGGCTTCCTGCCGACGTCGAACCTTGACGCGGACCTGTTCTATCGGGTGCAGCTCTCGGACGCGGCGGTCTTGTCGGCGACGCACGCGCTTTCAAAAGAAAGCCGCGGGCTGGCTCGAGGCTATGCGGCTGGCTTCAATCGCTACGTCAAGGAGATGCCCGCTGGTGCGCATGACAAACTTTGCGAGGACGTGCCCCTCCCCCAAATGAATGAAACCGATGTCGTTCGGGTCATGATGGCCATCGGAGTCATCTGGAAGGCCTTTCAGATCGCGCCATTTGCGAGTGCCTCGGCCTGGCGAGCGAACCCCGAGGCAGCTCGACTCGACGCATCGTTCGGGCAGCCGCGCACTGGAGCCAAGTCAAACGCACGCTCGGGGTCGTATCGAACAGCAGCTTCGAGCCACATGACGCTTGAGCGCCGGTATTCGAGTCCGCTATTCAGCATCGGAAGTAATGCCTGGGCCTACGGGGCCGATGCGACCCGCACAGCAAGTTCGATCGTGGTGGCAAATCCCCATAGCTACTGGCGCGGGCACTGGTTGTCGCTGCATCAGATGCATCTGACGATTCCCGGGAAGCTAGATGTTGCCGGTGCAGACTTCGTGGGCCTGCCTTTGCCGATCATCGGTTTCAACCGCGACGTGTCCTGGACCTTGGAGGCGCCTGCCACGGTCACCTATTTCGTATTGCAGGCGCTTCAGGTGCGGGAAGGCGCCCCACCGACTTATTTGGTCGATGCAAAGCAGCGGCCGATCGCCGTGCAGCGCATCAGCGTGGAGATCAAACAGAAGGACGGCAAGGTTACGCGCAAAATTTTTCCGATTGCCTATTCCGAGTTGGGACCGCTGTATCGGCTGCCTGCCGCGCCGGACCGTCCTGCGGGTTGGTATGCAGTCACGGATGCGCAAGACGGCAATGCAAAGGGTCTCGACCAGCTACTCGATGCGGCTCGCTCCGATAGCATCGCTTCATTTACCCGAGCCATGGCAACTCACCGTGGCGTCGGCGCCCATTTCGTGGCGGGCGACCGCCACGGCGATTCGCTCTACATCGAGTCGGGTCCACTGCTCGATATCGATGACGCTTCGCTGGCCTCGTGCCGTCTCGTTGGTGACGCCGTGGCATTTAACGTCCTAGATGGCGGCCGCAGCGCTTGCTCGGTACGCACTTTGAATAGACGTCCGAAACTGCTAAGGCCCGAAAAGTTTCCGACGTTCGTGACGCGCGGTATCGTGCAGAACACGAACGACAGTTATCGGTTCTCGATTCACGGCCGTCATGTGCAGGGGTACTCAATCCTGTTCGGTGATCCCAGCGCCGACTTCAATGACCTGCGGCTCCCTATGTCCCATTTGCGCATCGCGGAGATGCTGTCGGACGGCAAAGTGACCGAAGGCGAATCGGTCGACATCATTTTCGACAACCGTAACTACGCCGCGGAAAGCTGGCTCGACTCGATTCTCGAGGCTTGCACCGACCGCGGAGCCACTCCCGAGGCGGCCCGCGGATGCATCATCCTCGGCAACTGGGATCGGCGGAACGATCCGGAAAGCCGCGGCGCGCTGCTGTTCAGCACGCTCTGGCCCCGAGTCGCGAACATCGACGGACTTTACGCCCGGGGGTTCGATAGCACACGCGCTTTCGAGGGTCGCGCATTGGGGACGAGCGATCGGGTGAAGGCAAAAATAGTCGAGGCACTCACAGAAGCCGTGAAGTCGCTCGAAGCGCTGCAACTCCAGGGCGACGAAGCGTGGGGTCAGATGCTCGCAGTGCGTTCCCTAAAAGGCAAAGTGCCCTTGCACGGCGGCGCCAACGGGGAAGGTGTGCTCAACTCGCTGGCGGGTGTTGCACTGGGCAAAGATGGTTTTGCTGCCATCGGCGCAGGCACCGACTATGTACAGCGCGTACGTTGGGAAAGTGCGCAGCCGATCGCAGACGTGCTGCTCGCTCACGGGCAGTCCGATGATCCCGGCTCACCGCACTTCAGCGACCAGCTGGAGCTCCTGTCCGCAAAGAAGCTTGTGAGGCTCCCGTTCACAGAGAACGAACTCGCGCGGGAGGAGACCGAAATTCTGCACCTGAAGGAGTAGGGCCACGTTGTGATTTGCAGCTGGCCTTTGACAGTACGGAAAAGTTAGTATAACGTTTAAGTTACTTGTATGGGCAGCTCGCTCATCCGCACTACGGAGGTCGCGACGATGGAATTCCGAACTAGCGAGTTGAGCCGGCGCGGATTAATCGCGCTGATCGGGTTGACTTCGGTGCCTTGGGCGGTAGCCCAGACCGCGACCACGACCAATGCCTCCCTCGAGCTGGAGGAAGTGGTCGTGACTGCGCAAAAGCGCCGGGAGCGAATTCAGGACGTGCCGGTGAGCGTGGCTGTGCAAAGCGGCGCGGCCCTGGAGCTAGCGCAGGTCGATTCTATTGTCGACCTGGGCGCTCGATTCGCCAATCTGGCGATGCCGGACCCGGGGGCGAAGGGCCAGAATATCTTCATTCGGATCCGCGGCTTCGGCAACAACTTCGCCACGCGCACCCTGCGGGCCGGCATCGTGGTCGATGACGTTCCTTACTTGAGTCCGCGCGGACTGAATGGCGGCCTTTTCGAGATCGAACAGGCACAAGTCCTGCGTGGGCCACAGTCGACGCTTTACGGACTGACCGCGGAAGCTGGCCTGGTCATAATCGAAACCGTGAAGCCGAACCTTTCTGCGCTCGAAGGCCGCTTGGCTGTCAAATTCGGTTCCGAGGGTGAGTATCAGACATCCGGTCGGATTTCTGTGCCCGTCGTACAGGATCGCTTCGCGGTGTCCCTCAGCGCCTTCGCGGCGGGTGGCGATGGTTGGATCAAAAACGTCGTCACGGGCCGCAGGTACAATGAGTCACAGAACTGGGGCGCCCGCGTGCAAGCGCTGGCGCAAGTGTCGGACGCGCTGTCGATTCAACTGCAGATTGCGCGCGAGACTGTGAATGATAAATTCGGTCTTGGGTTGGCGCCGATCAATCGCACAGCATTCAACACCACCTTCGGGACCAATTTGCGCGAGTTTCAGAGCGCGCAGGACTACGCCGGCTACACCGACAACAAGGATGAGTCGGCGGCGTTGACGGTGCGCTGGAACTTCGGCGCGGCCTCCCTGATCGCCGTATCGGCATGGCGCAAATTCGAAACGCTGCCATCGTTCGATATAGATCAGGGGCCGTTGTTGTTTCGTGCCGGGCCTTTTTCCATCCGCTCCGGGCAAGCGGAAACCGGTACCAAGGCCTTCTCACAAGAGTTGCGTTTTGAATCTCGCGACGACGCGGCTATTCGCTGGACAGCCGGCGCTTTTTACTACAAGACCGAAGAAACGCCGATTGCAACCGCAACCATCGTTGCACCCATTCAGATAGTTCGGGTTCTAGGTCCGCGTCAGAACTCCGATTTCACGAGTTCTGCCGCATTCGGACAACTGGGTCACACCTGGGACAAGCTCACGTTGACCGCCGGCGCGCGTTACGAAAAAATCTCCTTGAAACACCAGCAGGACGGTATAACGCGCACCGCGAAGTTCGACGACGACGCATTCCTTCCGAAACTCAGCCTGACATACGCCCTGAATCCAGCGATCAACCTCTATGGATCGGTGGGCCGGGGCTGGCTTGCGGGAGGCGTTTACGTCGGTACCACGCCGGCCAACGATCTGTTCTACGATTCAGAGACGAGTACCACCTATGAACTCGGCGTCAAAGGTGCATGGCTCGAAAAGCGCCTCAGTGCGAATTTTGCAGTGTTTCGCACCAACGCCAACGCCTACCAGGAATCGATTCGCACGGGGCTGATCACCGCCCGGACGTCGAATGCGGGTGGAGTGCGTTTTCAAGGGTTTGAATTCGAACTCGCGGCGCGGTTGACGGAGACGCTGACCCTGAATCTCGATGCTGGAGTCTCGGACGCCAAGTACCAGACCTTCATCGAGTTCGATCCGGCGACCGGCGCATTGGTTAATCGGGCCGGAAATCGCGTGCCCGGTGTGGCTGGGCACGATTTCAATGCTGCACTGACCTACCGAAACCCTCGCGGATGGTTTGTCATGGGTGAAGTCTCGGGAAGCGGCAACCAGCTGGAAATCAAAGACACACTAAACACCCTGCCCACCATCGACGGGTTCGCCATAGTCAACCTTCGTGCCGGATACGACACTGATCGCTGGTCGGTGGGAGTCTATTGTGAAAACGTGGGTAACAAGGAGTACTTCGTCTACGGTAACAACCAGCTCGGCAACGGCGTCGTGTTTGGCACCCTTGGGCGGTCGCGCCTGGTCGGTGTTTCGGCGCAATACCGTTTCGGCGCTACGCGTTAGGCTGGTTCCGAAATGACTACATCGAAATCAGTTTGGGGTGCGGCGCTCTTCATGTTGTTAGCATTGCCTTTCGCCATTGCCGATGAGAAAGGTCATCCGAAGGATGATCCGAACGTCAAAGAACGAATCGAATTGGTCCTGGTTGAGCGATGGGAACTATTTCGGGACGGTGATTTGAACAAAGATGGCTTTATGGATGAGCAGGAGTTTCACGCACACCCAGCGTACAAAGCGGCAAAATGGGGTCTGAACATTCGAACATTCATCTTTTGGATGGTTGATGACAACAAGGACAGTCGAATCTCGCTGCAGGAGTGGTTCAACAATGAACTCGGTCAGTTCCAGCTCGCCGACAAGAATCATGACGGCATCATCGATGCCGCAGAATACGCAGCGATCGGTTCAGTGCAGAAGAAACTGTTTTCAGATTTGGGATACGCGCCGTAGAACGAAAAAAACGCCATGAAGGCGGCGGGCTCAAGGAACCCGAGATTTTGTTGTGACGAGCAAGAGATTTTGAAGCAGGCGGAATTGGGCACGCCGGTCCATGAGCGTTACTTGCTGCTTGGCAGTCCATGGCCCGAGTGGCTTGGCTATGCAACGTTTGGATCAATAGCGTTGGCGCGAACGCCCGGCGGTGACAAATAGCCGCGCGACATGCGCAGGAATGGCACGGTCGCAAGGCGCAGTAAATCGTGCGTGCCATCGCAGGAATCTCCGTCTTCGGCAATACCGTTGTGCGCCTGCATCCGGATCGCCGAAATACTGGAAGAAACCGGTTTCCCGGCTGGCACAATCAATGTGGTGACGAACGCGCCCGCCGAAGAGGCGATGACCAAGGCGCTGGATACACGCTATGGCCTCAGCGCCGCCATCGTCACTGCCGATCGTGAGCGTGGCCTTGAAATGGCGCAGCGTTTCGATTGCAGCATGTTCCATGTCAATGGCGCGACGATGGCCGGCGAACCCTCGTTGCCCAATGGCGGCGCCAAGGACAGCGGCTGGGGAGGGTCCGGTCACTATGCTATCGAAGATTTCACCGAGATCCGCCTAACGACCATGACGCGCGGTCACGGTCGCTACCCGTTCTAGCGACGTAGCGACGAAGACGCCGGCCTGACCACATCGATCTAACAGTACGGCGCGCGCACCACGTCTTTGGTATCGGTCGGTTTTTTATCGGTCGGTGAGATTTGGTCCGGGTACCAGAAAACATTTTAACAAACCTCACACCTCGGATAACGCGGCCCCATGCCCCATGCCCCATGATCGCCGCAGTGATCTTGCAATCGATGTCAGCTACAAGCGTCCGGCCGATATTACGCAACGCGCCGGCGAATCCTTGCAACTCACCAAGTTGCGGTTTGAGTGGAACGACATCTTCAGTCGTCGTCGTGCCATGGCGACGCGGCGGCCCGGCACGGCGATCAGATTGGCAGCTTCCACCAGCACGATGGCCTGTTGCCGGAGTTGATGCCATTCGCCAGCGGTTTGCGGCACAAAATCGTGCGTGCGCTGGCCATCGTTCCTGTTAGAAATCGACCCGACACGCAATTTAGTACGGCGTCGGCTTAGAGTCCACGCTTGATAATGCGATCGTTTTCATTGGCGCCGAACAAAGCGGCTATTTTTTGACTGGGTTCAGCACCATGCGCAAGTCTTCGTGACTTTGGCGCAACCCGAATATTCCGCTGGCGATTCCGTTAGGCGCCTTGGCGCGAAACGCGATGGGTCTATGCTCCGGATCGGTCCATAAATCGAAGTTCATCAGAAACGCGCCGCCGTTAGGTAGCGGAATCGACTCGATGAAAGTGAAATGTCGCAGACGCAGCGCCGTTTCCCGTACGCGCGGCACTGTTTTTTCGCCAGCGAAACGGACGCGCACGGTGCCGCCGGACAGCGTGCGGCTCTGGTCCAGGTCTTGCGCGGCCCAGCGGAATTCCTGCTCGCCACCGCGTGCGAAATCGAAATGGCGGGTCATGACGAACATCGGCGTAATGCTGGGCGACATGTCGAGAAAGCAATCCGGGTCGCACACAGCGACAGTGGTTGTTTTGGCGGGCGTGTCGCCGTCGATCGGCGCCACCTCGACATCGACCTGATTTCCTCGACGTTGCAGTGTCAGGCGCACTGGCAGGCCGCTATAGACACCGATGCCGTGAGCGCTTTGTGCACGCCAGTTCGCATCGAAATCGAAGCGCCCTTGCGCCCGGTAAGCGCCCGATGACGCTGTTTGCGTGTTAACCAGTGTGTAGCCACCGTCCGGCCGTTTAAGATACTCAAAAGTCTCGACACGATCGAAGGGCCCACCGCCGGTGACCACGAACGTCCCGAAGTCGACCAGCGTGGCATTTTTGATGCCCGCATAGATGCTGGAGTCGGCGGCGGCGCATGGCGTTGCGATCATGCAGGTTGCGAACGCACAAGTCGCTATCTTTCGCCACAGTCGCTGAAGTGTTTTGGTGCACGGCATTGACCAATGATAGTGCGAACCGCCGCGCAATGACAACGGTCACGCAGGCGACGGTCGGCATGCGCAACATCGGTGCCTGACATTGGGGCAATGCGGCGCCTAACGAACGGCTTATCGAGAACTTGACTAGATGACTCAATCGGTCAACCGTCTTGCTGGCGGCCCGTTGCCCCTCCCAGGGTCGTCAATTGCGTCGGTTAGGAAGCGACATCATGAGCACGACAAAAATGGCCGGATTGGCTGCGTTGGCGGCGATTTGCGGCTTTGGCAGCAGTCTGGTGCTGGCACGCGATTCGGGCATCAGCCGCAGCGAAGCCGCACGACTGCGTTATCAGCATCAGCAGCTACAACATGTAAAGCGGTCCGCGTGGGCGAACGGCGTCGTCACGCGACGTGAGGCCGCCCGCAATAACTAAGTGCGGTTCCGGGCGCGGGCCCGGGGTGCATGCGATCTTGCGCGCCGCGTATGCCGGGCGCGCAGTTTCTCGGCGGCAATCCCACCATGCCAACCGGCGTAATCGCCGGCGAAATGCGCCCACAAAAATCAATCTATTGGCGGTTGATTTGAATCTCTCAACCCGCGTTTGCAGCCCATTACTCGGAATCTAACGAAAATCAGATCTTGATGGTTTTTCCGCCAAGCAATGACGGTTTGTCCAGCGTCTACTTCACGAAGTACCGCGGAACGCCGCTCCAAACCTAACAATGTAACGGCTGGTGGGTTGGATAGCGGACAAGACGCAAAAACGCTCGTATGCCGCTGAAAAACAGAACGACTGGCACCCGGGAGAGGACTCGAACGCGATGATAATGAATCGGAAAAAATAGCGCTTATCGAGAGTAAGCGGCGATTTACCCGATGGATTACCCGCTGCGTATTGGTTTCCCTGTTTGCGCGGCGCGCCAGCAGCGTCAATGGTGAACAAGCTATCGGTGACGCAGAAATGTAATTGAGTGTGGGCATTGGCAAGCTTGCTGGGGCCGGAGCCCGCGTCACGGTGTTGCGACCTTCGTAGAGTTCGCCTTCGTCGGTGAACGTGATTGACTGTTTCCAGTGCAACTCGTCCTGGAATGCGACGGCGGCGAAGCGATAGGCGTGCGGCGACTCGGCGCCATGAGAGAAATATGCGGTGCGGAATCCCGGGATCGACGGATCGGCATAAGTAACCTTCAGCGTGTTATCGCTCCGCTCCGGCGTGACTCCTTCACGCTGGAGGACACATACAGCGCGATGGCCGCCTGGGGTGGCGAACTGGTTGCTGCTTAGCTTGTGAAGCGCCTGCCCGGCTTGAGCCGGTCGATCTTGAAGCCGCCGTCGCCAAACGGATAGGCCGACTATTGTTTCTCGTCGCAAATACGTGGTCTGATGCTCGTCACATGAAATTCAAAGACTACTATGCGACGCTCGGGGTCGAGCGGACTGCCAAGCTCGACGAAATCACCCGCGCGTATCGCAGGTCGGCGCGTAAGTACCACCCGGACGTTAGCAAAGAAACGGATGCGGAAGCTAAATTCAAGGAAGTCTCGGAAGCTTATAAGGTACTCAAGGACCCGGAACAGCGCGCGGCATACGATGAGGTTGGTGCTCACAACAAGGCGGGTGAGGAATTTCATCCTCCCCCGAATTGGAACGGCGGCTTCGAGTTCAGTGGTCGATCGTCTGACCCGGTTTCCGACTTCGACAGGAGCGAGTTTTTTGAGGCCTTGTTCGGTCGGCAGCCGGGAGCTCGACATGGCGCGCCGCGTGCCGCCGGCCACGATCGCCACGCCAAAGTGCAAATCGATCTGGCAGACGCTTATCAAGGGGCGCGGCGCCGATTCTCACTGCGTGTGCCACGGCGGGACGCAGCTGAGAATGTGACATTTCACCCGCAGGAGTTGCAGGTATCGATTCCAAAAGGCATCCGTTCCGGGCAGCACCTGCGCCTTGCGGGACAAGGTGAACCGGGCCTCGGAGCTGCTGGTGCGGGCGATCTGTACCTGGAAATAGAATTCGCGCCGCACGCACAGTTTCGAGTTGAGGGGGCCGATGTCTACGTCGAAGTGCCGCTGGCGCCTTGGGAGGCGGCGTTAGGTGCGAGCGTCGGCGTGTCACTACCCGATGGTCAAGTGCAATTGACTGTGCCGGCTGGCTCTCAGTCAGGCCGCAAGCTGCGCCTCAAGGGAAAAGGATTGCCGGGTGCAACGCCCGGTGACCTGTACGCGATGTTGTCGGTCATGGTGCCACCCGCCGACACTACCTCGGCGCAGGAAGCCTATCGCGTCATGAAACAATCGTTCAGTGATTTCAATCCACGTCAAACGCCGGAGACTTGAGGCAATGAACCCTTGGGAAATAAACGATGTTCTGCTGGTTGAGTCCGCGGTCCAGTTTACGTTGATTGAACTGAGCAGAGTCTGCGGAACGAGTGCGGACCATATTGTCGACTTGGTCGACGAAGGCGTACTGACACCACACGGTAATTCTCCGGAGCGCTGGACCTTTAGAGGCGGCGACTTGCGGCGGGCAAGGACCGCGGTGCGACTGGTACGCGACTTGCAGCTCAACGCACCGGGCGCTGCTCTCGCGCTGGATTTGTTAGATGAGATCGAAACTCTGAAATCCAAACTGCATTTTGTCTCCCGCTAGTGTGCCGAATCGTGGTGATTTCGCTACGGCTGCCAGCACTTTCCAATTGGAACTCGCGACGCCTTCGGTGGCGCTGTAAAGACTGAGGTAAGGAATATGCGTACTAGTAACTTTGCCCTACATCTGCAACCTTCGCTGATGAGCGAGCTGCGCTCAATGTCAGACCTGGAGGGAATGGCGGTCAACCAATTGATTAATGTAGCAAGCGCCGAAAAGCTGGCCCAATTGCGAACGGCGAAATGGTTTTCCGATCACATCGCTGCGGGCGACCCGAAGGCGGGCGCCAAGTTACTTCGCGACTTGAGTCGTGGCGGAGGTCAGAAGCCGCGTAAAGGTGACGAGATTCCAAGTGCGCGCAGGAAACGCAGGACTACTATCGCATGACGCGTCACTGATTTCGCGCGGCGATTCGAACGAAATCGAGTCAAGGGCAAGCATGTTGTGGCCTGTCTCCGGGCGATGACATCGACCGCGGCGCTACAGTTGCATAACAGCCTAACAAGGTTGATTGCCGCAATAGCGCTCAGTCAAGACGACCTAACAAGAGCCAGGCGCGGCGGGTAAAATATTAAAAACTAGATTAGGAAAAAATTATAACCTATTGATTAATAGGATAATTCTGGTGCCCGGGAGAGGACTCGAACCTCCACGGTGTTAACCGCTAGCACCTGAAGCTAGTGCGTCTACCAATTCCGCCACCCGGGCAGGGGGCCGCGCAATGTACGCAGCGCGCCGGGGCCTGTCAATTTTCGTCTGCGGGAATGCCGATTTCGGGCAATTCAGCGCCGCAAACGGGCCTTCCGGGGGTGGCAGGGCTTGCGATTTCGCGAGACACGCTCCAGCCTGTTAGCAGGCCACCTTAACTCCCATACCATATAAAAAAGCATCAGTTCAGATGAATCGGCGACAATAGCGACACTTTGAAAAAACGACAGCAACAAGCATCGCGGCCACGCCGCGACTCACACTCAAATTCCCAGCCGCGGCGCCAGGGGCTGCAACGCCAGTCTCGCGGCGGCGGCAAATCACCCGCACCCAGCCTTCCCGGGGAAATCGTCGGCACCGTCAGCGCGCACCGCGACGGTTTCGGTTTTGTACGATCCTCTGACTGGACCACGAGCGTCTTTCTTCCGCATCGC
This sequence comes from Gammaproteobacteria bacterium, assembly GCA_031382085.1. GTDB lineage: Bacteria > Pseudomonadota > Gammaproteobacteria > Steroidobacterales > Steroidobacteraceae > UBA964. Next base: position 20,047 of record JANMYM010000009.1, read on the forward strand.
GAGATGACCGGGCTGATGACCGGCGATCGCGTGCGTGTTGCGACGCGGCGCGAAAGCGATGGCCGTTATTCCGGCCGCATGATTGAAATCGTTGAACACGGCGTCAAGAAATTTCTGGGTACGGTGCTGGCCCAGGGTCGCAGCGTCCTTATCGAAGCGGCAGACCGCAGGCTCAATCTGCGCTGTGCGGTAGCACCTGCGGACCTCAATGGCGCCCGCAACGGCGACTGGGTCATCGCCGCGATCACGCGCTATCCGGCCGAAGGGCGCGGCGCGGTTGCCCGTGTCACGGAGGTGCTGGATCCTGAACGCCCGTTGCCGATGGCGCATGCGGCGGCGATGGCGCGCTTCAACCTGCCGAGCGAGTTTCCGGAAGCGGTCATGCGCGATGCTGCCCGACACGGTAGCGCGGTGCAGCCCCGTGACCATACGCAGCGTGTGGATTTGCGCGAGTTACCGCTGGTGACGATCGATGGCGATGACGCACGCGATTTCGACGATGCGGTGTACGCCGAGCACAACGACCAGGGCTATCGACTGCTGGTCGCTATCGCCGATGTCAGCCACTATGTGCGCCCCGGCACGGTGCTCGACGATGAGGCACGCCTGCGCGGCACCTCGGTGTATTTTCCGCGGCGCGTGCTGCCGATGCTGCCGCCGGCGCTGTCCGATCACTTGTGTTCGCTCGCCCCCGAAGTGGATCGGCTCTGTCTCGTTGCCGACATGCGGCTCAACAAGCGTGGTGAACTGCAGGGCACGCGCGTTTATCCCGCCATCATGCGCAGTGCGGCGCGATTGACCTACACGCTGGCTAACGCGGCACTGTTCGAGAAGGAGCCTGCCGCGCGCCGCCAGCTTGGGTCCCTGTGCAAATCACTTGAGCCACTGGTCGACGTGTTCCGCCTGCTGGAGAAGGTGCGCCGCAAGCGCGGCGCGCTGGAATTCGACAGCAGCGAAATCAATTTCGAGTTCGATGCCAACGAAAGAGTGCGCGGTATCGCCCAATACGCGCGCAACGATGCGCACCGGCTGATCGAGGAGTGCATGATCCTCGCCAACGTCGCGGTGGCGCGCGAAATGCTCGCTGCTGGCCAGCCGGCGCTGTACCGCGTGCATGGTCAGCCGGATCCGGAAAAAATCGAGAAACTGGTCGCGACGCTGTCTTTGTTAGGTATCGCGGCACAGCTGCCGGAGGAGCCGACCACCGCGGATTTGCGCGCGATCCCGGAGCGGCTGGGCAAGAGCGACCTCAGGCCGCTGGTGGAGTCGCTGGTGGTGCGTTCGCTGCAGCAGGCCCTGTACCAGGTGCCTAACATCGGGCACTTCGGACTGGCGCTCAAGGAGTATGCGCATTTCACCTCGCCAATCCGGCGTTATCCGGACCTGGTGGTGCATCGGCGCCTGCGCGCCATGCTGGACGCCAAGGACCCCTGCGGTGCGACTCCCGAAGAAGCCCCGCTGACAATTGCCGGCGTTGAGCTGTCACAGCTTGAGCGGCGGGCCGAAGAGGCCGATCGCTACGTCGATGCCTTCCTGAAATGCAGCTACCTGCGCGAGCGCATCGGCCAGACGTTTGAAGGCCTGATCACGACAGTGACCGAATCCGGCTGCTTCGTGCAGCTCACGGTTTTGCAGATCGACGGCCTGCTGCGGCTCGATGCAAGGGGCCAGGGCGACTTCGTGATGGCCGAGCATGGCCAGGCCTGGGTTGGCCGCCGCAATGGTCTTGAGCTGCGTGTCGGCTTGAGGATCCGCGTGATCGTCACGGCTGCTAACATGGTAGAAGGCCTGATCGACCTGGAACTCGCGCCCTGACTTCTTGCGCATGAACCGTCCGCAGAACAACATGGTTTTCGGTCTGCATGCGGTACGCAGCGTGTTGCGCGCCGATCCGGGCCGCGTGCTCAGCCTGCGAATTGCCACGGCGCGCGAGGATCAACCGGTCGCAGAGATCCTACAACTGGCGCAAGCCGCCGGCATCAGGGTGCAGCGTGCGCAGCCGCGCGAGTTCGAGCAGTGGCTGGGTGAGGAAGCTGTGCATCAGGGTGTGTTAGCGGAAATAAGAGCGCTGACTGCCACCCGCGAGAACGAATTGCTGAGTGCGCTGACCGGTGTCGAAAATCCACTGATTCTGGTGCTGGACGGTGTGCAGGACCCGCACAACCTGGGCGCCTGTTTGCGCACCGCTAATGCCTGCGGTGCACTGGCCGTGCTGGTGCCGAAAGATCGCTCCGTACAAATGAATGCTACGGTTCGCAAGGTCGCGGCTGGCGCCGCGGAATTCACGCCGGTCGTGAGCGTGACCAACCTGGCGCGGACTTTGCGCCTGCTCAAGGACGCCGGGCTGTGGATTGTCGGCGCTGACGCCGAGGCGCAGCAGCGAGTGTCCGAGGTCGACCTGCGGGGGGGCATAGCGCTGGTCATGGGTGCGGAAGGTGCAGGCCTTCGGCAGCTAACACGCGACACCTGCGACCTGTTGGTGAAATTGCCGATGACCGGCCAGGTGGAAAGCCTGAACGTGTCTGTGGCCGCAGGGATGCTGCTGTACGAGGCCTGCCGCCAGCGCAGTTGACCGGCCAGGCCGGGAAAATGTCAGGAAAATCACAGGATTCGGGTCGTCGGGCTTGCCCGGCCGACGCCCTCCGGCTATTCTCCGCGCCCGATTCAAATCCTTGCCACACCCACGAGCCTCGCGGGGTGGCTTTAATCCACAAGGAGCACACATGAGGCATTATGAAATCGTAGTTCTGGTCCATCCGGACCAGAGCGAACAGGTCCCTGCCATGGTCGAACGCTATCAGGGCATGGTTGCCCAGAGCGGCGGCCACGTGCATCGTTTTGAGGACTGGGGCCGCCGGCAGCTGGCGTTCCCGATCGCCAAGGTCCACAAGGCGCACTACCTTCTGTTCAATATCGAAACCGATCAGAAAACGCTCACCGAGCTGACAGGCGGCTTCCGCTTCAGCGACGCGGTACTGCGTCACCTAGTGGTCAAGATGGAAACGGCCGTGACCGAACCCTCGTCGATGGCGAAAGGCGAGGACGAAGAGCGCCGGGATCGTCGCGACGACATGGGCGATGACGACGACATGATGGGCGACAACCTGTAAGGGCCGACACATGAACAATGGAAAACAATCGCGGTTCAATCGCCGCAAGAAATACTGCCGCTTCACCGCCGAAGGCATCACGCAGGTGGACTACAAGGACGTAGGCCTGCTCAAGAGCTTCATCACGGAAACCGGCAAGATCGTGCCGAGTCGTATCACGGGCACCAAGTCGTTCTTTCAGCGCCAGCTGTCGACCGCCATCCGTCGCGCGCGATTTCTCGCGTTGCTGCCGTACACCGATCAACACTGAGGCCCGCCATGGATGTCATATTGCTAACGAAAGTGGCGAACCTCGGCAACATCGGGGATCGCGTCAAGGTGAAGTCCGGCTACGGCCGCAACCTTTTGTTGCCGGCCGGCAAGGCCACGCTGGCCACGCCTGCTAACATCAAGCGCTTTGAGGCGCAACGCTCTGAGTTCGAGCGCATTGCGCGCGAGCATCTCACCGGCGCCGCCGAGCGTGCCGAAGCACTCAAGGGCTTCAAGGTCAGCATCACGGCCAAGGCGGGTAGCGAAGGGAAGCTGTTCGGCTCGGTCGGAACCAGCGACATCGCTGAAGCCTGCAGCGCCCAGGGCCACAAGGTTGCGCGCAGCGAAGTGCGCATGCCTAACGGTCCGCTGCGTACCGTGGGCGACCATGTCGTCGTGTTGCATCTGCATACCGACGTCAATGTCGAGCTGCCGGTCAGCATCGTCGCGGAAGAGTAAAGGCGGGCCGGAAAAGTGATCCAGGAGGCGCTCCGCACGCCCCCGCACTCCGTCGAGGCGGAGCAGTCCGTGTTAGGCGGCCTGATGCTCGACGGCTCCGCCTGGGACAATGTCGCTGACGTAATCCGCAGCGAAGATTTCTATCGCGCGGATCATCGGCTGATATTTGAGGCCATTTCCCAGCTGGCCGCGCACATGAAGCCCTGTGATGCGGTCATGGTCAGCGAACAGCTCGCGCGTTCGGGGAAACTCGAAGAGGCGGGCGGGCTGGCCTATCTTGGCAATCTGGTGCGTGAAACGCCGACCGCGGAAAACGTACGCGCCTATGCCGATATCGTCCGCGAACGCTCCTTGTTGCGGCGCCTGCAACAGGCCGGATCGGAAATCGCCTCGTCGGTGCATCACAACGAAGGCGAAACGGTGCGCGAGCTGGTCGACCGCGCCGAACAGAAGGTTTTCGACATCGCCGAGGCCGGGTTCCGTGGCCGCAGCGAAGGTGCGGTGCGCGTCAGTCACATGATGCAGCCGTTGATCGACAAGATCGACGACTGGCAGTCGAACCCGAATGCGCTGCGCGGCCTGCCCACCGGCTTTGACGAATTCGACAAGAAGACGGGCGGCCTGCGGCCTGGCGATCTGGTCATCGTTGCCGGGCGCCCATCGATGGGCAAAACCACGCTGGCGATCAATATGGCTGAGTACGCGGCGCTCAAGCAGGGCGTCAAGGCCTCGGTTGCGATCTTCTCGATGGAAATGCCGTCCGAGCAGTTGCTGACGCGCATGCTGTCGTCGGTTGGCCGCGTCTCGCTGACCCACATCCGCAGCGGTCAGCTGACGGATTCGGACTGGAACCGGGTTTCCGGCGCGGCTGGGCAGCTGTCCGAGTCCAAGATATTCATCGACGAGACGCCCGCGTTGACGCCCACCGACCTCCGTGCTCGCGCGCGGCGCATCAAGCGCGAGCATGGCCTCGATCTGATCGTGGTTGACTACATGCAGTTGATGCAGGTGCCGGGCACCAAGGAGAATCGCGCGACTGAAATAGCCGAGATTTCACGCGGTTTGAAGGCATTGGCCAAGGAAATGCATGCACCGGTGATCGCGTTGTCGCAGCTGAACCGGGGTGTCGAGCAACGCGTCGACAAGAAGCCCGTGATGTCGGATTTGCGTGAATCCGGCGCCATTGAACAGGACGCGGACATTATCCTGCTGATCTACCGCGAAGAAGTCTACGACAAGAACACCACCAAGCGTGGCATGGCCGAAATCGATATCGCCAAGCATCGCAATGGCGAAACCGGCACGTTCGTGCTCACCTTTCAGGGCCAGTTCACTCGCTTCATCAATTATGTGCCGGATGCCTACGCCGAGGGCGTGCTGCGTTAGCTTATGACGCGCATCATTCGCGCGGTCATCGATACCGCCGCCCTGCAGCACAACCTGCGGCGCATGCGCGAGATTTCGGGTGCGCGTGTCATGGCGGTGGTCAAGGCGAATGCCTACGGTCACGGGCTGGTGCAGGCTGCAAATGCGCTGCGCGAGGCGGATGCGTTTGCGGTCGCGCGACTTGATGAGGCCATGCAATTGCGCGCCGCTGGCATACGCCAGCCCATCGTAGTGCTCGAAGGCGTGTTCTCGCCGCTTGAGCTTAAGAACGCCGCGGAAACCAATATCGAGCTGGTCGTGCACGAACCCGAGCAGCTCAAGCTGCTGGAGCTGTCAGCTAACAAGCATGCGTTTGCGTTGTGGCTGAAAATTGATACGGGCATGAACCGCCTCGGTTTTCGGCCCGAGTCTTTCCCCGAGGTCTGGCGCCGTCTCGATGCGCTGCGGGTCGCGCCGCGCATCCGCCGCATCATGACGCACCTGGCCCGGGCCGATGAGCCCGAGGAGGCCATGACGCGGGATCAGCTGGCGAGATTTGCGCTGCTGATGAAATCACTGGCCGGCAAGGGATTGCAGGCAGAGACCAGCATCGGCAACTCCGCGGGTTCGTTGCTATGGCCCGAGGGTCGCGGCGACTGGGTGCGACCCGGTCTCGCGCTCTACGGCGTGTCGCCGATCACCGGCAGACTGGGCGTCGACTTCGGGCTCAAACCAGTGATGACGCTGGATGCCGCAGTGATCGCAGTGCGGCAGGTACGGCGCGGCGAAACAGTGGGCTACGGCGGCACCTGGCGCGCCGAGCGCGACAGCATCGTTGCCATCATCGCGGCCGGCTATGGCGACGGCCTGACGCGGCAGCTGCCGTCGGGTACGCCGATCATTATCGATGGCCACGCGGCGAGACTCGCGGGCCGCGTGTCGATGGACATGATCGCAGCGGATATCACCGAGCTGACAAATATTGCGGTCGGCAGCCGCGCGCAGTTGTGGGGTCCACAACTGCCGGTCGAGACCATTGCGAAGTTCGCCGGTACTATCCCGTACGAAATCGTCTGTGGCGTCAGCCAGCGCGTGCCACTGGAAATTGCCTGAGCCGCCGCTCTCAGGTGTGGAAAAAACCCATCTTGACGCCGGCGAGCTCGAGCACGTCGTTGTCCTTGAGCCTGTGTGCCGTGGCGCCCAGCTCCTCGCCATTGACCTTGGGCGGCGATTGTTCCTTGGCGCTTTCCACGTGAATCAGGAAATACCCGTCCTGGCGCCGCGTGATGGCGGCCACCTGCACGCCCGGGCGGCCCAGCGTTGTTAGGGCCTTGACCAGCTCCAGTTCGCGGCCGGCGAACTGCCCGGACAGGACCTGCAGCTTGGCCTTGCGAATGGCGAGCTGGCTCTCGGCCACGACGCGCCGGTCGCCAGCGCCGTTGGCCTTATTGCCGGGCGCGGCGCCACGTGCATTGTTCTGTGAATCGACGCGCGCTTCGGCGCGGCGAATCATGTCCACCGGGCGTGCCGATGGCTGGATCACCATGGTCTTTTCGAATTCGTCCTGTTGCTGGTCGTCTTCGACGTAACGCAGTTGATGGTGGCCGATGGTGACAATGTCACCATGCTGCATCGCGTGTTTCTTGATCAGCTTGCCGTTGACGTAGGTGCCATTGGTGCTGTTCAGATCCTCAAGAAAAGAATCATTGAGGATGTTGATGATCAGCGAATGATGGCCACTGACCGCCGGATTGTCGATCCGGATGTCATTGTCCTGGAGGCGGCCGATGGTATACCGCTCCTTGTTCATGGTGTACTCGGCCGTTGTCTGGCCATCGAGGCTCAATATCAGCCTGGACATAGATTTTATTCAGTCCTGTAAGCGTCAGGAAAACCAGCGAAGCACTTTATCCATCACGCCGCGACGTGCCGGGAAGGACTCCATGACCTGTGCCATGAGCACGGATATGTTGTCCCGGCCCCCGTTATCGTTGGCCAGTTGGATCAATTGCTTGGCGACCGTGTCTAGGTTAGCACCAAAGGTGTTTACGGTTAAGTGTATGTCGGCATCCTCCACCATATCCGACAGCCCATCTGAACATATGAGGTAGCGGTCGCCTTTCTGCACCACGTCTTCCTGGATTTCGACCTCGACCGACGGTTCGACCCCCAACGCCCGGGTCACGTAGTTTTTGTTGGCGGCCCGCTGGGCTTCTTCTGGTGAGTAAAACCCCCGGTCCACGAGCTCCTGCAGGAGTGAGTGGTCCGACGTTACCTGTTCCAGCTTGTTGCCGCGTACCCGATACATGCGCGAATCGCCGACGTGGGCAATGGTTACACGATCGTCGTAGAACAGGGCGCCGACCACCGTGGTGCCCATGCCCTCGCATTGCGGTTGGGTCTTGGCCGTCTGAAAAATGACCTTGTTAGCCCGCAGCACCGCATCGCGCAGCACGATGCTGCGGCGGGTGAGGCCGGTGGCCTGATCGGTGGCGCTCAGGTCCTCGTGGTCGGCCGAATCCCGCACCAGATTAACGATGGTCTTGACCGCAATTCCGCTGGCGACCTCGCCCGCGTTATAGCCGCCCATGCCGTCGGCGAGGACCATCAGCCCCAGATCTCCATCAAAGGCGATAGTGTCCTCGTTGTGCTCGCGGACCTTGCCGGTATGGCTCTGGCCCACGAGTTTTACTTTAGAGCGCAGGCTCACGTCTGCTGCCATCCTCGGTTGTCGGCTTCAAAAATCAAACAAACGGCGCCATTCTAATCCTGACAGGGGCTTGCCATACCGTAGCATTGCGATCCCGGTATGCCGAAAATCAACACTCGTTACGTCTGCAGCGCCTGTGGCGGCGACTCGGCCCAATGGCAAGGTCAATGTCCCGCCTGCGGCGATTGGAACACGTTGACTGCCTTGAGAGGTGTGACGGCGGCCACAGGGTCGGCCCAGTCTCGTGTGGCACGTCGCAGCAGCGCAATCGCCTTACAAGGTCTGGCATCCCCGTCGGTCGCTGGGCCGCCGCGCCTGGCCTCGGGTTTTTCTGAACTCGATCGGGTGCTGGGGGGTGGCTGGGTCCCCGGAGGCGTCGCCCTGATCGGCGGTGACCCCGGCATCGGCAAATCGACGCTGCTATTGCAGGTGGCTGCTCAGGTCGCCAGCCAGGCGCCGGTCTGGTATCTGTCAGGCGAGGAATCGGTTGAGCAGCTGCGCCTGCGTGCCCGGCGCCTTGGCCTGCTGGGGCAGGGGCCGCTCGAGCGGCTGACACTGCTGTGCGATCACGATCTCGATGCCGCGCTCGCCGAGGCCGCGAAGGCGCCGCCCGCACTGATGATTGTCGATTCCATCCAGACCGTTGAAACCGCCGCCGGGCAGGGCGCTGCCGGGGGCGTCACGCAATTGCGCGAGTGCGCATCGCAGATCGTGCGCTTTGCCAAAGCCAGTGGCACCACCGTGGTCATGATCGGCCACGTTACCAAGGACGGCGCACTGGCCGGTCCGCGGGTGCTGGAGCATCTCGTTGATGTGGTGCTGTATTTTGCCAGCGACAGCGGCAGCCGTTATCGACTGGTCCGCGCCACCAAGAATCGCTATGGCGCAATCGCCGAGACGGCGTTTTTCGCCATGCAGGCCGAGGGCCTGCGCGAAGTGCGCAATCCGTCGGCGATATTTCTCGCTCGCTCCACCCTAGCTGCCGCGGGCAGCGTCGTACTGGTCAGCTGGGAGGGCGGACGGCCCTTGCTGGTGGAGGTGCAGGCGCTGGTCGATCCGACGCGTTTTGCCAATCCGCGGCGCGTCGCCGACGGCATCGACAGCAACCGCATCAGCATGTTGTTAGCGGTGCTGCATCGGCATGGCGGGTATTCCCTGGCGGACCACGACGTATTTGCCAATGTGGTCGGCGGCCTGACCCTGCGGGACACCGGCAGCGACCTGCCCTTGTTGTTAGCAATGGCCTCGAGTTTTCGTGACCGGGTGCTGCCGGCGGATCTGTGCGCGTTCGGCGAGGTCGGACTGAGCGGTGAGTTGCGGCCTGTGGCCTACGGCGAGGAGCGGCTGCGCGAGGCGGCAAAGCAGGGGTTCCGGCGTGCGCTGGTGCCGGCGGCCAATGCGCCGCGGCAGGCCATCGAGGGCCTGGCCGTGGTGCCGGTCGCGCGTATCAGCGAGGCGCTGCGCGCTGTCCTGTAGCAACGCCGTGCAGGCTGTTAGCTTGCAGCAGCCCTGGCAACTTCGCGGACGCGTACCGCGCGAATGGCATTGTCAGACACCTGCAGCACTTCGTACTGCAACGAGCCGAGCCGCAGGGTTACTCCCGGCTGCGGAATGGTTTCCAGGCGCTCGAGCAACAGGCCATTCAGCGTCTTCGGGCCATCGGTCGGCAGTTGCCAGCCGAGTGCACGATTGAGCGCACGGATCGTGGCGCTCGCATTGATGACCCACTCGCCGTTAGGCTGCCGCCGCACGTCCTTGTGGGTCACTGTAGCCGGATCCGTGGTGAACTCGCCGACAATCTCTTCAAGAATGTCTTCCAGCGTGACCAGTCCATGAATGTCGCCGTACTCGTCGACGACAAAGGCGAAGCGGCGCCGATTACGCTGGAAATTTCCGAGCTGCAGCATCAACGAAGTTCCGACCGGCACGAAATAGGGTTCGCGCGAGCGCGCCAGTTCCTCCAGCTGTTCGCGGTCCAGCGTGCCGCGCGCGAGGCTCTGCGCGACCCGCTTCATGTGCAACAGCCCGACCATGTCGTCCATGTCGCTCTTGTAGACCGGCAGCCGGGTGTGCGGCGTCTGGCGCAATTGTTCAAGAATATCTTCCCAGTCGTCATCCAGATCGATGCCGGCAATTTCCTGGCGCGGAATCATGATGTCGGTGACCGTAAGCCGTTCGAGATCGAGAATCGACAGCAGCATTTGCCGGTGCCGCTGCGGAATCATCGGACCTGCTTCCGCCAGAACGGTGCGCAGCTCGTCTGACGAGAGTGCATGGCCGCCGCCGCGTAATTCCTTGGCGACGCCAAACAGACGCAAGAATCCATATGCCGCCCAATTCGCGAGTAGTACGCCGGGACGTGTCAGCCACACCAGTACCCGATACGGCCAGGCGCTCGCCAGCGCCACACTATCGGCATGCAATGCGGCATAGATTTTGGGCGCCAGTTCGCAGACCACCAGCATGACGACTGGTACGACCACCGTCGGATACAGGATCGCCCATTCGTTACGGGTACGGAACGCCAGAATAGCCGCGATCGTAGTGACCCCCGCGGCGGCCAGCGTCAGCACGATCAGATTGGCGCCGAGCCAGTCGTCGGGCTTGGACAGCAGGTCATCGAGCAACTTGGCGGTCAGTTCGCCTTTTTCGGCGCGGCTGCGGATGCGATAGCGGTTAGCCGACAACATCGCCACCTCGGTGCCCGAGGAGAACGCGACCAGGACCAGTAACGCCAGCAGTATCACCAACAGGACAAGCGTGGGCAGGTCTTGCACATCGTCACTTTAGCAGCGCGCATCAACCCTGCGGCGGGTGCCGCTAGAATAGCGCCATGTTCGACAAACTGACCTCCCGGCTCGGCCGGACGGTACAAAATCTGCGTGGCAAGGGCCGCATATCGGAGGAAAACGTCGGCGAGACGCTGCGCGAAGTGCGCATGGCACTGCTGGAAGCCGACGTTGCACTGCCGGTGGTCAAGTCGTTCATTGATACGGTCAAGGCCAGGGCGCTGGGGGCTGAGGTGGCCAGCAGCCTGTCCCCGGGGCAGGAGTTCATCGGCATCCTGCACCGCGAACTCATTGCATTGATGGGCGGCGCGCGCGCCGGATTTGAACTGCGCGCGCAGCCGCCATTTGTCATTCTGTTAGCCGGCCTACAGGGCGCCGGCAAGACCACCACGGCGGCCAAGCTGGCGCGCTGGCTGATCGAGGCGCGCGGCAAGAAAGTCCTGCTGGTGAGCACCGATGTGCGCCGGCCGGCCGCTATCCTGCAATTGCAAAGGCTTGCGGCCCAGGTGGGCGCGGACTTCATGCCTGCGGACAGCAGCCAGGCGCCGGCGCACATTGCCCGCGCGGCCATCGAGCGCGCGCGCAGCGGTGTGTTCGATGTGCTGATCGTGGACACCGCGGGGCGACTGCACATCGATACCGAATTGATGGCGGAGGTGCGCGAGATTGAAGCCGCGGTCGCGGCGCATGAAAGACTGTTCATCGTCGATTCGATGGCGGGGCAAGACGCCGTGAACGCAGCGAAGGCGTTTTCTGAGGCCCTCGATCTGACTGGCGTCATCCTGACCAAGGCCGACGGCGATGCGCGCGGCGGCGCGGCCCTGTCGGTGCGGCAGATTACCGGCAAGCCCATTGTGTTCATGGGCACTGGTGAAAAGCCGAACGCCCTCGAGCCCTTCGACCCGGAGCGGGTTGCGTCCCGGATTCTGGGTATGGGCGATGTCCTGGCCCTGGTCGAACAGGTCAAGTCCCAGGTCAATATGCAGGAGGCCGAACAGCTGGCCCGCAAGGTCGTCCAGGGCAAGGGCTTCACGTTCGAGGACCTGCGGTCCCAGCTGCAGCAGCTACAGTCGATGGGGGGTGTCAGCTCCTTGATGGACAAGCTCCCAGGCCAATTAAGTCAAAGAGCGGGCGCCCCAGAGCTCGGCGATCAGGCGGTCCGACGGCAAATCGCTGTCATTGACTCCATGACGCGGCGCGAGCGGCGCCGCCCCGAGGTCATCGACGGCTCGCGCCGGCGGCGCATAGCGGCCGGTGCCGGCGTTCAGGTTCAGGACGTCAATAGGCTGCTGCGGCAGTTCCAGGAGATGCAGCGCATGATGAAGGGCTTCAAGGGCGGCAAGCTGCAGCGGCTGATGCGGTCCTTCAAGGGCGGCATGCCCGGGATGCCGCCTGGCTAGCACACGAAAGTTTTCTTCCATCAATTCTCTTCCATCATTCCAAGGTTTTCCGTAGAATCCGCGCTCTTTTTTGACCCTATTAACAAGCTTGGCAGGCCCGGATTTATGGTGACTATTCGTTTAACTCGTCGTGGGACAACCAACACGCCTTTCTATCATGTCGTCGTGACCGATAGCCGCAAGCGCCAGGGCGGTCCCGCGCTCGAAATGGTCGGCTATTTCAATCCGACAGCTCGCAAGAACGATATCAAGCTCAAGCTGGATCTGGCGCGCATCGATTTCTGGCGGTCGAAAGGCGCGAAGCTGTCGGATCGCGTCAGTGATCTGACCAAGAGCTATCGCAAGTCGACAGTCGCTGCGCCGGCCGTGGCCGCCTGACGCAGGCAGGCGCAATCTGAAAGAAAACTGGACCGAGCTCGGCCGACTGGGCCGGCCGTATGGTCTCAAGGGTTGGGTGCATTGCGAGTCATTCACCGACCCGGAAGAAAATCTGCTGCAATACCGCCGTTGGCGGCTCCGTCTGGTCAATGGCACGGAACGCGACGTTGAGCTAACAGACAGCCGCAGGCATGGCCAGCGCTGGGTGGTACAAGTGCAGGATGTGGCAAGTCCCGAGGCGGCACAGCCGTTGGCTGGCGCGGGGGTGTGGGTCGCGAGGGCGGCGTTGCCGCCGTTAGGGGGCGGCGAGTTTTATCAGGCCGATCTGGTTGGGCTGCGTGTGCTCAACCGCGAGGGCCAGGTGTTGGGCAAGGTGGATCATTTCGTGGATGGTCCGTCTAACACGGTGCTGGTGGTGCAGGGCGAGCGGGAGCATTGGCTGCCGGTGAGCCCGCAACACCTGCTGAAAGTGGATTTGGCGGCGGGCGAGGTGCTGGTCGATTGGCCGGCCGATTTTTGACAATGCAATTCGCGGTCGTCAGCTTGTTTCCGCAGGAACTGCGCGCGGCCTTGGATTTTGGCGTGCTGGGTCGGGCGGTTACTGAGAGGCGGGTGCAGGTCGACGTGACCAATCCGCGCGATGCGACGGCCAACGTGCATGGCACGGTGGATGACCGCCCCTATGGCGGCGGTCCGGGAATGGTCGGTAAGCCCGAGATCTGGGCGGCCGCCATCGATCGGGCAGCGGCGAGGCTGCCGGCGGGGTGCCCGAGAGTGTATCTCTCGGCTCAGGGAGAGAAGTTTGACGATGCCATGGCGCGCGCGCTGGCGCTGCTGCCGGGCATGGTGTTGGTGGCGGGCCGGTATGAGGGCCTGGACCAGCGAGTGGTTGATGCCAGGATCGACCGCGAGCTTTCGATCGGCGACTATGTGTTGTCCGGTGGCGAGTTTGCGGCCCTGGTGGTGATTGATGCGGTGTCCAGGTATTTGCCCGGTGTGCTGGGCAACGCCCGGTCAGCGCAAGAGGACTCGTTCGCAAGCGGGCTCCTGGACTGGCCGCATTACACGCGGCCGCCAGTCTGGGAAGGTCGCGAGGTGCCGGCGGTCTTGCAGGGTGGCGACCATGCGGCGATCAATCGCTGGCGTTGGCGCGAGGCGTTGCGACGCACGCGCGAACGCCGGCCGGACTTAATGAAGCGGAATGCCTTCACTGAGGAAGTGCGCCGCATGCTGGAGGAAGACGAAAATGGCTAACATCATTGCTGATATCGAAAAGAGCCGCATGACGCGGCAGGTGCCGGAGTTCAAGCCGGGCGACACGGTGGTCGTTAACGTCAAGGTCATTGAAGGTGACCGCGAGCGCGTGCAGGCTTACGAGGGCATCGTGATCGCCCGCAGCAATCGCGGTTTCAATTCTTCGTTCACGGTGCGCAAGATGTCGCATGGTGAAGGTGTTGAGCGTACGTTCCAGACGCACAGCCCCAGCATCGCCGACATCTCAGTCAAGCGGCGTGGCAACGTACGCCGCGCCAAGCTCTACTACCTGCGCGATCTGACCGGCAAGGCCGCGCGCATCGAAGAAAAGGTCTGAGGGTACCGCGCCCGTGGCGCCGCGTGCCGGTGTGCTGACAGTGGCCAGGCTGTTGGCGCTGGCCGCGGCGTTTTTGTTAGCGCCGGCGGTCGCCCGGCCCGCCGGGCCGGATCTTTCCCGCCTGGCCCTGCCGCCCGGCTTCAGCATTGAGGTGTGGGCCGACGGATTGACCAATGCGCGCTCCATGGCCATGGGCGAGCGCGGCACGATATTCGTCGGCACACGCACTGCCGGCAATGTCTATGCGGTCAGCGCCGGCGCCGAGGGCGGCCGGACAGTCCGCACGCTGCTCAAAGGTCTCAACATGCCTAACGGCGTCGCGATCCGCGGCGGCGCGCTGTATGTCGGCGAGACTGACCGCATTCGCCGTTACGACGACATCGAGAACCGGCTCGACGCACCGCCCGCGCCGGTCGACATCGCGCGCCTGCCTAACGACAAATGGCACGGTTGGCGATATCTCGGCTTTGGCCCGGATGGCAAGTTGTACGTGCCGGTCGGCGCGCCCTGCAATGTCTGCGATCGGGGCAGCGAGGACTACGCAACGATTCTGCGGATGAATGCCGACGGCAGCGGCCGGGAAGTAGTCGCACGCGGCGTGCGCAACTCGGTCGGTTTCACCTGGCATCCGCGCACCCGTGCACTGTGGTTCACCGACAATGGCCGCGACATGTTAGGGGATGAGGTACCCTCCTGCGAGCTCAACAAGGTTTCAAAACTGGGCGAGCATTTCGGGTTTCCGTTCTGCCATCAGGGCAACATTGCGGATCCCGAGTTTGGCAAATTGCGTTCCTGTGGCACGGCGACTCCGCCGGTTCAGAAGCTGGGCCCGCACGTCGCCCCGTTAGGTCTGAAGTTTTACGGTGGCCGGCAGTTTCCGGCGCAGTACCAGGGTCAATTGTTGATCGCGGAGCATGGCAGCTGGAATCGCAGCACACCGATAGGCTACCGCGTCATGCGGGTGAAACTCGAGGGCGATCGTGCGGTCGCCTACGAGCCTTTTATTACCGGCTGGTTGAGCGCCGATCTCAAGGTTTCCGGGCGTCCGGTGGACATCCTGGAATTGGCGGACGGGTCGGTGCTGGTGTCGGACGACGTGGCGGGCGTCATCTACCGGGTTTCTTATCGTATTCCATAGGTCGTATTCCTTAGGTCGTATTCCTTAGGTCGCATACCGAGCAGGAGTTGTCATGGGCGTTTTTCGTTGGATCGGTCATGGGCTGGATTTTCTCCGCAAAACATTGCACCTGATTCTGCTGCTGATCATCTTCGGTTTCATTATTGGTCTGTTAGCCAGGGAAACGCCGAAGATTGCCCTCAAGGGCGCGCTGGTGATAGAGCCCCAGGGCCGGATTGTCGAGCAGCTTTCAGGTGACGCCGTGCAGCGCGCCATCCGTGAGGCGCAGGGCAACGCCGCTGACGAAACACTGCTCTGGGACTTGGTCGACTCAATTCGCGCAGCCAAGAGTGACAGCCGGGTGCAGGCCCTGGTGTTAAAACTGGACTCCCTGTCGGGCGGCGGTCAGCCAACGCTCGAGGAGCTGACACGCGCTATCGATGAATTTCGCGGCACGGGCAAGAAGGTCATTGCAGCCGCGAGCGCCTACGAGCAGCCGGCCTATTTTGTCGCCGCGCACGCCGATGAAATTTACCTCGACCCGCAGGGGTTCCTGCTGATCGAGGGCTACGGCCGCTACCGGCAGTACTACAAGGCGCTGCTGGAGAAAATTGGCGTCGACATGCACGTGTTTCGCGTTGGCGCCTACAAGAGCGCGGTGGAAACCTACACGCGCCAGGATATGTCCGCGGAAGATCGCGAAGAAACCATGGCGTATCTGGAAGCGCTCTGGTCCAACTATCAACAGCAGGTCACCAGGGTGCGCAAGCTTCCGGCCGACGCTGTAAGCCAGTATGTGCTGCAGCTGGCTGACCGGGTGACGGCGCAAAAGGGCGATGCCGCCAAAGTTGCTCTGGATGCCAGGCTGATCACCGGTATCAAGACCTACGAGCAGGTCGAGCAACGGCTGATCGAGCTGGTCGGCAAGGATGAGGATCACGACACGCGTTTTGCCGCCATCGATCTAACGGATTACGCACGGTTGCAAAAAGCCGAAAAGGTCGCGACCGGTGACCGCCACAAGGACAAGCTGGGTATCGTCGTTGCGTCGGGAGAAATTCTCGATGGCGAGCAGCCTCCCGGCTCGGTCGGTGGCGAAACCCTGGCCAATATGATTCGCGACGCGCGCGAGGACGAAGACATCAAGGCGCTGGTGCTGCGCATCGATAGCCCGGGCGGCAGTGTATCCGCGTCCGAGCAAATTCGCCGCGAGCTGCAGGCATTTCGCAAGACCGGGCGTCCTCTGGTGGTATCGATGGGCGATCTCGCCGCATCGGGCGGTTACTACATCGCCGCGCAGGCGGATGAGATACTGGCTAACAACGCGACCATCACGGGCTCGATCGGCATCTTTGGCGCGATTCCAACCATCAATCGGACGCTCGACAAGATTGGCGTCGGTGTGGACGGCGTTGCCACCACGCCGCTGGCAGGCCAGATGCGCATCGATCGACCGCTTGGCCCCGATGTCAGCCGCTTGATCCAGAGTGTTATCGAAAAGGGCTATGCGGACTTTATCGGGCTGGTGGCCGATGGCCGCAAGAAGACGCCCGCAGAGATTGACGCGATCGCCCAGGGCCGCGTCTGGGCGGGTGCCGACGCCTTGAAGAATGGCCTCGTCGATCGCATTGGTGGCTTTGACGACGCCGTCAAGGCAGCCGCCAAGCGTGCCAAGCTGGCCGACGGCAAGTACCAGGTTGAATTCCTTGAAGGTGACTTGAGTTTCGCCGAGCAATTGGCGCAACGATTCGAGATGCGACTGGCAACGCTGACCGCCGGGGCCATGAGCGACGAGCAAAAGCGGCTTGCCAGGCTGACCAAAACGCTGGATCCGTTGGCGCGCGAAGCGCAGCGCTGGCAGCGTCTGTCGACCCGCGGCAGCCGCTTTGCCTACTGTTTTTGTTCTGTGGACTGACGCAGAATAAGTCACCTGCAATTGTGACGGCGGTCACACTGTCCTGACGCAGCGGCGGCTATTGTCGGCCGTCATGAGCGATAACGTCAGGGTTTTACCTAGGATCAACCCCGAAACCACGACCTGTGCCGTGTTAGCTGCGGTGCGTGCCGGTGATCACCAGGTTTTCGACTGGAATATCACGGCGGATCGCTGCTCCTGGTTCGATCCGCCCGCCGGCAAGGTGCTCGGCCACGCCGCCAGCGCGCTCGTCAACCGCGACGCACTGCTGGCGCTCGTTCACCCTGATGATCTGCTGTCGGTACGCCTGGCGACTGAGGCGCTGCAGCGCGAACCGAGTACGCCAGTCGCCGTGCAGGTACGCATTCGCGATGCCGGCGGCCAGTGGCGCTGGGTTGAAGCGCGGGGCTGCCTGCTATCGCCATCTGCCAACGAATCCGGCGTGACGCGCTGCGTAGGCTCACTGCTGGACGTTACCGAGCGCAAGCACATCGAGAGCCAGTTGGCGATCGGCGCGCTGATGCTGGAAACGATTTACGACGCCGTGCTGGTGACCGGCGCTGACGGCGAAATCCGTTGGGCAAATTCTGCGGCCGCCAATCTGTTCGGCATGCCGATCGCGATGCTGACCGGACGAGCACTGGCTGAGTTTTGCGCGGATAGCCGTGAGCGTCAGCTCGAGCTCAATCAGGAAATTCGCGATACCGTCGCACGCTCCGGCCTGTGGCGTGGGCGCGTCAGCAATGTCGCGCCGGATGGCGATGCATTTGCGGTGGATGCGGCCGTCTGCCGCGTGAACGGCGACGATGGCGAGTTGTGGATTCATATCCGAAGGGATCTGCGCGAACGCATGCGGATGCAGCAGGCGGAACTTGCAGCGGCGCGCACGGCACAGCAGCGGCTGGGAAAGCAACTGAATGAATCACTCAGCCAGGAGCTGACTGCGGCGTCCTTGTTGTTGCGTGGTCTCCGCAGGCAGTTGCCGGTCGATACATCCGAGCCAGTGATGGAAGTCGAACGCATACTTCGTGATTCCATCTCGAAGTGCCGGCAGCTGGCACAGGGCATTTCGCCGTTCGTGTTAGGCGAGCATGGCTTTGCCATCGCCATGCAGAGTCTGGGCAAGTGGGCCGAACAGCAGGGCGCTGACAAGGTCAGCGTCGCGGTCACCCATGTTGCCGGTACCATTGACGACAATGCAGCTTATCTCGTGCATCGCGTAGCGCAGGACGTTGTCACCGAAGTCTGTGAGACGGAAACCGGCGCCAGCATCGACATCCGGGTCTGGCAGGAGGGCTCGCATATTTGCGCCTCGATTACCGATGACGTTGCGCGCGCCGCTGATGCCAAAACTGCGCAGGCAGAATGCATGCTGGCCTTTCGCGCTGAATCCGTCGGTGCGACCATCGACACGGTCGCGCTGGCCAAGGGCGGCCGCCGCATCATTCTGCAGATTCCAGACCGGACCGCGTTGGCCGATGCGCGCCGTTACGCCGCCAGCGCCTGAGCGACGACGAATTCAGCTCCAGTCGAGAATGATCTTTCCGGAGCGGCCCGAGGCCATGGTTTCAAAGCCCTGCAGATAGTCCCGCAGCGGAAAATGATGAGTGATCACCGGGCCGATGTTGAGGCCGCTTTGCAGCATGCTCGACATCTTGTACCAGGTTTCAAACATCTCGCGGCCGTAGATACCCTTCAACGTCAGGCCCTTGAAGATCACCTGGTCCCAGTCGATTGCGGTATCGCCGGGCGGGATACCTAACATCGCGACGCTGCCGCCATGATGCATGGTGCGCAGCAGCTCGCGCAGCGCCTGCGGATTGCCCGACATCTCCAGTCCGACGTCGAAGCCCTCCTGCATGCCGAGGTCCTTCATGACCTGATCGAGCGAATCGCGGTTCACATTCACGGTGCGGCTTGCACCCATTTTTGCCGCGAGCTGCAGGCGGTAGTCATTGACGTCGGTGATCACGACATGACGCGCACCGACAAAGCGCGCAATGGCGACGGCCATGATGCCGATGGGCCCGGCGCCTGTTATGAGCACATCCTCGCCCACCATGTTGAAAGCCAGCGCCGTATGTGTTGCATTGCCGAAGGGATCGAGAATCGAGGCCATGTCGTCGCTGATGACATCCGGCAACTTGAAGGCGTTGCTGGCCGGAATCACCAGATACTCGGCAAAACAGCCCTGGCGATTGACACCCACCCCAACCGTATTGCGGCACAGGTGGCGGCGGCCGGCACGGCAATTGCGGCAGTGGCCGCAGGTGATATGCCCCTCGCCGGATACGCGGTCGCCCACATCGAAACCACGGACCTCGCTGCCCATCTGGACGATGCGGCCGCAGTACTCATGGCCGATCGCCATCGGCAGGCGCAGGGTTTTCTGTGCCCAGGCGTCCCAGTGATAAATGTGCATATCGGTGCCGCAGATCGCGGTCTTGACGATCTTGATCAGAATATCGTTAGGGCCCGGAACGGGCTCTGGCAGCTCACCCATGGCAAGCCCCGGTCCGGCAGTCATCTTGATCAGCGCCTTCATCGGGTTTCCTTCCAGGCCTGCGCAAATGCGCCGATTGCTTTGTCAATGTCGGCATCCGCCAGGGCCGCCGACATCTGAGTTCGAATGCGCGCCAATCCGCGCGGTACCACCGGAAATGAAAATCCAATCACGTACACGCCCAGCTGCAGCAGTCGCTCGGCCATTTTGGCGGCCCGGGTCGCGTCATAGGTCATCACCGGGATGATCGGGTGTTCACCCGGCAACAGCTCAAGTCCCGCCGCCGTCAGTCCAGCGCGAAACCGTCGCGCATGCTGTGCCAGCCGTGTGCGCAGATCCTGCTCGGACTCGACCAGGTCGAGCGCGCGCAGACTCGCGGCGGCGATGGCTGGCGGGATCGAATTCGAGAACAGATACGGCCGCGCTCTTTGCCGCAACCAGTCGATAACGGGTTTGCGTGCCGCGACATAGCCGCCGCTCGCACCGCCCAACGCCTTGCCTAACGTTCCGGTCAGGATGTCGATGCGGCCCATGACCTGGCAGTGTTCATGCGTGCCACGGCCATTCGCGCCCATGAAGCCCGTGGCGTGTGAATCGTCGACCGCGACCTGCGCGCCGTAGCGTTCCGCCAGATCACAAATTTCCCGCAATTTGGCGATGCTGCCGTCCATCGAGAAGACGCCATCGGTGACAATCAAACGGCTGCGTGCGTCCTGTGAGTCGCCCAGGCGCTGTTCCAGTTCGGCCATGTCGTTGTTGGCGTAGCGCAGCCTGCGCGCCTTGGACAGGCGAATGCCGTCGATCAGGCTTGCATGATTGAGCGCATCGGAAATAACCGCGTCCTGTTCATCGAGAATGGCTTCGAACAGTCCGCCATTGGCATCAAAACAGGACGAAAACAGGATCGCGTCTTCCATGCCCAGAAAACCCGCGAGCCGCTGTTCCAGCTGCTTGTGCACCGTCTGGGTGCCGCAGATGAAACGCACCGACGCCATGCCGTAGCCATACCTGTCGAGCGCCCGGTGGGCGGCCTCGCGCAGCGCCGGGTGGTTGGCGAGGCCGAGATAGTTGTTAGCGCAGAGGTTGATGACCTCTGCGTCCTGCGTACGGATCCGGCCGCCCTGGGCGGATTGCAGTACACGTTCGGGCTTGTACAGGCCCTCGTTACGCAGTTCCTGCAGGGAGGCTGTCAAGCGCGATTCAATGGGGGTTGTCAGCATCGGCGAATTATACTCACAAGATGGAAGTCACCACCTCGCGTCAGAATCGCCTGTTTATCGTGCTGGCGGGTTTTTTTCTGACCAACGCGCTGATTGCCGAATTTGTCGGCGTCAAGATCTTTTCGCTGGAAGGCACGCTGGGTATCGCGCCCATCGAATGGCAGCTGCTCGGCGTGGGCGGTACGTTGAATTTCACGGCGGGGGTGCTGCTCTGGCCTTTTGTTTTCATCCTCACGGATGTCATCAATGAATACTTCGGCGTGCGCGGTGTGCGCCTTATTTCATGGATTGCGGTCGTCTTTATTTGTTACGCGTTTCTGGCAGCTTATGTATCGATCGGACTGGCACCCGCCGGTTTCTGGGTCGAGGCGAATAAAGCTCTGGGAGTGCCTGACATCCAGAACGCGTATGCGCAGATTTTCGGGCAGGGACTGTGGACGATCGGGGGCTCGGTGCTGGCATTTCTGATCGGCCAGATGGTCGACGTGCTGGTTTTTCATCGTATCCGCCGGGTGACGGGGCAGCAGATGATCTGGTTGCGCGCCACCGCCTCGACCGCGGTATCGCAACTGCTGGACAGTTTTGTGGTGCTGTATGTGGCCTTTGTGTTAGGCCCGCAGCACTGGCCCATCCCACAGTTTCTCGCGGTCGGCACCGTCAACTACATTTACAAGATGCTGGCGGCGATTGTACTTATCCCGTTGTTGTACGTTGCGCATCGCGCGATCGACAGCTACCTGGGCCACCGCGAGGCCGAGCGACTGCGCGCCGCGGCCGCAGCCGATTAGTCACTGGTTGAGCGCCGCCGCCGCGTATACTGTACGGCTGGTGAACTCCCTCAGCGTCTTCGATATTTTCAAGATTGGCATCGGGCCATCCAGCTCGCATACCATGGGTCCGATGCGCGCGGCGCGCGCCTTTGCCAGCCGTTTGCGCGACGCGGGCCTGCTGGCGCAGACCCACGCGGTGGTGACCAGGCTTTACGGCTCGCTGGCGCTGACGGGCCGGGGCCACGGCACAGACCGCGCGATTATTCTCGGCCTGGAAGGCGCTGACCCGGAAACCATTGACCCGGACAGCTGCGAATCGCGCCTGGCTGCGGTCAGAAGCAAGCAACAGCTGCTGTTGTTGGGCGAAAAAGCCATTCATTTCGACGAGCCGATGCAGTTACTGTTTCTGCGCGAGGAAAGGCTCGATTTCCACACCAATGGCATGCGATTTTCCGCCTTTGATTCCGGCGCGCAATTGCTGGTGGAGGCGGAATATTATTCGGTTGGCGGAGGTTTTGTCGTGCAGGGTCCGGGTCAGCCTGCAGAAACCACGGCGCCATCACGAGCCGTGCCATGGCCTTTTGAGACCGGCGACCAGTTGTTAGCATTGAGCCGTGAGCAGGGTCTTGAATTGCATGAACTGGTCATGGCCAATGAACTCGCCTTTGCTGACCGTGCCGCGATCGAAACGCGGCTGGACGCGATCTGGGCTGTCATGCAGGCGACCGTGGAGCGAGGGTTTCGGCAGCAGGGGATTCTGCCGGGCGGACTGAAAGTGCGGCGCCGGGCGCCGCGTCTGCATCGGCAGTTGACCGAGAGTAGCGGCTTGCGCCCGCTCGAGGCCATGGACTGGACCAATGCCTGGGCGCTGGCGGTCAACGAGGAAAACGCCGCAGGGGGACGCGTGGTCACTGCGCCGACCAATGGCGCTGCAGGTATTGTCCCGGCGGTGCTGCATTACTACCGGCGCTTCGAGCCGGGTGCGAGCGATGCCGGCATTCGGCGCTTCTTGTTAGTCGCGGGCGCCATCGGCATGCTTTATAAAAGCAGAGCGTCGTTGTCTGGCGCCGAAATGGGTTGCCAGGGTGAAGTGGGTGTTGCCTGCTCGATGGCGGCCGGGGGTCTGGTCGCCGCGCTGAACGGCACCAGCGAACAAATCGAGAACGCCGCGGAAATTGGCATGGAACACAACCTGGGCCTGACCTGCGATCCGGTGGGCGGGTTGGTGCAGATCCCCTGCATTGAGCGCAATGCCATGGGGTCCGTCAAAGCGATCAATGCCGCGCGGCTGGCGCTGCGTGGTGACGGTTCCCACAAAGTGACGCTGGATCAGGTCATCACGACCATGAGGCAGACCGGCGAAGACATGCTGACCCGCTACAAGGAAACGTCCCAGGGTGGACTCGCGGTCAACGTTCCCGAGTGTTAGCTGCGGGCATGTTCGCGCGCCACTTCGCGGTGCTGCGTGAGCACCCGGCCTGGCGCCAACTCGCTCCAGTCCGATATTTCCAGATCCAGCCTGACGATCGTGCCAGGCGAAAAGCCCGCCTCGGGTTGGCCTGCCTGCAGCCAGCGCGCAAAATCGCTGACGCCGGGGTTGTGTCCGACCAGCACGACTTTGTTAGCTCGGTTTGGGAGTTCCCGGGCGACCCGCAGCCATCCGGCGACGGTAGCCTGATAGAGTCGCCGATCCACCGTGATCGCCGATTCGCCAAGGCTGACCGCCTGCGCCAGGCAGCGCGCGGTCTCCAGCGTTCTGAGTGCCGAACTCGTGACAATCAGCTCCGGTTGCCAGGGACATCGCAGCAGGCGGTGCCCGACCGCTATGACATCCGACCAGCCGCGCCGTGACAACGGCCGCGCGTGGTCTGACGCCTCAGATTCGAAAGGCGCCGCGTGCCCGTGACGTGCAAGAGCGAGTTGCTTCATGGCGCGGCACTACATCATGCCGGTCTGCAGACGCGCAGCTTCACTCATCATGGATTGATTCCAGGGCGGATCGAAAACCAATTCCACTGCGACCCTGGCCACCGTCGGAATGATCTGCAACTTCTCCTGCACGTCCTGCACCAGCACATCGCCCATGCCGCAGCCCGGCGCCGTCAGCGTCATCTTGACATCGATGTCACGCTGGCCTTCCTTGTTGGCCGCGACATCGCAACTGTAGACCAGGCCGAGTTCGACGATATTGATCGGGATTTCCGGGTCGTAGCAGCTCTTCATCTGCTCCCAGGCGAGTTTTCGTACGTCTTCTTCCGTGGCGTTGGGCGGGAGCTGAGGCGGTTTGACGACCTCTTTGCCAATGGCGTCCGCGTCTTCGCCCGCGAGGCGAAACAGATTGCCTTCTATGTACAACGTGAAATTTCCGCCTAACGCCTGGGTGATGTAACCCGACTGGCCGGCCTTCAGGTTGACTTCAACACCCGCAGGCACGATGACGGCCCTGGCTTCGCGTTGCATGGTGAATGGCTCATTGTCAGCTGTGCGCATGGTTCATTCCGTGGAAACGGTTGCCGGGCCGCTGGCCAGCGCTGCGTGCAGCGTGTGCCAGCACAGCGAAGCGCATTTAACCCGCGCCGGAAATTCGCGCACGCCGGACAAGGCCGCGAGCTTGCCGAGATCCCGGGTCGGCTGGTAGTCGTGTTCGGTAAGCAGGCGATGGATGTCGCGATACAATGCGTCAATCTCAGCGAGCGGCTTGCCTTTGACGGACTCGCTCATCAGCGACGCGGATGCGACGGAGATCGCGCAGCCCTGGCCGTCGAAGCGCAGATCATTGAGCCGCGTTGCATCCTTGCGAACCGTGACATGCAGACGGTCGCCGCATAGCGGGTTATGACCGTCGGCAGCCGCATCAGCAGGATCCAGGCGTCCAAAATTCCTGGGTTGGCGGTTGTGATCGAGAATCACGTCCCGATACAGTTCCTTGAGGTCCATCAGCCGAATACCTCGCGCGCACGCTGCAGCGCTCCTAACAACTGCTCGATATCGTCGTCGCCGCTGTAGCAGCCCAGGCTGGCGCGGGCGGTTGCCGGCAGACCCAGGTAGTCCATCAGCGGCATGGCGCAATGATGTCCGGTGCGGACGGCAACGCCCTCGGCATCCAGAATGGTGCCGAGATCGTGCGGATGATAGTTGTTCATCGTGAACGAAATGACGCCGATCTTGTGCGCGGCTGTGCCAACGATTGTCAGCCCCGGCACCGCAGCCAGAGCGCGTGTCGCGCGCGCCAGCAAGCCATGTTCGTAGGCCGCAAGGGCCGGACGGCCAAGCGTTGCCAGGAAATCCATGGCGGCGCCCAGCCCAATGGCGCCCGAAATGTTAGGCGTGCCAGCTTCAAATTTGGCCGGCAGGTCCGCATAGGTGCTGCGTGCAAAACTTACCGTGCGAATCATTTCGCCGCCGCCCTGCCAGGGGGGCATGGACTCGAGTAGTTGTTCCCGCCCCCACAACAGGCCGATACCCGTCGGTCCGTACATTTTGTGGCCCGAAAGGGCGTAAAAATCGCAACCCAGGTTCTGCACGTCGATTACCTGGTGCGGTGCTGCCTGCGCTCCGTCCACCAGGCACAGGGCGCCGGCGTCATGCGCGAGCGTACACAAGTCACGCACCGGCAGGACCGTGCCTAACGCGTTCGAGACATGCGTGAAGGCGGCGAGCCGGGTCCGGGGTCCCAGCAACGCGCGAAAATTATCGAGCGGCAATTCGCCGGCGGGCGTTATCGGCGCCACCTTGAGGATTGCTCCGCTGCGTTCGCACAGCATCTGCCACGGCACGATATTGGAATGATGTTCCAGGGTTGTGATCAATATCTCATCGCCGCTTTTGAGGTTTTTATTACCCCAGCTGTTGGCAACGAGGTTGATGGATTCGGTCGTGCCGCGCGTGAATATGATTTCAAGGTTGCTGCGCGCATTGATGAACTGCCTGGCGCGATCCCGCGCGGCTTCCATCATTTCAGTGGCCTGCTGGCTCAGTGTATGGACACCGCGGTGCACATTCGCATGGCTGGTGCGCTCGTAATGGTCGACGGCCTGCAATACCGCGAGCGGCCGTTGCGACGAGGCGCCACTGTCGAGATACGCGAGTCGTTTGCCATTGACGCGGGTCGCGAGGATCGGGAACTGCGCGCGCACTGCCGCGAGGTTGTAGTGACTCGATCTGTCGGCCGCGGCGTTCATGGGGCCAGATCCGACAGCAGCGGATCAGCCAGCCGAGCTAACAACAGTGCTTCCAGCCGGGTCCGCAGTTCGGCAGGCCGCAGCTGCGAGACGACATCCTGCAGGAACGCCCACTTGAGCAGACTTTGCGCGGCGCTCGGTTCCAGGCCACGGGACAGCAGGTAAAAGAGCATTTGCGGATCCAGGGTGCCCACGGTCGCGCCATGCGACGCCTGGACCGCGTCGGTCAGGATTTCCAGTTGCGGCCTGGCAATGGCTTCTGCTTCACGGCCTGCGATCAGACTGCGCAATGATTGGCGTGTGTCCGTATTGAGTGCGGTCGGCATGACGCGGTTATGGCCAGTGAAGGCAACCCGGGCGCGTCCGGCGGCCAGCCCGCGAAACACCTCGGTTGATTTGGCGCCAACGCCGCGATGGTCAATGAGCACATGCTGGTCCAGGTGCTGATTGCCGTCGCCGAGTGCGACACTGTTGAACTGCAGCTGCGAGGCGGCGCCATCGAGCGTTGCCACGACAGTGCTGCGCAACCCGGTGTTGCCTGGCGCAATTTGCAGCAGGCTGGCTTTGGAGTTCAGAGCCTGCTGCAGCCTGACCGTTTCAAGGTGACGCGCATCGGCAGCGGAAACCAGCAGGCGTGTCCAGAGCAAGTCCGACCCGCTGTGCAATGCGGTATCGACCACGTGGTTGGCGAATGCTGCGACACCCTTGACGGCCAGATGCTCTTCGACAATTTCGGCGCGGCAACCGGCGGCGACCGTCATGCGCAGCGTCGTGGGTGATGGGCCATCGCGCCCCGCAGCAGTGGTAACAAACACCAGCTGCACGCGGGAACCTGCTGTGGAATCCAGCACCAGTTGCAGCGGCTGCTCAGTCAGCAAGCGGCCCAGAATTGCGAAGCTGTTGTTAGCCAGTGCTCTTGCGGCATCGACATCCGCGGCCGCGGCCGCATCCAGGCCCTGCAGGCTGTCAACGACCGTGCCCGATGCCGCTGCGGGCGCATGGCTCGAGAGCGCGGCGTCGACTCTGCCATTGACGACGACCATGCGCGCAAAGCCCGGCAACGGCGGCGGCAACAATTCCCGCAAGCTCGTCGAATCGCTGGCGGGCGGCGACGGCGCGGCCGGCACCCAGCTCAGGCGCTCCATGCCGCGAATAGGCGCGTAGCGCCAGGCTTCGTCCCGCGGGCCGGGCAGGCCCTGAGCACATGCGCTGGCCAGGCTGGCGCGGCGCCAGGCGGCGAGGGCGGCGTCCCCGGTTACGCGTTCAGCAAGCGCTTTTTGAATATTCTCAAACATGGCGTGAAGATGTTCAGGCTGCCTGGCCTGTCAGCCAGTCGTAG
Organism: Gammaproteobacteria bacterium; assembly: GCA_031382085.1. Classification (GTDB taxonomy): domain Bacteria; phylum Pseudomonadota; class Gammaproteobacteria; order Steroidobacterales; family Steroidobacteraceae; genus UBA964. Next base: position 47,143 of record JANMYM010000009.1, read on the forward strand.
CCGCGCTGTTCCAGTTCCAGCGCCAGTTCGCGCCCACCGGTGCGCAAAATCCGACCGCGGCCCAGCACGTGCACGAAATCCGGAGCGACATGATCTAACAGACGCTGGTAATGGGTAATCAGCACCAATGCGCGCTGCTCACTACGCAGGGTCTCAATGCCCTGGGCGACCACTTTCAGCGCGTCGATATCGAGGCCCGAGTCGGTTTCATCCAGCAGCGCCAGTTTCGGCTCCAGTACCAGCATCTGCAGAATTTCATTGCGCTTTTTTTCGCCGCCGCTGAAGCCCTCATTGACGCCGCGGCTCAGGAAGGCCTCATCCATCTGCATCAGCCGCATGCGTGAGCGCACCAGTGTGAGGAAATCGAATGCGTCCACTTCCGGCTCGCCGTGCTGCTTGCGCTTGGCATTGAGCGCGGCCTTGAGCAGATAGGCGTTGTTGACGCCCGGGATTTCGACTGGATATTGAAATCCGAGAAACAGTCCTGCGCGCGCCCGCGCCTCGGGCGACATAGCTAACAAATCCTGGCCTTCAAATTGCACGCTGCCGTGCGTGACTTCGTAGCCCGGCCGGCCAGCCAGCACATAGGACAGCGTGCTCTTGCCCGAGCCGTTAGGTCCCATGATGGCATGCACTTCGCCGGCCTTGACTTCGAGATTCAGGCCATTCAGAACTTTGCTTCCGCCAGCAGTGGCGTGCAGATCCTTGATCGACAACATCAGCCTACTGCTCCTTCCAGACTCACCGCCAGCAGGTTTTGCGCCTCGACCGCAAATTCCATCGGCAGTTCCTTGAACACGCTCTTGCAGAATCCATTGACGATCATGTTGACGGCGTCTTCGCGGTCGACGCCACGTTGCAGGCAGTAAAACAGCTGTTCTTCGCTGATGCGAGACGTGCTTGCCTCGTGCTCAACGATTGCATCCGGGTTTTTCACTTCCAGGTAGGGGAAAGTGTGCGCACCGCAGCGGTCGCCCATCAGCAGCGAGTCGCATTGCGTGAAGTTGCGCGCGCCGGTGGCGCTGGCCTGGATTTTCACCAGGCCGCGATAGGTGTTCTGTCCATGACCCGCCGAAATGCCCTTGGACACGATCGTGCTGCGCGTGTTAGCGCCAATGTGGATCATCTTGCTGCCGGTGTCGGCCTGCTGATAATGATTGGCGAGGGCGACCGAATAAAATTCGCCGACCGAGTTCTCGCCGCGCAGCACGCAGCTCGGATATTTCCAGGTGATTGCCGAGCCGGTTTCCACCTGCGTCCAGGAAATCCGCGAATTGCGGCCGCGGCAGTCGCCGCGCTTGGTGACGAAGTTGTAAATGCCGCCGACGCCGTTCTCGTCGCCCGGGTACCAGTTCTGCACCGTCGAGTACTTGATCTGCGCATCGTCCTCGGCGATCAATTCAACCACCGCGGCGTGCAGCTGGTTCTCATCGCGCATCGGCGCGGTGCAGCCCTCAAGATAGCTGACATGACTGCCGGCATCGGCAATGATCAGGGTGCGCTCAAACTGCCCGGTCTTGGCCGCGTTGATCCGGAAATACGTTGAGAGTTCCATCGGGCAGCGCACACCCTTTGGGATATATACGAATGAACCATCGGAGAACACTGCGGAATTGAGCGCCGCAAAGAAATTGTCGCCGATCGGCACGACCGAACCGAGGTAACGCTCCAGCAACTCCGGGTGCGAGTGCACGGCCTCGGAAAAAGGGCAGAAAACCACGCCCGCCTTGGCGAGGCGATCCTTGAAGGTCGTGGCCACCGATACGCTGTCAAACACGGCATCGACGGCAACACCCGCGAGGCGCGCGCGTTCGTGCAACGGCACGCCGAGCTTTTCGTAGGTCGCAAGCAGCTTGGGGTCGACGTCGGCGAGACTCTTTGGTCCGTCGGTGTTCGACTTGGGCGCCGAGTAATAGGAAATAGCCTGGTAGTCGATCGGCGCATGGTGCACGCGCGCCCACTTCGGTTCGCGCAGGGTCAGCCAGCGGTCAAAGGCCTTGAGGCGCCAATCCGTCAGGAACTGCGGTTCGTTTTTCTTGCGGGAAATGGCGCGTACGACATCGTGATCCAGCCCCGGTGGCAGACTGTCGGATTCAATATCGGTAACGAAGCCGTACCGATAGGGTTGCGCGACCGCCTGGTCGATGGCACTGGGTTCGCTCATGCGCGCAAACCTAACGGCAAGGCTTCGATTGGCTGCGTCTCGTGTTCGAGGCCCGCCAGCTGTGCCAGGCTAACGTCGTAAAGTGAGCGTCGGATCGCCAGGTTGACTCTCTGCCATGATCGCCCAACGCGGCAGGAGTTTTCAATTTCGCAATGGCCCGATCCCGCGGCGCAATCGGTTAGCGCGAGCGGACCTTCGAGCGCATCGAGGATCGCCGCGGCGCTGATGTCGTTGGCCGGCTTGGCCAGGCGGTAGCCGCCGTGGACGCCACGGCTGGATAACACCAGTCCCGAGCGGTGCAACTGCTTGAGGATCTTGCTGACCGTGGCGGCGCCCAGCCGGGTGCGGAGGGCCAGGCTGGCGGCCGAATGGCGCGTTTCGGGCTCGCAGGCCAGCGTGGCCATGAGCACCGTTGCATAGTCAGTCAGGCGGCTAATCCGGAGCATGTTGAGCATTATAAAACATTGGGTACCATTTTGGTCCTGTTTTGAATATTTGCTATGATTATTGGCCACTTACCGGTCAGGACATCCCAGGAGATAGCCGTAATGAATCGCAGTGAACTCGAGCAGGTCGCCAACGCCATGGTCGCCACGGGCAGGGGTATCCTTGCCGCCGATGAGAGCTCCGGCACGATCAAGAAGCGTTTTGACAGTATCCAGCTTGAGTCCACGGAAGAGCAGCGCCGAAATTATCGGGAAATGCTGTTCACCGCGCCTGGCATTGCCGGCGCCATCAGCGGCGTTATCTTCTACGACGAAACCTTGCGCCAGAAGACCCGTGCCGGCGTGCCTTTTGCTCAGCACCTGACCCAGCTCGGCATCGTGCCCGGAATCAAGGTGGACGCGGGCGCGAAGCCGCTGGCCGGGTTCCCGAACGAGACGATCACCGAAGGGCTCGATGGGTTGCGCGAACGATTGGTCGAATACCACCAACTCGGCGCCCGCTTCGCCAAGTGGCGCGCGGTCATCGATATTGCGGACGGCATACCGTCGCGCTTCGCGATCGAGGCGAATGCCCACGCCCTGGCCCGTTACGCCGCTCTTTGCCAGGAACAAAACATTGTGCCGATTGTCGAACCGGAAGTGCTGATGGATGGCGGCCACACGATCGAGCGCTGCGAGCAGGTGACTGACGAAGTGTTGTGCGAGGTTTTCCAGCAGCTCGCCGCGCACCGTATCCATCTCGAAGGCATCGTTCTCAAACCTAACATGGTGATCTCGGGCAAGAAATGCGCCACGCGCGCCACGCCGGAACAAGTTTCTGCCGCGACCGTGCGCTGCCTGCGCCGTTGGGTGCCATCGGCCGTGCCAGGCATTGCATTCCTGTCAGGCGGCCAGAGCGTCGCGGACGCGACACTGCACTTGTCGCTGATGAATCGTCAGGCGCTGCCGTGGAAGCTGACATTCAGCTATGGCCGCGCCCTGCAGGACACGGCGCTCAAGGCCTGGGGCGGCAAGCCCGCAAATTTCGCCAACGGCCAGCGCGAGCTCAGCAAGCGCGCCAGGCTCAATGGTCTGGCCGCAACCGGCGCTTACACGCTGGACATGGAGAGCCAGGCTGCCTAACAACGCAGCGGCTGCCGGAACCGTGAACATGGTTGACGACGCACTTCTGACGGTGCGCGATGTGCACTACGCAGTCGGCGCGCGCCCGATTTTTGCGGGCCTGAGTCTGTCTGCGCAGCGCGGGAAGACTACCGCAATCATGGGTCCGAGTGGCACAGGCAAGACCACGCTGCTGCGCTTGCTGACTGGCCAGATCCATCCCGAATCCGGTGAAATCAGCGTCTTTGGCGCTGACCCCACGAAGTTGCAGCGCAAGCCGCTCTACCAGCTGCGCCAGCGCATGGGCATGCTGTTCCAGAATGGCGCCTTGCTGACAGATCTGAACGTTTTCGAAAATGTCGCGTTTCCGTTGCGGGAACATTCCAAGCTCAGCGAGGGCGAAATCACTGAACGCGTGTTAGGCAAGCTGCAGGCAGTGGGCTTGCGGGAAGCGGCGCTGTTGATGCCTGCAGAGTTGTCCGGCGGCATGGCGCGGCGCGTGGCACTGGCACGAGCCATCGCAACCGAGCCGGAGTTGTTGATTTATGACGAGCCGTTTGTTGGTCTCGACCCCATTTCCATGGGAGTCATCTTGCGTTTGATCAAGGAAATCAACTCCCGCGGCGGAGTGACCAGTCTGATCGTGTCGCACGATGTCGAGGAACTGGCGAAAATTGCCGATTACACCTATCTGTTGTCGGGAGGCAAGGTAGTGGCCGAAGGCACACCTGCACAAATGAGCCGCAGCACCGACGCTACGGTGCGCCAGTTCATCGACGGACTTGCCGATGGGCCGGTGCCGTTTCACTACACGGAAACCGGCAAGTGATCGCCGCTTTGCAGAAAATCGGCGCGATCAGCGTATTTTTTGGCCGCATTCTCGCCGGCATTGTGCCTGCGCTCGCGCGCCCGCGACTCATTGTTCATCAGGTCTACAATGCGGGCGCGCGTTCCCTGATCATTATCATGCTCTCCGGCCTGTTTGTCGGCATGGTGTTAGGTCTGCAGGGCTTCGATCTGTTGCAACGGATCGGTTCCGAGGAGGTTCTCGGCATTGGCATTGCGCTCGCGCTGCTGAAGGAACTGGGACCGGTCATGACCGCGCTGCTGTTTGCCGGGCGCGCGGGCACGGCGCTGGCTTCCGAAATCGGCCTGATGCGCGCCACCGATCAATTGACCGCCATGGAGATGATGGCGGTCGACCCGGTGCACCGCATCGTCGTGCCGCGTTTCCTGGGTGGTGTGATCGCCGTGCCCCTGCTGGTCGCGATATTCAATGTCATCGGCCTGTACGGCGCACAGTTGATCGCCGTGCAGCAAATGGGTATCGACGCCGGGTCGTTTTGGGGGCAGACCCAGAGCGCGGTGGAACTCGATGACGTCACCGAGGGCGTAATCAAGAGTTTTGTGTTCGGCGTGGCGTGCAGCCTGATTGCTGTCTATGAAGGGTTTCATTCGGCGCCGACCGCCGCGGGCGTCGGCCTTGCGACCACGCGCACCGTGGTGACATCGTCGGTGCTGATCCTGCTGCTGAATTACCTGTTGACCGCCTTTTATCTCTAACAGCGTACTTGCAAGGACTCACGTTATGCGACCCAATCGCGCACTCGAAATAGGTACCGGCCTGTTCATATTGTTAGGGTTTGTCGCGCTCGTGTTTTTGACGACGCAATTGCCGAGCAGTGGCCTGAGGATCCGCGAAGCCGGCGTGTATCGCCTGAGCGCGACCTTTGACAACATCGGCGACCTGAAGCAAGGCGCGCCGGTCAGCATGTCGGGGGTCAATGTCGGCCGCGTTACCCGCATCACCTATGATTCCAGGCAGTACAAGGCCGTGGTCGATGTCAGCGTCGATAGTGGTTATGACAAGATCCCGGATGACAGCGATGCGAGTATCCAGACTCAGGGGCTGTTGGGTGGCAAGTACATCGCGCTCACGCCGGGCGGATCGGAAACTTATTTCAAGGACGGCGGTCGAATAGGGTTTACGCAATCGGCGATCGTGCTTGAAAGCCTGATCAACAAGCTGTTTGCAAGCATTGCGGATAAGGGCAAGGATGCAGCGGGCGACGCGGAACCGGCCAAAGAGGGGGCGAAGTAATGCAGCCGAGCAGATTGTTAGCAACATGCCTGATCGTTGCAGCTGCCACAGCCGCGCCGCAGGCGTGGTCCCAGAAGGCGGCGCCCGCGGCGCCGGCCGGCGTTGTCAGCCCAGCGCTGGCGAGCGAGGTCGACGCCAGCACGCCGCAGAAATTAATTGAGACTTCGGCGCGCGCCATGATGCGCGACATCGAAGCCAACCGGGCAATTTACCGCAAGGAACCGATGCAGCTGTATGCGCTGGTTGACCGGATCCTGTTGCCGCATTTTGACGTCGACTACGCTGCGCGCCTGGTGTTAGGCAAGCACTGGCGCGCAGCCACACCGGAGCAGCGCAAGCGCTTCGTCGAGGCTTTTTACCGGTCACTTCTGACCAACTATAGTGACGCGCTGGTCGAGTTCACCAGCGATCGCCTCAAGATACTGCCAGCGGCCCTCGAGCCTGCAGGACAGGCGGCATCGGTGCGGTCCGACGTCAAACGCAAGAACGGGCAGAAAGTCCCTGTTAGCTATTCATTGCGCCTGACATCGCAGGGCTGGAAAGCCTGGGATGTCGTGATTGAAGGCATCAGCTATGTGAAGAGCTTTCGCGAGGACTTTGGCGCCGAAATCGACCAGAAGGGGCTGGACGCGGTACTGGTGCGCCTGGAACACCAGGCTGGAGCGCCAGCGCGCAAGAGCTGAATCCGTAGCGGCCGGCAGCCAGCCGTCACTGCTTCGGCGTTTCGGCGACTTCCGGCACGTCGGGCTCGGGGTCTTCAAAGTCCTGGGGATTGGCGCCGACATCGCCATCGCGAACCTTGTATTCGCGATGCTGTAACCAGGCGCTGCGGACGAACACGTAAGGATCGGCGGCACGAGAGAGCAACGCTTCGCCGTCGAGTAGGTTGGCGCGGTCGTTGACCAGCCGAAATACGGTCACGCCGTTGCGGGTGGTCGAAGCGGCGATGTAATGCGTGGCATTCGTCAGCTGGTCAGGAATCTCACCGAAGGCGTCGCGCATCGACGACGGGCCGAGCACTGGCAGCATCAGATACGGTCCCGGGGGCACGCCCCATTTTCCCAGGACCTGGCCGAAATCCTCGTCATGTCGATCGAGTCCGATATCGGTGGCGACGTCAAACAGCCCGCCGAGTCCCATGATGGTGTTGACTAACAGGCGCCCGGTATCGTGACCGGTAGCTGCAATCTTCCCCTGTAACAGCTGGCTGACAATGACCCGGGGGTAACTCGCGTTCTGCAAAAGGTTGTCGAGCCCGCTGCGGATCGGGCGTGGCACAACCCTCACATAGGCGCGGGCCACCGGGCGCCCGACCGCACGATCCAGGCTGTCATTAAACCTGAATACGGCCCGATTGCCACGTTCAAATGGATCCCGCGGATCACTCTGCGTGTTTTGTGGCAGCGAGGCACAGCCTGTCAACGCAGCCAGTATCAGCACCGCGAGCAGTCGCGCCTGGCAGGAAATCGTTGGTGTCATGGTGATATTTTATCGGATCCATCGTCGCGCTGCTCGCGCTTGCGCTTGCGCTTGCCGGCGCTTTCCGCGATGACATCCTTGATTTCCTTGAGCCGCGCGGCGTATTTCTGCCGTTGGATGGGCGTAATGTCGCGCGCTGCGAGCGCCAGCTCCAGTTGCTCGCAAGCCAGCGGCAGGTCACCACCCGAAATGTGGTACTCACTCATGTAGTAGTAAGCGTCACCGGTATCGCCGGCGCTGCTTGCGGCCATTGCGGTTAGCTTGATCTGTGCCTGCGTCGGCGGCACGACGTTGAATACATCCAGCAGGACCTGGTGTGCCAGTCGCGCGCGTCCCTCGGCTAACAACAGTTCCGCGTAGCGGACCGTCAGCGGTACGTTACGCGGCGATATTTTAAGTGCGCGTTCCAGGGTGTCGATGGCGCCATTCTTGTCGCCCGCACTGGCCTGCGCGCTCGCCAGCGCGGTCTGCAGGAACGGCAAGTCGAGGCGGTCCTGGCCGATGTCACGCAGCACGGGCAGCGCGGCAACGGCATTGCCTGCCTGCAGCTGCGCGAGCGCCGCACCGAATTGTTCGCCGTGGGTCGGCGGATTGCGGTTCGCGCGGTCAGTGTAATAGGGGCGCAGATCACTGTCCGCCGGACTCGCCATGACACGCACGCGCTCGCGCATGAAGCTGTAGCTTTCGGTTTCCGGCCGGACGCGGGTCGTCATCTGTCGCGCACGTTCGCGCGCTTCGGCAATACGGTTGCTGCTGACCGGGTGCGACTGCAGCAGCTCGGGCACGATCCCCGAACTGAGCCCGCTGCGCCGCCCGATGGTCTCGAAGAAATCCGCCATGCTGTTAGGGTCGAAACCTGAGGCGGAAAGAATACCGATGCCAACGCGGTCCGCTTCGTATTCATTGGCGCGCGTGTAGTTGAGTTGCGCCTGCGCGGCGCTGCCCTGTGCCAGGGCGATGCCTGCCGGGACGGCATCGGCCGAGCCGGTCGCCGCGCCGATCAGGATGGCGGCGATCAGGGCCGCGGCCGTGACCAGGCCCTGCTTGCTCTGCGAGCGAGCCGAACGCGCCAGATGTCGCTGGGTCACGTGAGCAATTTCATGAGCTAACACGCCGGCCAGTTGAGCTTCATTGGTGGTGGCGAGAACCAGGCCCTGATTGACACCGATGAAGCCGCCCGGCAGTGCGAATGCATTGACATTCGGATCGCGCACTACAAAAAACGTGAAGCTCTGTGTGCCGTCGGTCGCCTGCACCGCGATTCGCTGCCCTAACGACTGTATGTAGTCGGCGACTTCCGGGTCCTCAAATAACTGACCCTGGTCGCGCAGACCCCGAACCACCATGCGCCCGAGCGAGTATTCGTCACCTTTGCTGATGACAACATCGGAAGGCGAGCCGATGTCGGGCAGCTCGGTCGGGGTGTTCTGGGCGGCCGTCACGGTGCCGGCCGCTCCCAGCAGCGTCAGGATGAGGGCACGCATGATGTCAATACGGGTGGCCAAGTTTGTTTTGACTGCAGTTGGGCCGGCAAGTTCCGGCGCGGCGCGGCCTACAGAATTTCGCTCGCCTGATCCGCAAGCCGCGAGCGCTCGCCACGCACCAGCGTGACGTGGCCGGCGTGTGCCCAGCCGCGAAAGCGCGTGACCACGAAGGTCAGTCCGGATGTTGTTTCGGTCAGGTAGGGCGTGTCGATCTGCGCGATATTTCCCAGGCAGACGATCTTGGTGCCGGGGCCGGCGCGCGTTACCAGCGCCCGCATCTGCTTCGGCGTTAGGTTCTGCGCTTCATCCAGAATGACGAAGCGATTCAGGAAGGTGCGGCCGCGCATGAAATTGAGCGACCGGATCTTGATGCGATTGCGCAGCAGGTCATTGGTGGCGGCGCGTCCCCAGCTGCCACCCTCGCTGGACTGGGTCAGCACCTCGAGGTTGTCGACCAGCGCGCCCATCCAGGGCTCCATTTTTTCTTCTTCCGTGCCCGGCAGAAAACCGATGTCCTCGCCCAACGGGATCGTGACCCGGGTCATGATGATTTCCGCGAAGCGACTGCCATCCAGCGTCTGCGCGAGTCCAGCCGCCAGCGTCAACAGAGTCTTGCCGGTGCCCGCAGGGCCCAGTATCGAAACAAAATCGACTTCCGGATCCATCAGCAGGTTGAGCGCAAAATTCTGCTCGCGATTGCGCGCGCCGATGCCCCAGATGCGGTTGCGCTCCGAACGGTAGTCCCTGACCAGTTCCAGGGTTGCGCGGTCGCCATCGATCTTTCTGACCATGGCTTCGATGCCGTTGGCGCGTTCGTCGAATACAAATTCATTGAGCGCCCAGTCGCGCACCGCCGGTCCGGCGATTTCATAGTAGGTGCGGTTACCGTCTTTCCAGGACCGCAGGTCCGTACCGTGCTTTTCCCAGAAATCCGCCGGCAGCTCCGCGATGCCGGTATCGAGAATATCAGCGTCCTCGATGCTTTTGTCGCTGAAATAGTCTTCCGCGTGCACGCCGACCACGGCGGCCTTGATACGCAGGTTGATGTCCTTGGAAACCAGCACCACGCGCGCATCGGGATGCAGCGCCTGCAGGGCCAAGGTGTGCGCCAGGATGGCATTGTCGGCGCCGTGTCCGGGCAGGTGATCGGGCAGCGCGCTGGCAAGCTGCCGGGTCTGGAAAAACAGGTGCCCGCTTGAGGGCTTCTTGCCATGATTTCCCGACATGTGCGAAGGAATGGGCAGGCCCAGGTCGATCTGTTCCTTACTGGCGCCATGCATCAGGTCGTCCAGGAAACGGCTGACCTGGCGCACATTGCGCGAGGCCTCGGACAGGCCTTTCTTGTTAGCATCCAGTTCTTCGAGCACCTCCATCGGCAGGTAGATGTCGTGCTCCTCGAATCGATAGAGCGCGGTGGGATCGTGCATCAGCACGTTGGTGTCGAGGACAAACAACCGTCTCTGATGCCCGATGCTGCGGCGGCGCGACCCGCGCCGCACATCAGAGGCCGCGGGCTTCTTCAAGTACTAGTTCCGCGTGCCCGCCGACCTTGACCTTGCGCCATTCGCGCACCAGCTTGCCATCCGCATCTATGAGAAAAGTGCTGCGCTTCGACGCCGCAACCCGGCGTCAGGTCGCGGGGATAAAAATACAGGACCAGTGCGGAGCCGTTGGCGTCGGCAAGTCTGAACGTGCTGCCGTCGGTTGTGTTCGCGGTGAATGCGGGGACTTTCTTGCCTGCTTCGATTTTGCTCATGCTCATTTCAGGATTTCACAGGTTCCAGGATCGCGTCGAGATTCAGTGAATCGCAGAAATCAAGAAACTCCTCGCGCAGCTGCGATACCGGCAGCTTCGCGGGGACGTTGACGATCATCTGGATTGCAAACATCTGTGCGCCGGTGTGCGCTGCGGGATAGGTGCGGGTTGCGACATCGGCGATGTCGACATTGCGTTTCGCGCAGAAACCCGCCAGGGCCGACACAATGCCAGTCTGGTCGAGGCAAACAGCGTCGATGGAATACGGCAGAAAATCGTTGCGTGCGCCCTTGGGATCCGTACGCCGCAGGTGCAGCGACAACGACAATTGCTCGGCGACCCGATTGAGTTCGGTTTCCAGCTTGGCGAGCGAGTGCCAGTTGCCGGAGACCAGCAGCATCATCGCAAATTCATTGCCCAAAGCAGCCATGCGGCTTTCGCTGATGCTGCCGCCGCAGTCGGAAATGACACGAGTGAGTTCATGGACCATGCCGGTGCGGTCGCTGCCAACGGCCGACACGGCGATATGTTGCTTCATTACTTGGAAGTTTAGCGACTTGCGCCGGTGCCGCACACCACTTTAGTCTTGCGACATGTTTGCAGGAAGCTACGTCGCGATTGTCACGCCCATGCATCGCGATGGTGCGATCGATTGGATCGCCTGGGCCCGGTTGTTGGATTTACACGCGGCCAATGGCACCCGCGGCATCGTGGTCGGAGGCACGACCGGCGAGTCCCCGACCCTGAGCGATACCGAGCTGCGCGAGCTGACCGTCCAGGCGCAGGCGCGGGTTGGCCATAAAATGCAGATTATTGTCGGTATTGGCACCAACAACACTGCAACGACCGTGCAGCGCGCCAGCTGGGTCAACGAGCTGAGGCCTGCTGGCGTGCTAGTGGTTACGCCGTCCTATAACAAGCCGACCCAGGAAGGCCTGTATCGCCATTTCGAGGCGGTCGCGGCCGCAAGTCGGGTGCCCGTCATTCTGTACAACGTGCCCGGCCGGACAGCCGTCGACTGCCTGCCGCCCACGGTCGAGCGACTCGCCAGTCTGCCGGGCGTTGTGGCGCTCAAGGAAGCGGTTGCGGACCTGGCCCGGGTCCGCCAGTTGGTGGCGAATTGCGGCAAGGATTTTGCGGTGTTGTCGGGCGACGATCTGACTGCGCGCGAGGCGATTTTTGCGGGTGCTGCCGGCATTATTTCGGTGACCGCGAACTTGGCGCCCAAAGCGCTGTCGGAGATGGTGACCGCGGCGCGCGCTGGCGATCAGGCGCGGGCGGCGACGCTGGATCATCCCTTGGCGCAATTGCACCGCGATTTATTTGTCGAGGGCAACCCGATCCCGGTGAAATGGTGTCTCGCAGAGCTTGGGATGATTGAACCTGGTATTCGCCTGCCATTGACGCCATTGTCAGAGCGCTACCATGCGTTGCTGCGCGCGGCGATGCAGGCGGCCGGGCTGATACCGCCGGGCTGATAACATTGCGCCCTCGGTTGCGAAGGAGTTGATGTTGAAAATGTCCCGCGTGGCCATTCTGGCCTTGATGCTGCTGCCGCTCGCAGGTTGCAAGCTGTTTACCCGAGCGAATAGCTGCGACAAGCCGCGTCTGTACGAATCCGCACAGAATATGCCGCCGCTGAAAGTGCCGGCCGGCCTGGATGCGCCGGATACCCGCGCGTCGCTGCCGATCCTGGACCTTGCCGAGCCGGAAAAGCCCCGCAAGCCCGGCGATCCCTGCCTGGACGCGCCGCCACCGTACAGCCCGCCTAAAGTTACCAAGCCAGTGCCTATTCCGGCTAAATAACGCGACCGCTTGCTATCATGGCCGGCGGAGTCGGAGAGGTGGCCGAGCGGTCGAAGGCGCTTGATTGGAAGTCAAGTAACATCGCAAGGTGTTCGTGGGTTCGAATCCCACCCTCTCCGCCAGACTGAATTGCCTATGGCGTCCCGCATCGGTTCCTCTGCGACGATTAGCCGCGAACCCCGCCAGGCCCGGAAGGGAGCAACGGTAGTGGTGATGTCGGGCGCCGGAGTTCAAGCTGGTGCGGGCCGCCTCCATACTGGATATCGATGAGCTACATGGCGCTGGCCCGCAAATGGCGGCCCAAAAATTTCAGCGAATTGGTCGGGCAAGAGCATGTTCTGCGCGCCCTGACCAACGCGCTTGATAGCGGGCGCGTGCATCACGCATTTTTGTTCACCGGAACGCGCGGCGTCGGCAAGACCACGATCGCGCGGATTTTGGCCAAATGCCTCAACTGCGAACGCGGCATGGGGTCCAAACCCTGCGGCGAATGCGATTCCTGTCGCGAAATCGATGCAGGCCGGTTTATCGACCTGCTGGAGGTGGATGCGGCCTCGCGCACCAAGATCGACGACACGCGCGAGCTGCTGGATAAAGTTCCGTATGCGCCGGCGCGCGGACGTTACAAGATCTATCTGATCGACGAAGTGCACATGCTGTCGAACCATTCTTTCAATGCGCTGCTGAAGACCCTGGAAGAGCCACCTCCACACATCAAGTTTTTGTTAGCGACGACTGACCCGCAGAAATTGCCGGTGACGGTGCTATCCCGCTGCCTGCAATTCAACCTGAAACGCCTGCCGTCGGCGCTGATCGCGGGCCGCATGAAACAGATTCTCGAAGCCGAGGGTATCGCCTTCGAATCGCCGGCGGTGCAATTACTGGCGCATGCGGCCGACGGCAGCCTGCGCGACGGCCTGTCGCTGCTTGACCAGCTGCTGGCATTTGGCGGCGGCAAGGTCAGCGAGGCGGATACCAGGTCGATGCTCGGTACCGTGGATCGCGAACGGGTGCTGCGCCTGCTGCGGGCGCTGGCGGCGCTGGACCCGGCGCAGTTGCTGGCGGAGGCCGTGGCGCTCGATGAGTTTTCGCCGGATCATGGCCAGGTGCTCGAGGACATGGCCTCGGTGTTAGGCCGAGTGGTGCTGCGACAGGCAGTGCCCAATTACGAAAGTGACGAACTGTATCCGCATGAGTGGATCGTCGAACTGGCAGGCCGCATGGACGCCGCCGACGTACAGCTTTATTACCAGACCGCCATCACCGCGCGCCGCGACCTGCCGCTGGCGCCCGATCCGTCGTTAGGCTTTCGCGTGGCGCTGTTACGCATGCTGGCCTTTCGGCCTGCGGCGGCGCCGGCAGCGGCGCCTGGCGCAGCGGCGCCGGGTGCGGCGCCCGTGACTACGTCGGGACGGCCGCTTGTTTCAGCCGTGGTGGACCTGGAGATGCTGACACCGGCACGCTGGGTCGCGATGTTGCCGGAGATGAGTCTGGGTGGGGCTGCCCGCCAGCTCGCGGCCAATTGTTTGCCGACCGGGCGCGAAGGCGATCTGCTGCGCCTTACGCTCACGACGGCTAACAAGCACCTCAAGACAAAGCAACAGGAAGACAAGATCGCGCAGGCCCTGTCGCGCCTCAGCGGACGCAGCGTGCGGATCGAAGTCGATATCGGCGACCTGCCTGATCCGACGGCGGCGCAGCGCGCGGAACAGCAGGCTGCTGTGCGGCTCGCCGATGCGGAACGCGCGCTGCAGGATGATCCTAACGTGCAGAGTCTGCAGAAGATTTTTGGCGCCGTGGTACAGAGCGGCAGCATCCGGGTTAGCAACGAGGACAAGGCATGAAGGGTGGATTCGGCAACATGGGCAACATGATGAAACAGGCGCAGGCAATGCAGCAGCGCATGGCCAAGGTGCAGGAGGAAATCGCCGCGCTTGAAGTCAGCGGTGAATCTGGCGGTGGCATGGTCAAAGTAGTCATCAACGGCAGGCACGAAGCACGCCGCGTGACGATCGAACCGAGCGCCATCGGCGATGATCGCGAAATGCTGGAAGATCTCATTGCCGCGGCATTCAACGATGCGGTGCACAAGCTGGAAAGCGAGTCCCAGGCAAAAATGTCCGCGGTCATGGCCGGAATCAACCTGCCGCCGGGCATCAAGATGCCGTTCTGAGCTGGGACTGACCCGTGAAGCTGACGCCGGCGCTCGCCAATCTCATCGACGCACTGCGGGCGCTGCCGGGCGTCGGGCCAAAGTCGGCACAGCGCATGGCGTTTCACCTGCTGCATGACGGGCGCAGCGGCGCTCGTGGCTTGTCCGAGTCGCTCGATCTTGCGCTGCAATCAGTCAAGCACTGCGCCCGCTGCCGGATGTTCGCGGCAAGCGAATTGTGCGAGACCTGTGGCGCGCCGCAGCGCGATGCGAGCCTGCTCTGTGTGGTGGAGTCGCCGGCCGATGTACTCGCGATCGAGCAGTCGGGCGGCTACCGCGGCAGGTATTTTGTTCTGTTAGGTCATTTGTCGCCGCTGGATGGCGTTGGCCCCGAGCAGCTGGGCGCGCAGCAGCTGGAGGCTCTGTTAGGTGAGGGTCAGGTGGTGGAGATGATCGTGGCGACCAATTCCACGGTCGAAGGCGAGGCCACGGCTCATTTCCTTGGCGAGTTGGCACGTTCGCGCGGCGTTCGCGCGACGCGTATTGCACACGGCGTGCCGATGGGCGGTGAGTTGGAGTACATTGACAGCGGCACGCTGGCGCACGCTCTGGCGGGGCGCCAGAACCTCGGCTGATGCGCTGTCAGCGCGAGCGCTGTGAGCCGGGCGCTGGCTGCAAATCCTCGAACAGACGTCGCAGGCGCCGATAGCTTTCATAGCGACGGGGATCGCAACCACCCTTCGCGACCGCCCCTATCACGGCGCAATTCGGTTCGCGCATGTGCATGCAATCCGCGAAACGGCAGCCGGGTGCGAGCTTTTCAATTTCAAAAAAACCTAACGCGCGTGGTTCCAGTGCGCTGATCGCCGGCACATAGTCACGCACGCCCGGAGAATCGATGATCGCGCCGCCATGGGGTAGTGCGTACATTTCCGATCGGGTGGTCGTGTGGCGGCCTTCATCGTCGCGGTCAAGCTCCTGGATGCGCAACTGGTTTGCCGGGAGCAATGCCTGGAGTAACGACGATTTACCGACCCCGGACTGGCCCACGAGCACGCCGATGCGGCCGGCAAATTCTTGGTGCAATTCCACGATGCCATGACCCAGGCTGGCGCAGGTCGCAATCACCCTGATGTCCAGGGACTCGGCCAGCTGGCGCATTGCTTGCAGGGTGGTTTGGCCGCGCTCGAGATCCAGTTTGTTAGCAATCAGCAGCGCGTCAATGCCGGCGCAGTGGGCGGCGGCGAGGTAGCGATCGATCAGGAAATAATCCGGCGCCGGCGCCGGCGCCGCAACCACCGCTAACATATCGACGTTGGCGACCACAGGTTCTGAGCGGCCGCGTGCGTCACCGCGTTGCAGCAGGTTGCGTCGCGCCTGCACACCGACAATATGGACTTCGTGATGGCCCTGATCGTGGCGACAGTCCACCCGATCGCCGCAGACGTAGTCCATCTTGCGGCCCATCGGACGGGCGTCAAATTCCCGGCCGTCGTCAGTACGAACGCGCGCATGGCGGCCGAAGGTTACAATCAGGGTCGCTGCAAATGTTCCGGGGTCCGGCATGGGTCGGTAGTATGCCCGGCGGGGAAGAGGACTGGGATGACACAACGCGACGCAATGGTCTGGATCGACCTTGAAATGACCGGGCTGGACCCGGACAACGACCGGATCATCGAGGTCGCAACACTGGTCACGGACGGCGAGTTGCGGGTGCTGTCGGAAGGACCGGTGTTAGCGATCCACCAGGAAGAGCCGACGCTGGCGCGCATGGACGAGTGGAACCAGCGCACCCACGGCGGCACGGGTTTGATGCAACGGGTGCGCGACAGCCGCATCACGGCAGTCGTGGCGCAGCAGCAGACACTGGAGTTCCTTGCCTTGCACGCCGTTGCCGGCGTGTCACCGATGTGCGGCAACAGTATCTGCCAGGACCGGCGTTTCCTCGCGCGCCATATGCCGCAGCTGGAGCGCTTTTTCCACTACCGCAATCTCGATGTCAGCACCCTCAAGGAATTGTCGCGGCGCTGGGCACCCAAGGTGCTCGAATCTTTCGTCAAGCAGGGCACGCATCGTGCGCTGGACGATATCCGCGAGTCGGTTGCAGAGCTCGCGCATTACCGGCGCAATTTGTTAGCGCCGGAGTATCGTGGCCTCTGACCTGCCTGATTTCGCCGCGGTGTTAGCGGCTGCCGCCCGTCTTGACGGCCGCATTCGGCGCACACCGGTCGTCAATAGCCCCGAATTTGACCGGCGCGTCGGACGTCGCATCTGGTTCAAGTGTGAAAATCTGCAGCGTGGCGGCGCATTCAAGATTCGTGGCGCGCTGAATGCGGTGTTGCAGCTGAGCGTGCCGGACTCCGGCGCGCGGACACGCGTGGTCACGCATTCCTCCGGCAATCACGGCGCCGCGCTGGCACTGGCGGCGGCCGACCGCGGATTCGAGTGCGTGGTCGTCATGCCGGAAAATTCCGCGGCGCCGAAGTTGGCGGCAGTTCTGGCCGCAGGCGCACGGGTTGTGCAGTGCGCTCCGGGAATTGCGGCGCGCGAGGCGGCACTCAACGAATTGATGACGAAAGCGCCCGCGGAATTGGTGCATCCCTATGACAGTGCGCAGGTGATCGCTGGGCAGGGCACTGCGGCGCTCGAGCTGCTGCAGGACCAGCCGGCGTTGACATCGTTGTTAGCCCCGGTGGGTGGCGGCGGCCTGATCGGCGGTAGCGCACTGGCGGTTCGCGGTTTGCGCGGCCTCGATTGCAAGGTTTTCGCGGCGGAACCTGCCAGCGCGGATGACGCGGCCCGGTCATTCAAGACGCGGATCCGGCAACCGCCGGGAAACCCCGACACCATCGCCGATGGCCTGCGCGGCGCGTTAGGAGTGCGCAACTTTGAACTCCTGACGGCTCTCGTGGACGATGTCGTGACGGTGAGCGAGGCTGAGATCGTCGCGGCCATGCGCACGGTGCTGCAGGATCTCAAGTTACTGGTGGAACCCTCGTCGGCCGTGCCGGTGGCCGCTTTGTTGGCAGGCCGCTGCAACTTGCCGCCGGGCGACGCAGGGGTAATTCTCTCGGGTGGCAACGTCGACCTGGCGCAGTGCGCGTTTCTGACGCCGCGCCACTGAGCCGACCGCGCCTGTCGCTGAGCTCAGGGTTTCCCGCTCGCGAGGAACAACCAGGTTTCGACCACGGTATCCGGGTTCAACGAGATGCTTTCGATGCCCTGGTCCACCAGCCAGCGCGCAAAGTCGGGATGGTCAGACGGGCCCTGGCCGCAAATTCCAATGTATTTGCCGGCGCGCCGGCAGGCCTGAATCGCCATCGACAGCATGGCTTTGACCGCATCATCGCGCTCGTCGAACAAGCCCGCCACGATCGAGGAGTCGCGGTCCAGTCCGAGCGTCAGCTGTGTCATGTCATTGGAGCCGATTGACATGCCGTCGAAATATTCCAGATAACGATCTGCCAGCACCGCATTGGTCGGCAGTTCGCACATCATGATGACTCTCAGCCCGTCGACGCCGCGCTTGAGGCCATTGGCGGCCAGCAGTTCCGTGACCTGGCGCGCTTCATTTACCGTGCGCACGAACGGCACCATGACCCAGATATTGCCCAGGCCCATGATGTCGCGCACGTTTTTGAGCGCGCGGCACTCAAGTTCGAAACAGGGACGGAATGCGGCGTCCACATAGCGCGAGGCGCCGCGAAAACCTAACATCGGATTTTCCTCAACCGGTTCGTACTTGCGCCCGCCTATCAGATTGGCGTATTCATTCGACTTGAAATCGGAGAGGCGGACGATCACGGGTTGCGGTGCGAACGCGGCGGCGATCTGCGCAATGCCTTCCGACAGCTTTTCGACGTAAAAGCCAACCGGGTCGCTGTAGCCGGCCATTTGTACGTGAATCTGCTCCTGCAGTGCCTTGTCCTGCTGATCGAATTCCAGCAATGCACGCGGATGTACGCCAATCATCCGATTGATGATGAATTCGAGCCGCGCCAGGCCGACGCCGCGATGCGGGATGCCGGCAAAATCAAAGGCCCGATCCGGATTACCGACATTCATCATGATCTTGACTGGAGGCTCGGGCAGTGAATCCAGCTCGATCGACTGTTTTTCAAAATCCAGCCGGCCCTCATAGACAGATCCGGTGTCGCCTTCCGCGCAGGACACGGTGACCTCCTGGCCTTCGCGGACCTGGCGCGTGGCGTCGCCGCAGCCCACGACCGCAGGAATCCCCAGTTCGCGCGCAATGATGGCGGCGTGGCAGGTGCGGCCGCCGCGATTGGTCACGATGGCCGAGGCGCGTTTCATGACCGGTTCCCAGTCAGGGTCCGTCATATCGGCGACCAGCACGTCGCCGGGTTGTACGCGCGCCATTTCACCGACATCGTGAATGATGCGCACCGGACCACTGCCGATGCGCTGGCCGATACTGCGCCCGGTCACCAGCACTTTCGAATGCTTCTTCAGGGTGTAACGCAGCAGCGTGCGACCGGCGCGGCTCTGCACGGTCTCCGGCCGCGCCTGCAGGATGTAGATCTCGCCAGTTGATCCGTCCTTGCCCCACTCGATATCCATGGGCTGGCCGTAGTGCTGCTCGATGATCAGCGCCTGCTTGGCCAGTTGCACCAGGTCGGCATCGTCTACCGAGAATTTCTGACGCTCCGCGACCGGTACATCAACTGTCCGCACGCGCTCGCCCCTCGCGGGGTCGCCATAAATCATCTTGACGGCCTTGCCGCCGAGGTTGCGGCGCAGTACCGCAGGACGGCCGGCGCGGATGTTAGGTTTGTAGAGATAGAACTCGTCGGGGTTGACGGCACCCTGCACGACGGTTTCGCCGAGGCCGTATGACGCAGTGATGAACACGACGTCACGGAAACCGGAATCCGTGTCGAGTGTGAACATGACGCCGCTGGAGCCGAGATCCGAGCGCACCATGTGTTGTACGCCGGCGGACAACGCCACCAGCGAATGATCGAAGCCCTGGTGCACGCGATAGGCAATGGCGCGATCATTGAAAAGCGATGCGAACACGTCGTGCATCGCCTTGAGCACGTCTTCCTCGCCGCGCACATTCAGAAAAGTTTCCTGCTGTCCCGCGAACGATGCATCCGGCAGGTCCTCGGCGGTGGCCGAGGAACGAACCGCAACTGCAATATCCTGTCCAGCGGACATCTTGCGCAGGCTTACTAACACCGCGTCCTGCAACGCAGGCGGAAAGCGCGTGTCGAGTATGGCGGCGCGAATTTCCGCGCCAACCCTGGCGAGCTTGCGCACGTCATCGACGTCCAGGTCGGCAAGTGCGATGCGGATCTTCTGGTCCAGCCCGCGCTGCTGCAGAAATTCCCGGTACGCCGCGGCGGTGGTGGCAAAACCATGGGGTACTTTGACGCCCAGCGAGGCCAGTTGGCCGATCATCTCGCCCAGCGAGGAATTCTTGCCGCCAACAGTATCGACATCGCGGCGCGTCAGGGTCTCAAACGGCAGAACGTACACAGTCACAATGGACTCCCCGCACCTGCGGCTGGGTACTTGCCACCGGCGCCATCACAATGAAACACTCCAGCCGCTAGTGTGCCAAAGGCAGGGGGCGGATAGTGAACCGACGGATGGTGTTTTTTGTATCGGACCAGACCGGCGTGACCGCCGAGACCATGGGCCACAGCCTGTTGACGCAATTCGACGGGCTGGAGTTCCGGCCTGTGACCGTGCCGTTCGTCTCTGATGTCGCCAAAGCGCAGGAAGTGGTCGACAAGATCAACCGTGCTGGCGATGAATCGGGCATCAAGCCGATTATTTTTGCAACCCTGGTGCAGGATGAAGTGCGTGAAGTCGTCAAGCAAAGCCGCGCGCTTTTTCTTGACTTTTTTGAAGCGTTTGTCGGCCCGATGGAGCAGGAGCTCTCCAGCCGCTCAACCCACCGGGCCGGCCGCGCCCATGGTATTGCTGATCAGCAGGTCTATGAGGCGCGCATCAATGCCACGAATTTCGCACTGGCGAACGATGATGGTTCCGGTCGCGACTATTCGCA
>JANMYM010000015.1:0-162397 GCA_031382085.1 Gammaproteobacteria bacterium
GCTGCGGCGAACTCGATGATGTTCGCGATGGACGCTGCGTTGACGGCAGTCAACACGGCCCGCGCGACCCTGGGCGCCATCCAGAATCGCTTCCAGTCGGTGGTGAATAACCTCTCGATCCAGGAAGAGAACCTGACCGCCTCGCGCAGCCGCATCCTCGATGCCGACTTTGCGGCAGAAACCGCCTCGCTGACGCGGGCGCAGATTCTGCAGCAGGCCGGTACCGCGATTCTCGCGCAGGCGAATGCGGTTCCGCAGAACGTGTTGACGCTGCTGCGATAAACGCGGGGTAAGGGACGGGCTCCTCCGGGCCCAACCTGACGGCGGGTGACGATCCCTGCAAGGATCGTCACCCGTTCTCTGAAGCGAGGTGCAATGATGAGTATCCAGAATGTTCCGGCGACTAACAGCGGAGCCTCGATACCTAACGCGGTAGCCGCCACAGCGGTGGCCGCGCCCGTGGCACTGCCCGCGGTCGCACCAAAGAAGGCGGCACCGGTTGAGCAGCTGCGGCAAATTGCTGCCGCCATGGAAAAGTTCGTCCGCGATTCCGGACGCAGCCTGCAATTCTCTGTCGACGAAGGCTCCGACCAGGTCGTCGTCAAGGTCATCGATGAAACAACCGGCGAGGTCATCCGCCAGATCCCGAACGAGGAATTTCTGCGCATCGCACAAAACATCAAGTCCGGCACCGCAGATGTGAGCTTCATCTGCGACCAGTGCGTCTGAGTTGTTGCAAACTCGGCTGACAATCGTAACTAACAGCGGAGTCGATAGTGCCGGTTTTTCAGTCGCCAGGAATTGCTTCAGGCATCGACGTCAATACCTTGGTGACGAAGCTTGTCGACGCCGAGCGCGCGCCCGCGCAGATACGGCTTGACCGCTCCGACAGCAAGATCAAGACGCAGGTGTCTGCACTGGGACAGCTCAAGGGATCGTGGTCTGCCTTACTGGCCAGCCTGTCCAAGCTAAAGACGGAGGCCGCGTTTCAGATCCACAAGGCGGAGAGTTCGGATAAAGAGGCGTTTACAGCGACCGCGACCGAGACAGCGGCACCGGGCAGTTACGGCATCGAGATCCTGGCGGTCGCCAGCGCTCCCAAGCTAACAAGCAGCCTGATCGCGGGCGGATCGACCGCGGTAATCGGCACTGGCAATCTGTCGATCGCGGTTGGCGCCGCTACATTTACGGTCACGATAGACGGTACTAACAACACGCTTGCGGGCATACGCGATGCAATAAACGCCGCGACCGACAACAAGGGTGCGCGGGCCACGATAGTCAATACGACTGGCGGCGCCGTACTGACGCTCACAGGCAGCAATACTGGCGCAGCGAACGCGCTGCGCGTGACGCGGGCAGGCGGCGATGGTGGCCTCGACGCGCTGGTCTATGATCCAGGCGTGTTGACCAACCTGACGCAGACCGTAGCGGCGGCGGATGCCAGCATCAAAGTCGAAGGATTTGCCGCCAGCAGCGCCAGCAACACGTTTGCGAACATCATTGACGGCGTTACGATCAACGTCGCTGCGGCCGAGCCCGGTACTGTTAAGGCACTGACCATCAGTAACGACAGCAGCGCCGCTGTCGACAATGTGAAGAAGTTCGTTCAGGATTTCAATGCCGCTGCCGTGGTGATGTCGCAGTTGCGACGCTACAACCCGGCAACCAAGGACGCTGGCCCTTTGCTGGGTGATGCAATGCTGCGCGGCGCTGAAACAACGCTCCGCGGCATGGTTGCCGATGCCGTTGCCGGTGCCACAGCTCCTTATGATTCCTTGTCCAGCGTCGGCATTACGACCCAGCAAGATGGCACGCTGAAAGTCGACGAGACCAGACTCAACAACGCACTGACCGCAAGTTTTGGCGCGATTGGCCGGCTTTTCGGCTCCGCGACCGGCGTCGGCGCACGAATGCACGCGTACCTTGATACGCAACTGAAAACCGATGCGCCGATAACGACGCGCACCGACAGCCTGAACAATCAAAAAAGACTCAACGATCGCGACCGCGACACGCTGGAGGCGCGAATGAAATCGGTCGAGCAGCGCTATCGCAAGCAGTTCAGCGCGCTGGATACCGTCCTGGCCGGGTTGCAACAGACGTCGGCGTTCCTGTCGCAGCGGCTTGGCAGCAGCCGCTAAAGTCGGACTCGCGCGGGCCGTTAAGTTCAGCAGGGCTTTCGGTCTTTGGGAGGGAGCGATGAACGCGCTGACCCGCTCGGCAATGCTGGCGGAATATCAAAGTGTGGCAATCCACGGTGGCATCGCAGCCGCGGATCCGCAACGTTTGATTCTAATGCTGCTGGATGGCGCGCTTGAGCGCATCGCGCAGGGGCGCGGCTTCATGGAACGCGGTCTGATTGCCGACAAGGGCCGCGTGTTAGGCCGTGCAATGGCACTGATTCAGGAATTGCGCGCCAGCCTGGATACGACCGGCGGCGGTCAGATAGCCAGCAATCTAGACGCCCTCTATGACTACTGCTGCCGGCAATTATTGACCGCCAATGCGGACAACAACCCGCAGGCACTCGAGCTGGTAAGCGCGTTGCTGCAGGAAATTCGCAGTGCCTGGGTGCAATTGCCTGTCATGGCGCGCCAGGTGGTACCGGTCCCATGAAAGGAATCGTGGCGAATCCGGCGCGTACTGGTACTGCGCGACGTCGGCTGACCAAGCAGGGCGTACTCTGGCTGACGAAACGCATTGGCCGCCTAGCTTTGCGCGGCGAGTGGCAGTCCGCGCGGGCGGTCGCCGCATCCCGCGATCGACTGTTGTCGATGACCGCTGATTCTGATACCGGCATTGACGCCATGCGCGCAGCGGCTGCTGAGGCGCGCGCGTTGTTGGGTGCGGCAGCGGATGGGAAGACCGGTGATTGAGCAAGGCGATACCGTCATCCTGCGCAATGAGCTGGCGTATATTGATTGCCTGCCAGTCAGTTTTTTCGTCGGCAAAGACGCGCCGGACGCCGCCGTCAGGGCCAATATGGCCGAACACAACCTGCGACTGCTGCAGGCGAGCGCTGCCCTGGAAGAGCACGGCCAGATCGACAAGGCCGACGATAACAGCCCCAATTCCGCCGACCTGATGCGGATGGAGCAAAAGATCAACCTGTTACTGGATGTCGCCGGCTACCTGTTAGCAGCCAGCCAGTCGCGGCCACAGCCGACACCCATTCGTCTCAACGCCCTGGGCGCCGTCTGGGAGGCAGGTGCGACTACGCCGGCGGAAGGCGCCACAGGCGTTCTAAACGTGTACCTGCGTGATTGCCTGGTCCAGCCACTGCAATTACTGGCCAAAGCCGTCAGTGTCACGGACGGGGAAACACATCTGGAGTTCGAGCACCTGCCGGATTCGGTGGCGCATCATCTCGAAAAGCTGGTTTTCAGGCGCCATCGGCGGCAGATTGCCGGCACGCGGCACGCCCGGCGCGGCTAGTTGTTAGCTCCCTAACAAAAGTATTCTAGGGGATAACCCGAGTGGTCAGGCAAACCCCGAATTGACAGCAACTGTGATGCAGTCCGGTCCTGCAATGCGACCGAGAGATGCGCGTCACACACTATGGCAAATCGACGGTCGACAATGGCAACCGCTTACCGGAGGCCTAACGTGTCGAATCTTGCATCTGCATCCAGCGTCATAGATCGCGGCATTGAGCTTGATCGAGGATTGGACGCGCACGGCGCCCAGCTGCCGACCGGCAGCTCGAATGCAATTCGGCAGGTGATACACCTGGCACGACAGGTTGCCTGCCACGATTCGAGCGTTCTGATTCTGGGCGAATCCGGCACCGGAAAGGAAGTGCTGGCGAAAGCCATCCACGCGTCCAGTCCCAGACGGCGTGGGCCGTTCATCGCAGTCAATTGCGGCGCTATCCCGGCCGAGTTACTCGAAAGCGAACTATTCGGTCATGAGAAGGGCTCGTTCACCGGCGCCATCAGTGCCCGGCGCGGCCGCTTCGAGGTCGCTGAAGGCGGCACGCTGTTCCTTGATGAAATCGGCGACATGAGCCTCACTATGCAAGTCAAGTTGCTGCGCGTGCTGCAGGAACGTGTTTTTGAGCGGGTTGGTAATCACCAGTCCATTCCCTGCAACGTACGTATTATCGCTGCCACCCACCGCAACCTGGATACAGCCATCGACAATGGCCAGTTTCGCGGCGATCTGTTCTACCGCCTCAACGTATTTCCCATCGAAATGCCGCCGCTGCGCGAGCGTGTCGACGATCTGGAGGCACTGTTAGTCGACTTTGTCGAGTACAACCGCAGTGCCGGCCGCGGGACCATCGAATTTACGGCCGCGGCGCGCGATGCCCTGCGCCGCTATCCCTGGCCCGGCAATGTGCGTGAGCTGAGTAATCTGGTTGAGCGCTTGTCAATTCTTCAGGAAGGTCGGCTGGTGCGCTTGCGCGATCTGCCGCCACGCTATCAGATGCCTGAGAGCGGCAGTTCACGCGCGTTATGCGACAACGTGCCCGCAAGGTTCGCGGTGACAGATGAGCAAGACGCAGATGCGTTCGACGCAGCCGAGACGATCCCGTTGCCGGTCAGCGCCGAGGCGCCCACCTCGCAGTTGCCGGACGAGGGACTTGATTTGCGCGATCATCTGCTTGCGATCGAGCGCGTACTGGTATCGCAGGCCTTGGTGCGCAGCAATGGTGTGGTGGCGCATGCCGCCAAACTGCTGGGGCTACGCCGCACTACGCTGGTCGAAAAACTTCGCAAACTGGAATTTCCAGTTGCCGAAGCGTCGAACGATTGACGCCGAAATACCGGAACTCCCTGGCAATTGAGAACTCGATCACACCTGCGGTGTACTAACGCCGTCGGCACGGTTCTTGCTTTCCGTATCAGCGAGATCGCGAATCGTCGCGAACCTGAGGCAGGAATTGCATGGAATCTGTTGTTAGTCAGTTGATCGACGTTCCGGAACCGGTTGCGGTTGCCGACGCTTCACAGCAATTGATCGCATTGGCGGCACGGGTCGCCGCGACCGATTGCACGGTTCTGATCGAAGCAGAGTCGGGTACTGGCAAGGAAGTGCTTGCACGGTTCATCCATCGCCAGTCGAATCGCGCGGCGCAACCCTTTGTGGCCGTCAATTGCGCGGCGATTCCCGAGACCATGCTGGAGTCGCTGCTGTTCGGCTATGAGCGCGGGGCCTTCACAGGTGCGCACGCCGGGCACGCCGGCAAATTTGAGCAAGCGCAGGGTGGAACTCTGCTGCTGGATGAAATTTCGGAAATGCCGCTCGGCTTGCAGAGCAAGTTACTGCGGGTTCTGCAGGAACGCGAAGTGGAGCGCCTGGGGGGTCGTGGCTCGTTAGCACTGGATGTGCGGGTCATCGCCACGACGAATCGACGGCTGCGTGATGAAGTCACTGCCGGCCGCTTTCGCGAAGACCTGTATTTCAGATTGAATGTATTCCCCCTGGTAGTACTGCCACTGCGCGAGCGGCGCGACGATATTCTGCCGCTGGCAACACAACGCCTGGTGGTAAATACGCCGCCCGGCAAGCCAATTCCGGCACTGTCCGCAGATGCGGCACATTTGCTGCTGACCTATCGCTGGCCAGGCAACGTGCGTGAGCTCGACAACGTACTGCAGCGCGCGCTGATTCTGGTGAACGGCACGGTCATTGAAGCTGAGCATCTGCAATTCGAGGCGCCACGTCGTGAAAGTGAAATTGGCCTTTTTGGAAACGGTCGTGGAGTCGATTCATCCGCCCTGGCGGAGTCGCTCGAGCATCGCGAGTACGAACTTATCCTCGGCGCCTTGCGCCTGGACGGTGTCACTCGCAAGGCGGTCGCTGAGCGACTCGGTATCAGTCCGAGAACACTGCGCTACAAGCTGGCACGCATGCGGCGCGTTGGAATTTCGGTACCAGCGGCCTGACAGGGGCGCAGAGGAATACGAGCATGAGCCAGATGGAAATCGATCGGGTGCTATCGCAGATTCGCGACCTGCGCGCGCAGGCGGGCCTGAACCATGCGCCGCTCGTGGCAAAGCAG
Organism: Gammaproteobacteria bacterium; assembly: GCA_031382085.1. GTDB lineage: Bacteria > Pseudomonadota > Gammaproteobacteria > Steroidobacterales > Steroidobacteraceae > UBA964. The sequence goes on from JANMYM010000015.1 coordinate 6,011, forward strand.
GCGGATAACAGTTCGACGGTTAGTTTTGCGTCAATTCTCAAACAGGGCATTGATCAGGTGAACCAGCAACAACAGACCGCCGCGTCGATGGCTGTTGCATTCGAACGTGGCGCTCCGGGTGTCGATCTCCCGCAGGTCATGATTGAGATGCAGAAATCGAGCGTCTCTTTTCGCGCCGTTACTGAAGTGCGCAATCGCCTGGTAAGTGCCTACCAGGACATCATGAACATGCCGGTTTAATATTCCATGGCCGCAGAAGTGTTAGTAAATACAGCACCGCAAGGTGTCATGGCGGGCATCAAGCCTCTGATCTTGCTGGTTGGTCTTGCCGCAGCGGTCGCTGCCGGCGTTGGCGCGGCGCTCTGGTCCCAGGGCCCCACCTATAATCTGCTGTACGGCAATCTGGCCAGTGACGTTGCCGCGCAGATTACCCAGGTGTTAGGTGGCGCAGGGATCGAGTACCATCTTGAAAACGGCGGCGCCACGATAGCGGTTCCGGCCGAGAAAGTCGCAGACGCCAGATTGCTGCTGGCAGGTCAGGGCCTGCCGTCAACGGGTGGGTTTGCATCCATGACCCGCGATTCCGGTTTTGGTCTCAGTCAGTTCATGGAGAGTGCGCGCTATCAGCACGCACTGGAAACGGAACTCGCGCAGACGATCAGCAGCCTGCAATCGGTATCTGCGGCGCGCGTACATATTGCCGCATCGCGCCAGTCCGCATTTGTCCGCGACCGCCAGCCGCCCAGCGCTTCGGTGTTCCTGCAGCTGCGATCCGGTGGCCGGCTGAGTGGCGAGCAGATATCTGCGATTACACACCTGGTAGCGTCCAGTGTTCCGGAGTTGCGCTCGGAGCAGGTCACGGTCGTCGATCAGCAGGGCCGCCTGTTGTCCTCACCGCAAGGCCATGATGACGCCGCACTGCATCAACAGCAGCTGGAGCTGTCACGCCAGGTCGAGGAGGAATATGCGCAGCGTGTTGAATCACTGTTAGCGCCTCTGGTTGGACCCGGTCGTGTGCGCGCTCAGGTCGTGGCGCAATTTGACATGTCGGCGGTCGAGGAAGCGCGCGAACAATATCGACCCGATAGCCAGATAGTACGTAGTGAACAGACCTCGGAAGAACAATCGGCCAACGGTACGGGCGGTCCGCGCGGTGTGCCCGGTTCGCTCAGCAATCAACCTCCCGACGCAGGTGTTGCACTGCCGGCGAGCAGCGGTGCGAGCCTCGCTGCTGCCAAGGCGCCGGCGACCGGTGCGACTGCGGCCGATGCCGCCACAGCGGCAGCTGTTCCTGCCAACTCGAACAAGCAGGCCACGCGGAATTTTGAAATCGACAGAACCGTGGCCTACACGCGGCAGCCCGGCGGGCGGCTCAAGCGGCTTTCCGTCGCCGTGTTGATCGACAACGCGCGAACTGCCGGCAAGGATGGCAAGGTTGCAGAACGCGCCTTGACTGACAAGGAGCTGGAACGCGTTACCAGTCTAATCAAAGATGCGGTTGGATTCGATCAGTCGCGCGGCGACAGCGTCAATGTCATGAATGCGGCCTGGAGTGGCGAGCCGATTGCTAACGACGCGATCGAGGCGACGGCAATTCCGATCTGGGAAAAAGCCTGGGTGCAGCAATTGGCAAAGATTCTGGCCGGCATGATTATCGTCATCGTGCTGTTGTTCATGGTGGTCAAACCGACGCTGAAACAGTTGTTAGCACCGTTGAACCAGGCGTCAACTCCCAAGGCTCTGCCCGGCCAACAGGGCGGCGCAGATGTTGGCGCCGCGGTCCCGTCCGGCGGCGGGGCGGCTGCCGCTATCTCTGGAAATAGCAACACCCTTGCATATGAGCAGCAACTGGCGCAGGCGCGGACCCTGGTTGCGCAGGATCCAGCGCGCGTCGCGCAGGTAGTCAAGGGTTGGGTAGCCAACGATGCCTGACACGACACCCGGCAACGCGCCGCAGCGCGAAGGTACCGAACGCGCCGCAATACTGCTGATGACGCTCGGGGAAAAGGAAGCTGCCGACGTCCTCAAGCACATGGGGGCGCGCGAGGTCCAACGTATTGGCAGCGCCATGACCCAAGTCGGGAATGTAACCCGCGCCGATGTCATGAACGTTGTTGCAGAGTTCAACCAGCTTGCCGAGAGCCAGACTTCGCTGGGTGTGGGATCCGACGATTTCGTGCGTAAGACACTGATAACCGCGTTAGGTGAAGAGCGGGCGGCCAGTGTCATGGACCGCATACTCACCAACCGTCCGAGCAAGGGTTTGGACTCGCTCAAATGGATGGAGGGGCGGGCTGTTGCGGATATGATCAAGTCTGAACACCCGCAGATCATCGCCATCATACTTTCGTACCTCGAACCGGAGCACAGCGCGGACGTTGTGTCCGCATTGCCCGAGGCGGTGCGCAACGAGGCCATGGTCCGAATTGCGCTGTTAGACGGCGTGCAGCCGGCGGCGCTGCGCGAGCTAGATCTGGTGATTGAGAAGCAGTTCAGCGCCGCAGCCGGCTCGCAGACCTCGGCGTTAGGTGGACCGAAACGCGCCGCCGACATCATTAACAACCTCGACCCCGGTGTTGAGAGCGCGGTGATGGAAATTATCCGCAAGACTGACGAAGGGCTTGGGGCCAAAATCGAAGAGCTGTTGTACGTGTTCGAGAACCTGGCCGAGGTCGACGACCGCGGCATGCAGGAGATTCTGCGTCAGGTGCCAAGCGACAAACTCTTGTTGGCGCTCAAGGGCGCCGATCAGGGACTCAAGGACAAGATTTTCAAGAACATGTCGCAGCGTGCCGCGGAAATGCTGAAAGACGATCTCGAATCGCGCGGACCCGTGAAGCTGTCGGACGTCGAGGCGGCGCAGAAGGAGATCCTGCTGGCGGCCCGCAAGCTGGCTGAAGACGGAACCATCAATATGGGCGGCAAGGGTGATGAATATGTCTAGACCACCTGCGATCGCCTGGCTACTGCCTGAGGTCGCGGGTCCGGTGGTGTCGTCGCGCGGCCGCTCGAGCAGTGCTATCGACTTGTCGGAGCAGGTGCTGGCTTCCCGGCAACGCGCATCCGAGGAGGCGCGACAGCTCGGCTTCGCCCAGGGAATGATCGAAGCCAATGTCGTGCGCGATCAATTGCTGACGGAAGCCGCCAGCCTCGACAGTGCATTCGGCCAGGCCGCCAAGCCGCTGGCGCAACTGGACCGCGCGTTGCTCGATGAATTGAGCCAGCTGGCGCTGTGTGTCGGCAAGCAACTGGCGCGACGCGAACTGAGGATCGATCCGGCTCAGGTCGCCGCGATTGTCCGCGAAACCATTTCGCTACTCCCCGCTAACAGCCGCGACGTGCGTGTTGTTCTGCACCCGACGGACGCCGCGGTATTGCGCGATAAGCTGGCCCCTGCATCGGCGGAGCGCGCCTGGCAGCTTATTGAAGATCCGGTCATGGGGCGCGGCGGCTGCCGCGTGGTGAGCGAACATGTCCGCATCGACGCAAGTTTTGAGGGCCGTGTTGCCGCAATCGCCAGCGCCTTGCTGGATCCAGGCCCTGGGCCGTCGTGAACTCCGTGGTTGCACGACTGGCAGAACGGCGTGCCGTTTTGCAGCAGTTGCCGCCGCCGCCAGTCGAGGGTCGGTTGACCCGGATGGTGGGACTCGCGCTGGAAGCCGTTGGCGTTCAAGCGGCGGTCGGTGATCACTGCGACGTGCAGCTGGCGCACGGCGGCAGTATCGAAGCGGAGGTGGTTGGCTTCTCAGGCGATCGCATTTTTCTAATGCCTACCGGCACGCCGCACGGCCTCGAACCATCGGCCGCAGTCGTGCCCAGCCGCCGTTCCGGTCTGGTCAAGGTCGGACCGGCGATGTTAGGCCGGATCATCGACGGGGCCGGTGAGCCGCTCGACGGTCTGGGGCCGATTATCTGCGAAGACGCAGTGCGGCTGACAGGCTCGCCGATCAACCCTTTGAGCCGCGTACCCATCAGTACGCCGCTGGATGTCGGCGTACGAGCCTTGAATGCCCTGCTGACCGTCGGCCGGGGCCAGCGGCTTGGTCTGTTCGCCGGTAGCGGCATTGGCAAGAGTGTGTTGTTAGGCATGATGGCCCGCCACACAGTGGCTGATGTCATCGTGGTTGGACTAATTGGCGAACGCGGCCGCGAAGTCAGGGATTTTGTCGATCGCATTCTCGGCCAGAAGGAACGCCACCGTGCGATTGTGGTTGCGGCGCCGGCGGATCAACCGCCGTTGATGCGTTTGCATGGGGCCTGGCTGGCGACCAGTATTGCCGAGTATTTTCGCGATCAGGGCAAATCCGTGTTGCTCATCATGGACTCTCTGACTCGATTTGCGCAGGCACAACGCGAAATCGGGCTCGCCATCGGCGAAGCGCCGGCAACTAAAGGCTATCCACCGTCGGTATTCGCCCGCCTGCCAGCGCTGGTGGAGCGCGCCGGCAATGGCGTGAACGAGCAGGGGTCGATCACGGCCTTCTACACAGTCCTGACCGAGGGCGATGACCCTAACGACCCTATCGCCGATGCCGCGCGCGCGATCCTCGACGGCCACGTGGTGCTGTCACGCCGCCTCGCCGATGCAGGGCACTACCCGGCAATAGACCTGGAGCAATCTGTTAGCCGAGTCATGCACGATATTGTCGATCCTCAGGCTCTCGCACTGGCTCGCCAGGCGCGACAGTATTTTTCGCTCTACCAGCAAGTACGGGATTTTGTTGCGCTCGGATTGGCTAACCGCGATCGTGACCCACGCATCGCCGCCGCCATGCAGATCTGGCCCAGGCTTGAGAAATTCCTGACTCAGGAGATTCACGAACGCGCGGATTTCGTCGCCAGCACAGCCATGTTGCGCGAGTTGCTGGCCCAGCCAGCGACCGCCGAGGGCGAGGGGGATGCCGCGTGAAAAGAACGGACCGACTCAGTGAAGTACGGCGCGGCATCGAAACCGAGCGCCACGACGCCTCGCAGCGGCTTGCGCAGAAGCAGAGCGTCCTGACATTTGCCGGCAATCGTCTGCAGGAGCTTCTGCAATACCGCGTGGAGTACCTGCGTCGCTTCCAAAAAGACGCCGGCGTCGGACTGAGCGGCACGCGAGTCCGGGACTACCAGACATTTCTTGCCAAGCTCGATCAGGCAATCAGGCAGCAGCAGAGTTCCTTGGCGGGCGCACGCGCCGAAACCGATTTTGAACGCGAAAAGCTTCGCGACGTGAGTGGTCAACTTGCCGCTGTCAGCGGGGTCGCCGACCGGTGGTCGAGCGAGGAGCGGCGCACGCAGGAGAGGCTCGATCAGCAGAACAGCGATGAGCTGAGTCAACGAAATTTCATCAGTCCACATACCGAGAAAGCCCCATGAATTCTTCCAATTTATCTGCGGCTGCGACCGCAGCTTCCAATCCTGCGGCGGCGGGACCGGCGTCAGTCGATGCACTCACCGCGCAAGCAACCACCGACTTCCAGTCGCTGATTCAGGAGCTGCCGCCCGATGAGGTGGAACAAAGCCTGACAGCAGGAGAGTCCAGCAATGCCGGCAACGCCACCGCAGCGCCCGCTCAGTCTGCGAACCCGGATCTCGCGACTGCGCAGCTGCTGCTGCAGTTGCCCCCTTTGCTGCCCACGATTCAGCCATCCAGCAACGCAGCCCCACAGTTGTTGGGTGTTGACAGCAGCGCGACAATGGCCGGCGACGGCACGCACGTACCGTTGCAGGCCGCGGGCGTCTTCGCGACGTTGCAGACTGAATCAGATGGCGCAAATGACCAAAGTGGGCCGGCCAACGGTCTGAGGGGAAATCATGTGGCCGCCGAACGGTCCGGCAACGACGGCACCAGCGCGTGGCTAACAGACAGTGTGTTGCCGACGGCGCTGTTTGGATTGCATGAGCCGGCCGACCGATCCGCCAGCACGCAGAATCATCAAGGGGAGAGGGGCTCGCACGCACCGGCACCCCAGAGTCTGCCGCCGGTGGCAGCGGCCGTCGCCGCCGCGGCCGCCTCTGCACGTGACCTGCCAACGCAGTCGAGGATAGACAACCCGGTTGGAACCACTGCTTGGCGCCAGGAACTCGCAAACACCGTCAACCTGATGATTGATCGGGGCGAGCAGTCAGCAACTCTGCGTCTTTCGCCCGAGCACCTGGGTCCTCTTGAGGTGCGCATTGCGATACGCGAGGGAGAAACCAGCTTGTGGTTTGGTGCCGCACACGCGGACACTCGACAAGCGCTGGAGCAGGCTCTGCCGCGACTGCGCGAGCAGTTCGCCAATGCCGGACTGTCACTCGGACAGTCTTCGGTTTCGCAGGAATCGCCCCGGGAACCCAGGAACTTGCGGGCAGCAATGATCTCAGGCGTCAACGCCGCGAGCCGCGACAGCGGTGAATTGTCCGCGCCGACCGGCTCAGTCACCACACGTGTTAGCGGACTGATTGATACCTACGTCTGAACCGCGCGCCAGTTCTCTGGCGCGACGCGCGGACCAAGTGTGACGTAATCGTCGTTTTCCGATGGCACGGGGTTTGCTTGAGTATGGGAACTAAACACCTCGTACACAGGAGCAGACATGTCAGCAGTAGCAAAGGCAGCCAGCGAAGATGCCGGCGAAAAACCTAAAAAGACGGGCAAGCGAAAGCTATTTCTGACTATCGGGCTCGCGGTTCTCGTGTTAGGCGGCGGCGTTGGTGGCTTCCTGATCTGGACGTCCAGCCAGGCGCACGGTGTCGAGACCGGCAAGAAGGCAAAACCGGCCATAAAAGTGCCGCTCGAATTCATCACTCTCGAGCCCGCGTTCGTTGTCAACTTTGAAGCCGACCAGGCCGTGCGCTTTCTGCAAATAGAAGTACGCCTGGCGAGCCGCGATCCCGAAACCATCGAAATGCTGAAACACAACGACCCGGTAATCCGCAACGATCTGCTGCTGATGTTTGGCAATCAGGACTACCGCGAGATCTCGACGCGCGAGGGCAAGGACAAACTGCGGCAGCGGACGCTTGCTGCGGTTCGTAAGATAGTCCAGAACGAAGGCGGCGAGGCTTCGAAAGTCGAGGGAGTCTACTTTACCTCCTTCGTGATGCAGTAGAGCCAGCATGGCCGATCAGGCTAACAATACGACCGCCAAGGCAGCGACCTGGTCCAGCCTGGATGGCGGCGAAGCACAACCGGTCATTCCTGCCGGCGACAAACTGGAAGTCATTCTGGATGTGCCGGTGACACTGTCACTGGAAGTAGGCCGCACTCGAATCGCAATTCGCAATCTATTGCAATTGAACCAGGGTTCGGTTGTCGAACTCGATCGCGCCGCCGGCGAACCGCTCGACGTGTTCGTGAACGGCACGATGGTTGCGCATGGTGAAGTCGTAGTGGTCAACGACAAATTCGGCGTTCGGTTCACAGATGTCGTTAGCCCGGCCGAGAGAATTCGGCGGCTCAAGTAAGCAAAAACGGGAACCAGCGGTGTTAAGAATAGTTTCCTTGTCGGGCGTCTATGCCGCGCCGCAGGTTCAGGTGCCTGCCGCGACCGCGTCCGGCCTCAGCAGCGCCCTGCAAATGCTGTTGGCCCTCGCACTGGTGCTGGCAGCAGTGTTTGCGCTGGCCTGGCTGATGCGCCGCCTCAAGTCCTTTCCAGCGAGCCGGCAGGCGTTGTTGCGCGCCGACGCTGAATTGGCGATCGGCGAGAAGGAACGCGTCGTGTTGCTCGCGGTCGGCCAGCAGAAATGGCTGTTAGGTGTTACGCCGGGCGGCATTACTCTGCTGCATTCTTTTGGCGCCAACGCGCCAGGCCCCCTCGCTGACACGAGTACACAGGCCGGAGCGGTTGCCGGCAACGCTCCGCTGAGCTTCGCAACGACTCTGCGTCGCAGTCTGGGTCTCAAGCCATGATCCGGCGATTGCTTGGCGCCACGCTGCTGATATTCGCGCTCTATGGTGGTCCGCTGACACGGGCCGCAGATCCCTCGACCACGATCGCAGCCACGGCTGTCAATGCTGCCAGGACCACGGCAATCGGCGGCATTCCCGCGCTGCAGGTCCAGGCAGGCGCCGGTGGCAGCCAGACATATTCGCTGACCCTGCAGATGCTGGCGCTGATGACAGCTCTGACGCTGTTGCCGGCCGCGATGCTGATGATGACGGGATTTACCCGCATCATCATCGTGTTAGGTATTCTGCGGCAGGCACTGGGTGCCGGGCAGACGCCGCCGAACCAGGTCCTGGTGGGGCTGGCGCTGTTCCTGACATTCTTCGTCATGGCGCCGGTATTCGACCGAATCAATACCGAGGCCCTGCAACCCTACAACGCTGGAAAAATCGACACAGTTCAGGCTCTCGAGCGCGGTGTGCTGCCGCTGAAGAACTTCATGCTGGCGCAGACGCGCGAAGCAGACATCGCAGTCTTTGTCCGCATCTCCGGTGGCAAGGGATTTGATAAACCGGACGACGTGCCGCTTTCAATCCTGGTGCCGGCATTCGTCACGAGCGAACTGAAGACGGCATTCCTCATCGGGTTTCTTCTCTTTATTCCATTCGTGATCATCGACTTGGTGGTCGCCAGCGTGCTCATGTCGATGGGCATGATGATGCTGTCACCGGTGCTGATTTCGCTGCCCTTCAAATTGATGCTGTTCGTGCTGGTTGACGGCTGGGTGCTGATCATGGGCACCCTTGCCGGGAGTTTTTACCAATGAGCCCCAGTGATGTTCTGGCAATCGGCACGCATGCGTTGCGCATCATGATCATGCTATCCGCGCCGCTGCTGCTGGTCGCACTGGCGGTCGGACTGCTGGTCGGCGTGTTCCAGGCCGCGACCCAGATCAATGAAATGACGCTTTCATTCATTCCGAAACTGCTGGCGGTCGCGGCGACGCTGACAATTGCGGGACCGTGGATGCTGAATGTGCTGGTCAGCTACACGCGCGAACTGATCACCAGCATCCCTTCACTGCTGCATTGAAAGTCGCGCACATCGTGTTGACTATAACCTCACAACAAATCGACGCGCTGCTGGCGGTGTATTTCCTGCCGTTCGTGCGTGTCGGTGCATTTTTGATGGTCGCGCCGCTGTACGGCGCCGTGTTCGTTCCGGTCCGCGTCCGGCTGGTGCTGGCGCTGGCGGTGACGGTCCTGGTGGCGCCCCTGTTGCCCGCGGTCGCGGGGCTGCAACTGCTGTCGCTGGGAACCATCGTGATTGTGATCCAGCAGCTCCTGATCGGAGCGGCCTGTGGCTTCGCGCTGCAACTGGTGTTCGACGCCGTCGGGTTGGGGGGGCAATTGTTAGCAAATACCATGGGCCTGTCGTTCGCGTTCAACGTCGACCCGCAACGTGGCTCAGCTACGCCGGCGCTGGGTCGTTTCTACATGGTCATGGCCACCTTGACGTTTCTGGTGTTGAACGGGCATGTGCGCCTGTTTGAACTTCTGATAGACACTTTTGATGGTGTGCCGGTGGCTACTGCGGGAATCGGCACCGCGGGAATCTGGAAACTGCTGACCTTGTCTTCATTGCTGTTTTCCGGCGCATTGGGCGTTGCGCTCCCGGGCATTGCTGCCTTGCTGGTCGTCAACATTGCATTCGGTGTGATGAGCCGCGCGGCACCCGCTCTCAACCTGTTTGGCGTCGGTTTTCCGATCATCCTCCTGTTAGGCCTGATCATCCTGCTGATCGGTCTGCCGACGATTCAAAGTTCGACTACGCTTTTGATGGACAACACGATTGACGCGTTGGCCAGCCAATTCGGAGGCGCGCGATAAACCATGGCAGAGCAGGACCTGGCCGATCGCACCGAACGCGCAACGCCCAAGCGCATCGATGAGGCACGAAAAAGGGGCCAGGTTCCGAGGTCCCCGGAGCTGGGCGCGGCGGCGGTGACACTCGCGGGGGGTGCGGGCCTTTATACGCTCGGCGCTTCCCTGTCGGAAGGCATGGCGACGATGTTGCGCAAGGGCCTGTCTCTCAGCCCGGCTTCGCGACTTCAGGACTCTGACATGATGGGCGCGTTCAGTAGTGCATTTCGCGACGCATTGTGGAGCGTGGCACCACTGTTAGGCCTGTTGCTGGCTGCGGCGCTGCTGTCGCCACTGGCAATTGGCGGCTGGAATTTCAGTAGCGGCGCCATCGCGTTTAAATTCGAGCGTCTGAACCCACTCAACGGATTCAATCGCATGTTTTCCATGCGTGGCTGGTTCGAACTCGGCAAGTCACTGGCCAAGTTTTCTGTGGTCGCGCTGATCGCGGTGCTGGTCCTGTGGAATCGCGCGGACGAGCTGACGTCATTGGGTTCGCAACCCATTGAACTCGCGATCGGCCATGCGGCCTTCCTATGCGCGGAAGCCTTACTCGCGCTGGCTGGCGGCCTGGTACTGATAGCGCTGATCGACGTGCCGCTGCAGCTATGGCAATACCACCGCGACCTGCGCATGACACGCAACGAGATTCGCGAAGAAAACCGTGACGCCGAAGGATCTCCCGAGGTCAGGAGTCGCGTACGCAGCGTGCAGCAGGCAATCGCGCGGCGTCGCATGATTCAGGAAGTGCCGAAAGCCAGTGTTGTTATTACCAACCCCCAACACTATGCCGTCGCACTCAAATATGATGAGCGGCGCATGGATGCACCGGTCGTGGTCGCAAAGGGCGCCGGCGACATCGCACGTCGTATCCGTGAGGTTGCCGCGGAACACAAGGTTCCGTTGGTCGAGGCGCCGCCGCTGGCGCGCGTCCTGTACCGCGGAGTTGAACTCGGCGCGGAAGTCCCGGCGGCGCTTTATGCGGCCGTGGCGCAGGTTCTGAGTTATGTGTTCCAGCTGCAGACGCCGGCAAGTCGCAGCGATGTGAAGTTGCAGCCGCCCGTGATCGACGCTGCAGTTGAGGATCTGATACCACGCAGGGGTGGGCGGCAGTGAACGCACGCGCCGAAACTACGGCCGGTTTCGACTGGCGCGCGCTGCTCAGCAGCGGACTGGGCGTGCCGTTAGGTGTGTTGTCCGTGCTGGCGATGATCGTACTGCCGCTGCCGCCGGTGATTCTGGATGTGCTGTTCACCTTCAACATCGCCTTGAGTCTGTTGGTGGTGATGGCCGTCTTCCAGGTTCGCAAACCACTGGATTTCGCGGTTTTTCCAACCATCCTGCTGCTGGCCACATTGCTGCGTCTGGCGCTGAACGTTGCCTCGACGCGAGTCGTACTGTTGTACGGGCACACGGGGACATCGGCTGCCGGCAAGGTTATCGAGTCTTTTGGCGAATTTGTCATTGGCGGCAACTACGCCGTAGGTATCGTGGTATTCGCAATTCTGACGATTATCAATTTCGTCGTGGTCACTAAAGGTGCGGGCCGTATATCCGAAGTCAGCGCGCGATTCACGCTCGATGCGATGCCCGGCAAGCAGATGGCCATCGACGCCGACATGAACGCCGGCCTCATCACGCAGGATGAAGCTCGCGCGCGCCGCGCCGAGGTCAGGTCGGAGGCGGATTTCTACGGCTCGATGGACGGCGCATCGAAGTTTGTCCGCGGCGATGCGATCGCTGGCATCCTGATCGTGCTGATCAACATGATCGGTGGCCTCCTGATCGGGACCATGTCGCATTCGCTGTCGTTCGGCGAAGCTACGCAACGCTATGCGCTGCTGTCCATCGGCGATGGACTGGTGGCGCAAATTCCAGCGTTGCTGCTGTCCACCGCGGTGGCCATCATCGTCACCCGCATGTCGCGCGAGCAGGACATCGGCCGTGAGGTGGCGCGGCAGCTGTTCGGACAGTCGCGCGCGATGGGTGTGGCGTCCGGCCTGTTGTTAGCCCTGGGCCTGATTCCGGGCATGCCGAATCTTGTGTTCCTGGGCATGGGTGTCGGCTGCGGGCTGGTGGCACGCTGGCTGCGGGAGCGCGACCGGCAAAACGCACGCACGCCCGTAGTCGAGGAAGCGCCACCGCCGGCCGTAGAAGTCCAGGACATCGGCTGGGAGGATGTCGCAACGGTTGATCTGGTCAGCCTGGAGGTTGGCTATCGACTGGTACCGCTGGTCGACAGGAACCAGTCAGGTGACTTGTTAGCGCGCATACGCGGTGTGCGGCGCAAACTGACCCAGGATCTTGGGTTCCTGATTCAGGCGGTGCACATTCGCGACAATCTTGATCTTTCGCCTAACAGCTACCGGATTTCATTGTCCGGCGTTCCAGTCGGCAACGGCACGGTGTACCCGGAGCGCGAACTAGCTATCAATCCGGGCCGCGTGTTCGGCGCGCTGAACGGAATCGCCACCCGCGATCCGGCGTTCGGCATGGAGGCCGTCTGGATCGATCCCGGGTTGCGGGACCACGCGCAGTCGCTTGGCTACTCCGTGGTCGACGCCAGTACCGTGATCGCGACGCATCTCAGCTACATGGTGCAGCAACACGCTCATGAGTTGCTGGGTCATGAAGAGGCGCAACAGCTGCTCAACTCGCTGGTCAAATCGGCGCCGAAGCTGGTCGAGGATCTGGTACCGAAGCTGTTGCCGCTGAGCACGGTCGTCAAAGTACTGCAAGGGCTGTTGGCAGAGCGCATTCCGGTGCGCAACCTGCGCGCCATCGTCGAAGCGCTGGCCGAAAATGCCGCCCGCGGCAACGACCCACAGACACTGCTCGCGCAGGTGCGGATTGCCTTGGGTCGTCAGATTGTGCAGGACGTTGCCGGATTTGCCGATGAACTGCCCGTCATCACGCTGGACTCGGAGCTCGAACAGCTGCTGGTCAATTCAGTGAACGCGAACGGCGCGACGCCGGGCCTCGAGCCAGGTCTTGCGGACCGACTGCAGCAGCGCCTAACAGACGCAGCCCGTAGTCAGGAGACAGTGGGCGAACCCGTGGTGCTGCTGGTACCGCCCGTATTGCGCGCTACGCTGGCGCGATTTGCCCGTGCGGCTGTGCCGCAGATGCATGTGCTGGCCTGGAGTGAAATTCCCGATAACCGGCGAGTCCGGTTGGTTGCGACGGTAGGTAGATCATGAAAATCAAGACTTTCAATGTTGCTGACATGCGTCAGGGTATGCGAGCCATCCGGCAGGAGTTGGGTCCAGATGCGGTGATACTCGCGACGGAACGCACCGCCGACGGTGTAATGCTAACGGCCGCCACCGACATGGAGGCGGCGACGCTCGCAACGCAGCAGGCGGGTCGAGCCAGCATGGCAGTCAGCAAGCGGCCGCCGCCGGTCGCCCGTGAAGGCGCGGACCCGGCCTTGAGCGAGGAATTACGCGTGTTGCGCAGGCTGCTGGAGACACAAATGGCGCAACTCGCCTGGAACGAATACTCAAGACGTTCGCCGTTGCTCGCCGAGTTGCAACGTGAATTCGCGGCTGCCGGTTTTGACACGGCATTGCTGCAGGGCGTGCTGGCGGAATTTCCGGAGGGTATGACGCATGGCGCCGCGCGGCGCCTGCTGATGTTGCGCCTGGCCGATCGCCTGCGATCCACGGGCGAGCGCTGGCTGGACTTCGGCGGCCGGCCGGTGCTGTTAGGGACCAGCGGCGCAGGCAAAACCAGCGCTGCTCTGCGACTTGCCGCCAAGTGGGTGCAACGGCATGGCAATCACGGTGTCGCGCTGATCACGACCGACACGCGCGGATTCGCGGCGACCGAACAGTTCTCCGCGCAGGCTCGGATGTTAGGCGTTCCAGGCTACGGAGTCGCCGATACTCGGGAACTCGGCGTGCTGATGACGACGCTGGCCGACCGCCGCCTGGTGATAACCGATACGGCCGGCCTGAGCGGCGCGTCCGAGCGCACCGAGCTCGCAGTCTGGAAGGACGCCGCGGCAACGCAACCCGCGCTGGAATTTGTGCTGGTGACGGCTGCCAGCGTCAGGGCAGACGTCAGCGCACGCATCATGGCCAGTACCTGCGCCCCGCCGTGGCAGGCCGCGCTCATTACCAAGCTCGATGACGCCGATCGAACCGGCGAATTGCTGGCAGCGCTGATTCGTCACGACATCCCACTTTGCTTTGTCACCCGCGGTCGACGTTGGCTGCAGGACATGGCGCCGGCCCGCGCAGCGACACTGGTCGCTGAGGCCGTTGACTCGACCCGTGCGGACCCGCTGGACGCCGGCGCGCCACGGCAGGTGGAGACTGCCTGACATGAAACTCTGTGGAAAACCACCTGGCGCCGTACGCCAGCCGGTGCAAACGATCGCCATCACCGGTGGCAAGGGCGGAATCGGCAAGACTACGATCGCCATCAACCTGGCCGCGGCGTTGGCGCAGCGGGGCCGTCGCACACTGCTTTTGGACGGTGATCTTGGACTGGCGAATGCCGACGTGCTGTTAGGAATATCGCCGCAGTACACGCTCGCACATGTCATCTCAGGCGCACGTACGCTGGATGAGGTAGTCACCGAAACACCGTTCGGATTTTCGATTGTCCCGGCCGCTTCGGGCATCAGCCAGATGGCGGCACTGGATGAAGCCGGTCACCTGGGGCTGGTACAGGCTTTCAGTTCGCTGTCCGCCGAGGTTGACACCCTGGTCATCGACACTGCGGCGGGTATTTCGCCCGGTGTGCTGCGACTGGCACAGGCAAGCCAGCAGGTCGTGGTCGTGGTCTGCGACGACCCGGCGTCCATCACCGATGCGTACGCGCTGATCAAGGTGCTGGCACGCGAGCACGGCGTCGTTCGGTTCCGGATCCTGGCAAACCGTGTCCGGCCTGAACTCGACGGACAGCATCTGTTCCATACCATGAGCACGGTGGCCGGGCGTTTTCTTGACGTAGTGCTCGAATACGCCGGCGAAATTCCCGAGGACCCGATTTTGCGCCGCTCGAACCGTGAACAGCGCCCGGTTTTGAACGCCTATCCGACCTGCCGGGCGTCGCGCGCGCTCAAGTCCCTGGCCGAGAAGGCCGATAACTGGCCGGTACCCTCGGGTCCGCGCGGGCAGATCGAATTCTTCGCGGAACGGTTGGTGCGGCGGGCGGCTCCCCGGCTGGAGGTGGTGAGATGAACCCGTTAGGTGCCTATGCCGCAACCGGTATGAGCCGGCGCGACACGGATGCGCTGGTCATGCGCCATGCTGAACTCGTCAAGCGTATTGCCTACCATTTGGCCGGCCGCTTGCCCGCGTCCGTCGAGGTAGACGATCTGATACAGGCCGGTATGTTAGGTTTATTGGAAGCAGCTGCTAATTTTACCGCTGGCCGGGGCGCCAGCTTCGAGACCTATGCCGGTATTCGAATTCGCGGCGCGATGATTGACGCGTTGCGCAAGCTCGATTGGGCGCCACGCTCAGTGCATCGCAAGTCCCGCGAAGTCGCCAAGGCAATCCGCGAACTGGAGTCGGAACTGGGGCGCGAAGCGCGCGACGCAGAGATCGCCGCGCGCATGGGAATCGACATAGCCGATTACCACCGCATTGTTCAGGACACCGTGGCCTGTCAAATGACCAACATGGATGACACCGCCGCGGGCGAAATCAACGATCTGCGAAATGACCCGTTTGCGGACATCGTCGACGAAAAATTTCGCAGCGAACTGACGCTGGCCATCGGCGAACTCCCGGAGCGGGAAAAGCTGGTCATGTCACTGTATTACGGCGACGACCTCAATCTGAAGGAGATAGGCGCGGTCCTCAAGGTAACCGAGTCCCGAGTATGCCAGCTGCACGGTCAGGCGCTGGCGCGTCTGAAGGCGCGGTTGAGTTCATGGCGCGAACAAGGGAGCGCCGCCTGAATGAGCTGCGTTAGCTAATCATGGATTTCCTGACAGTCATCGGATTCATTTTCGCGATCGCCGCCCTGGTTGTCGGGTCGATCATGAAAGGCGCTGGCATCAAGGCCCTGGTGTCGACCGCCGCCTTCATGATCGTGATCGTGGGCACGCTGGCCGCGATCTTCATTCACACGCCATTGCCGGTCTTCCGGCACGGAATGTCGATGTTCAAATGGATCTTCATGCCGCCGGCCCAGGATCCGGCAGGCCTGATCGCCAAGTTTGTCGAGTGGAGCAATATTGCCCGCAAGCAAGGTCTGTTAGGCCTCGAACCAATGATCGATACCGAAAAAGATCCGTTCGTCCGCAAGGGCCTGCAACTGGTCGTGGACGGTTCAGAGCCGGATCAGATACGCGAGATTCTCGAAGTGGAAATATCGGTGCGCGAGCATGCCGACCAGGCGGGCGCGCGCGTATTTGAGGGCATGGGCATTTACTCGCCGACCCTGGGCATCATCGGCGCCGTGCTCGGGCTCATGTCGGTCATGCAGAACCTGTCGGATCCGACCAAGCTGGGGGCCGGCATCGCCGCCGCTTTCACCGCGACCGTGTATGGAATTGGCCTTGCAAACCTGTTCTTTCTGCCGGCCGCGGCAAAACTCAAGGCCCTGGTCGCCTCGCAGACCCAGTACCGCGAACTGACGGTGGAAGGCATGTTGTCGATCGCGCAAGGTGAAAATCCACGCTCCATTGAATCGAAGTTGCAGGGATTCATCAATCACTAGATTGACGCTACATGGCCCGCAAGAAACGCCGCGAAGAAGAGATTCTGCATCAAGCCTGGGCAATTCCCTATGGCGACCTCATTACTTTGCTGCTGGCATTCTTTGTCGTCATGTACGCCGTTTCTTCCGTAAATGCCGGCAAATACCGGGTTCTCTCGGACTCTCTCAATGCGGCCTTTCGTGGCACTCCCTCCAGCGTAGAACCTCTGCAGGTCGGTGACGGTGACCTCGGCCCGGGTGCGGACCTGGAGATGTCGCTGACGCAGAGTGAAATGCTTGCGGGGCAGCCGCGACAGCTGCTTGAGGCGGTGCCCCTCAATGCAAAAGACGATCTCGTCAACAAGCTTGGGCAGCCTGGCTACCGGCGAGCTAACGAAGCAGGACCTATCCGCGGCGGCGTCGTCGACCGGCGCACCGCATCGCAGCTGGGCCAGATCGCCGACAGTGTGCAAGCGTCGGTCGCCAATCTGGTTGCTAACGACCTCGTGACCGTGCGTCGTACCCGATATGCGGTCGAGGTCGAGATCAAAGCCGACATCCTGTTCGCGAGTGGCTCGGCGACGCTGTCGCCAACCGCCGTGGATGTGATCAAGCGGCTTGCCGATGTATTTCGCGACTACCCGAACGCGGTGCGGGTCGAAGGGCACACCGACAATCTGCCCATAAAAAGTACAACCTTTCCCAGCAATTGGGAGTTGTCTGCTGCGCGCGCGGCGAGCGTGGTGCGGGTACTGGCGACGAACGGCGTCAACCCGATACGCCTGGAAGTGTTGGGGCTGGCCGAGTTCCGACCGACTGCGACCAACGAAACCCCCGGAGGTCGCAATACCAACCGCCGCGTCATGATCCTGATACTGAACGGCTCGCCGCAACCCGACCCCTCGGCGTCCGCAGGCGCAGCCAAACCCAGGGACCAGCAGCCGCTGGCGCGGACTCCCTGACCCTGCCTCTGGCACGAATCCTGCTCCACAAACCAGGCGCGTCAAATTGGCGACGCAACAACCAGGAAATTGCAAATGACCAGACGCAACCGACAGCTGAATAATATGCAAACTGCGCTGGAACAGCTCGAGAGGCTGCAGCACGCACAGTATTCGGCCTTGCAGATGCTCGCCGAGCGCATTGATCGTCTGGCCGCCATGCTGGCAGCGGACACGCGTCACAGTCTGGTTGCGCCGCGGCTGCGCGCGGAGAGCGCTGCGATTTCCCTGGCACGGTCCGGTGCCCGGCTGGAAGACCTGGTCCGCAATTGCGGTCTGCGTACCGCCGAAGCGGAATTGCTTTTGGCCCTGTATGGCCGCACTAACAGCACAGCAAGCGTGATCAAAGTCGCATAAGTAAATCGGCCGTCGAATCAAGCATGCCCGGGCCTGGGCCGATAACGGACATGGATACCCGAGGACAAATGGATGCAGCCGGCTGAATTTTTTGAACCGACCGGAACCGCGAAGCGCAGTTCGAGCGCCGAAGCGTTCGACTTCGTGAAGGCTCTCGCATCTGAACTATCGGGCACCAAGATCGAACTGCCGAGCTTTCCCGCCATCGCCATGCGTGTGCAACGCGTGCTGGCTGACGACAGCGTCTCGCCGGAGCGGGTCGTTCGGGTGGTCGGCGGTGAACCTGCACTTGCGGCGAAAATCATGTCCATGGCCAATTCGGCCGCACTGAACCCCAGCGGCCGACAGGGCAGCGACCTGCGTAGCGCGGTCGCCCGGCTTGGCTTTGACATGCTGCGCAGCGCTTCAATCACTTTCGCAATGAGCCAGTTACGCAAGGCGGAACAATTCAAGAGCATTGAGAAACATTTGAATGTTATCTGGGTGTGCAGTATCACGGTTGCCGCACTTTGCTACGTTGTGGCCAAGCGCTGCGCGCGCATCGCGCCGGACACCGCAATGCTGACCGGGTTGCTGCACAGTGTCGGCAAGCTGTATATCCTGACCCGCGCCAGCAGCTTTCCCGCTTTGTTCGGCGATCCGGTTGTTTACAACGACATCGTGCGCGATTGGCATGGAAACGTTGCCAAGGCACTGCTCGAAAGCTGGAGCATCGCGCCCGAAATAGTCGAGGCGGTCCACCAGTTTGAGAACCGGAGCCGCGAGATTCGCGGTGCCGGATCGCTCACCGACGTGCTGGCCGCAGGGCACCTGTTAGCGTCGTTCAAGGACGAGCCCGACCTCCTGTATGCAAACCTGCAGGAATTCGCTATCGATCAGAGACTGGGTCTCGATCGCGCGGCTTTGGAAAAAATCCAGGCCGAATCGGCTACAGAAATTCACGCGCTCCGCGAAGCGCTAGGCGGTTGAACATGTCGCGACCAGTCATCAGGGAGGAGCCCGCAACAGCAGTTGACAAGGAAGCGTTTGCGTTCGTGCAAATGCTGGCCGACGAGCTTTCCAAAGGCCAGATTGAGCTGCCAAGCTTCCCAGAAGCGGCCATCAAGGTGCGGCAGGCATTGACGGACGAAGAAGTCAGCATCGAGAAGGTCCAGCGTCTTGTTAGCTCGGAACCGGCGCTCGCGGCTCGTATCATGCAAATGGCAAATTCTGCGGCACTCAACCACACCGGCAAGAAGATCCTGGATGTCAAATCGGCGATTGCGAGGATCGGCTTTAACCTGGTGCGCAGCGCGTCCCTGGTGTTTGCCATGGCGCAAATGCGCAAGGCCGAACAATTGGCGCCGGTGCGTGATTTGCTCCAGGCGCACTGGCAGCGCAGCAACAAGGTAGCAGCGTTCTGCCACATCGTTGCCAGGCGTTTCTCCAAGGTGAATCCGGACACTGCTCTGCTAACAGGCCTGTTGCATGGTGTCGGCAGGTTGTACATCATTTCCCGGTCTATCAAGCACCCGAAGCTGTTTACGAACGCAGCGGCATTCGTCGGTATTGAACGCGAATGGGGCCCGGCGATTACCGATGCCCTGCTCGGCAACTGGGGTCTGGATGGTGCAGTCCTGGAGGCGGTCCGTGACTACGAAGACCTCGCCCGAGTGCATGAAGGCGCGACCGACCTGACGGATATTCTTGCAGTGGGTGTGCTGTTGGCGAGCCTGCATGAGTACCCCGACGCACTGGAATTAAATCTGCAGAACGTCAAGGCGGCTGAACGCATGCAGCTTGAGCGCCCGGCGCTGGATCTGCTGCTTGCGGAGTCGAAGAAAGAGATGGGGATTCTGCAGGCTGCATTGACTGGCTGATCCCGCGCGATATCCCGCACCGCGTTGTTAGCATGCAGGCCTGTGGTAAGATCCGCCGCATGCCCACCCGATTGTCAGCCTGCCTGTGCGGCTTTGTCGCGTTGCTCGCTGCTGCTGTGACTCCTGCGACCGAGTTGCAGCTGGATGCCAGTGGAGAGACGCTGTTTGGCGAACTCAAGTCAGTAAAGACACAGCGCAGCGACACCTTGATCGAGCTCGCCCGCCAGTACAGTCTCGGCTACGAGGAAATCACGCGCGTAAATCCCAAAGTGGATCCCTGGTTGCCGGGCGAGGGCACCGACGTGTTGCTGCCCCTGCAGCGCATATTGCCCGCCGGCTTGCGCAAGGGCATCGTGATCAATCTGGCCGAACATCGCCTGTACTATTTCGTTCCTGAGGCTGACGGCAGCTCGCGTCGCGTGCTCACGTTTCCAGTCAGTATCGGCAAGATGGACTGGCGCACACCTTTAGGTATGACGCGAATCGTCGAGAAGCGCGCCAACCCCGTGTGGAGTCCGCCGGCCAGCGTGCGCGCGGAACACGCAGCACGTGGCGATCCCCTGCCGAAACAGGTGCCGGCAGGGCCCGACAACCCGCTGGGCGCTTTCGCTCTTCGCCTGGGCATCCCCGGCGGCTCATATCTGATTCATGGCACTAACAACCCGGCAGCGGTTGGCATGGCGGTCACTCACGGCTGCATCCGCATGTACCCCGAGGACGTGGAAAAATTGTTTGCGCTGGTACCCGTTGGAACGCCCGTGACGTTGACCAACGAGCCGCTCAAGGTCCTGTTTCACCGCGGCGAGATCTGGCTCGAGGTGCACCCGCCGGTCGACGCGCAAGGTGGTACGACCATGCCGGATGTGTCGGATCTTGAGCCGCGTCTCAATACACTCCTGGGCTTGGCGCCCGCAGCCATCTACTGGGACGCGGCCAAGCTGGCCCTGGCGCAGGCGCGCGGCATTCCAACGCTCATCGGTCTGGAAGTGGACAGCGACCCGAGCGGGCAACTGCAGAACAACTACAACATGCCGAGCGCGCCCGGGATCTGGCGCTGGTGACGCCGGCAAGTCGCGTCAGGTCAACGCGACCGCGTGCCCGCCGTCCACCGGCAGCACCACGCCATTTATATAAGAGCCCGCGCCACTGACCAGCAGCAACGCCGGTCCTAACAGCTCCGGCAACTCACCGAGCCGTCCGGGCGGCATTTTGGCGCGGTAGGCGCGCCCGGCCTCGCTGGCAAAATAATCCTGGTTCATCTCGGTCACAAACCAGCCAGGGGCGATTGCATTGACGCGGATACCGAACGGCACAAGCTCCAGGGCCAGGCTCTTCGTTAACTGGTGGAGCGCCGCCTTGGAAGCTGAATAGGCGGCATAGCCGTTGGCGGCGCCCAGACCCAGTACCGAACCGATATTGAGTACCGCGCCGCCTTTCTTGGCGGCCACCAGCCGCACCGCAAATTCGCGGGTCAACTCCCAGGGCGCGACAAAATTGGTTTGCAAGGTCCGATTGAGACTGTCGCGGGGCGTCTTCAGAAAGCGCATCGGTTCGGCGACGCCGGCATTATTGATCAGTATGTTAGCCGGGCCGCCAAAGTGCGCGTGAATCGCCTCGAGAAACGGCGCGATCGCCTCGGGACGGCCGAGGTCGAGCGCCAGCGGCAAGGCGCGACCACCGGCTGCTTCGATTTCACGCGCCAGTTGCTGCAGTCGTTCCAGTCTGCGCGCCGCCAATACCACGTGGGCACCCGCAGCCGCGAGACCTTTGCCCAGCGATGCACCGATGCCGCTCGAGGCGCCGGTCACGATGGCAATGCGATCCTTGAGGTCAAAATTGACTGTCATGTTGCTACTCATGGCAAGATATTCGCATGGAAGCGCCGTTGGCCGAAAAACTTTACGGTGCGTGGAGCCTGGTCTCCTGGCGCATTGAATACGACAACGGCCGCCCGGCTAACGAGCCGTTTGGGGCCGATCCCGTCGGTGTGCTTCTGTACGATCGTTCGGGCTGGATGGCCGCGACGATGTCTACACGGCGGCGCTCGCCGTTCAACGCGGCCAGCGCAGCGGCTGCCAGCGTTGAATCCAAGGCCAGGGCTCTTGACGAATACCTCGCGTACAGCGGCCAATGGCGCTTGGAAGGGCGGGTCATCGTCCACGAAGTGACCTGCTCACTAAACCCGGTATTGATCGGCACCGAGCAGCGGCGCGAGGCTCAGCTTACTGGCGATCACCTCGATCTCTCGGCCACGGAATCCGAGGCCTTGAATCAGCAGGTGAAGCGCCGACGCCATGTCATACGCTGGCGCCGGGGTGCAAATTACTCGAAGTAGTAAACTTAACTTGATGATTTATATCAAAAAGAACCCGGCATGTAGACTTGGAGCGGCTCCGGGCGCAGGGGCACGGGCGCTGTGCCATTGTCCGCCAGCACGCTGGCACCGGCCTTCTGCTGGGGCGCAGACAGGATAGCGGTGCCGCAGCGGTTCTGGTTGATCCAGCCGAGTGCTTCCGCGTACAGATTCTCATTGGCGTCGCCCAAAGGCTTGGACAAGTCATCGACAATCGGACAGAAGTCGTCGGTGTAATTGGCGTCGCCGGGGGGCAGTCCCGAAAAATAGTCTCCATAGCCATCACGATTCTCATCACCGAAGCTGATCAGTCGTAGCCGGAAGTCGCAGCTGGAAATGTCGTGCGCGGTCTGGCCCACGGGCTTGCCGAAGGTCCTGGCCCCCACGATCGCCACCTGTACATATGGCGCCAGCGTGTTGATTGTTAGCTCGCTGGCCGAGGCGCTGCCATCCGTCGTCAGGAAGGCGATCCTGGTCGGCGCGATTGACTGGGCCAGCGCGGGCGTCGCAAACCTGACAGTTTGCTGGCTGGCGGTGTAGTTGCGATTCAGCCGCGTGCGATACATGACCTGGTTGGCATTGCTACCGGCCAGCAGGTTCATCAGGATCTCGGCCGTGGCGACCAGTCCGCCACCGTTGTAACGCAGATCGATGATGACATCGGTTACACCCTGATTGCGAAAGCTGAGGAAGGCGTTGCGCAGCGCGTCATCCGCGGGCGAGATGAAGCTGCGGAAAAACAGGTATCCCACCGGCGAATTACCGGCGCGCGGAATCACGCGCACCAGCGTCGAAGGCACTGGATTGATGGAAAATTCCCGTTTTGTAACTGTACGCAGCACCGTTGCGCCAGCGCGGGTCAGCACGCGAAACGTTCTTGCGATGCCGGCCGTGCTGGGACCCAGCGCATCGGTAAGGCCATTGGTGCGGGCCAATATGGCGCTGACGTTTTCCAGTGTCGTGTCGGAGATACCGATGGCGAGAATTTCGTCGCCGCGCAGGAAACCGGCATCCGCAGCCGCTGACGCCTCAAATACCTGCGCGATAAACAAACGGGTTGCCGCGGCGCGCTGGCTCAGTGACACGCCGAAGCCGACCGATGTGCCGGCCGCCAGCAACTGTTGTTCCGCCGTGATGCTGGTGATGTAGCTGAAAAAACGGTCCTTGTTCTGTGCGCGCGCCGTCGCGGCCAGCGCATCCATCAGGACGCTCGCGCTGGAATACTGGCTGATATCGACACTCGCAGGCAATAAATCCAGGAACAGATAACGGTCGCGCGCGGTGTTCAGGACGAACTGCTTTTTCGCGGTTTCGCTGCAGGGGTCGCCAGCAACGGCGGGTGCAGAGCCGCCGCCGCCACAGCCGCTCAGGACCGACGCCAGACCTAACAGAATCGCCTGAAATTGCGTCTTCATGGTCTAGGCTACCGCCTTCGTGTCACCGCGTGCTGGAATACCGGGACTCATCCCGAGAATCAGCAGGCCAGCGACGAATAACGCCACGCTTATCAGATTGAATATCGGGTACTCCAGCGGATGCAGCCAGTATTCCTTGTAGGCGCCGAAATGCGCGGGCATTTCCGCCGAGCCCCACAAAACGATTCCTGCGCCGATGCCATAGCGAATCGATGGCGCCACGCGAATCTGCTCGGTGCACTTGTAGACCAGGTACAGCGCCCAGGCCGTCCATGCCACGTACAGGTAGACCAAGTACTGCGAACTCGGCTTCTTGGTGCCAAGATATATGGCCCACAGCCAGAACTGGTAACAGAACGAGGTGACGAACAACATTTCCATGGCGGTAATGCGCGCGAAGCTGCGCTTGTTGTCCGGCGTTGGCATGCCCGGTGAGAAATGAAAATTGCGATGGATCCAGCGCATCAGGTTGCACTTGGTCTGCAGATTGAAGATGCCATAAATGATGAAAAGACCCAGCATGATGGTGACCGTCGCTTGCTGCATGCTGGCCTGCGGCGCAGCCTCATAACCGCCCGGATAACCCGGTTCGACCGGATAATTGGGGACTCTATAGAGTTCGCCGAAAAAGCCAAAGGCATACTCGAACCAGCCGATCCAGGTGAGCCATCCACCTAACAGACCATAAATGGTCGCTGGAAGTTCCGCTTTCTTGAGACCGATCCAAATCAGGCTCAAGCCCAGCACGCCGATGAAGAATGCCACCCAGGCGTAGTAGCTGCCTGCGGTCAGCTGAATGATTTTGAACGCCGTATGACCCAGCGGCTGCGTCTGGAAACCCACCAGCAGCCCGATCAATCCCAGCACCGGTTTTTTGGTCAAAACACCCACGTCCGCCCCCTCAATTTGCAGCACCAGCCCTTGCGAGCGCCTGGCGTAGTCTCGCACGGACTTCCGCCACTCGTGCAGGGTCCAGGCGTTGGTCACTGGCTTGCTGTTCCAGGACCGGTTGCAACTGCGACAGTCGCTCACGAATCCGCTGCCGCATCTGCGCCGATAGCGGACGTTGCAGCAAGCCGAGGTCCCAGCTGACAAGGCTATCCACCGCTTCCAGCGCCACTGCCGGACGATCGGCCGTGACCGCGGCCGTCAGGCGCAGCCCAAATGTGACTGGGCTGGGCGTGAACATCGCGTCCCGGTCGAGCATTTCGAGCGCCTGGTCTGCGAACCCTTTCGCGCGGCCGGAATTTGCGACTCGCGCACGCCAGTCGGCACGCAGCATGGTTGCGTCGAGGCGCCAGGTGTCGGTCCATGCGGCGCTCGCTAACACCGGATCGAGCGCGGCCAGGCTCTGGTAATCTGACCGCGCCGCCAGGCCAGCTCCTAACAAAGTGGCGCGCGCCGAATCCGGCAGTCTGGCTATCGCTGCGGCCAGCGCCGGCGTTGGCGGGGCGCCACGCAGTGCGGAAACTTCGGGTTGTATTGCGATGTACAGGGTGGCTGCGTGACCCGGCGCAAGTTCGGCGTTTTCCTGGGCCATCCGCTGTGCGCCGGCGGCGTCGCCCTGCGCGCTGCGCAGGTACCAGGCGCCGAGACGCGCGCCGGGACTGGGGCCGAGCGCGTCGATAATATGCTGCGCGCGATCGCGCAGGCTGCGATCCAGCGGCAGATAATTGCTGTTGCGGCGGATGATGTACTCAAAGGCCAATCGACCGCCAAGCTGCTTGTAGACCCAGCTGTCCGGATTCTGCAACGGGTCGTAGGCTGCTAACAATCGACCGGCCTGGTCGGCACTCAGCCCGGAACCGAAATTGAACACGGTCGAGGTTGCAATGCGATTGCGATCATCGGTTATCAGCGCCGCGCCCTGCGCGAGCCGCGCTGAACCTTCTTCATCGGCCGCGAGCGCAAAGACCAGGTCTTCCGTGCTGCCGATGCCATAGCGCGCGTAGTGCGCAGGCGCCAATGAAAGCGGTACGCCGGTTTCCAGCAAGCGTTGCTCCGGCGCCAGCGAACCGGCTGAAGCGACGAACACCAGCGTGAATGGGTCGGGACGGTAGATGCGCACCTTGCCGAAAGCGGTCTGCAACGTGTTGGTCAGTGAACGCAGCAGCGATTCATTGACGAACGCCACATTCATCCACTGGATGAAGACTCCATCTTCATTGAGATGCTCGCGCGCCAGCGACATAAATTCCAGCGTGTAGAGATGTGATGCGCCAGCGGTCCACGGGTGTGAGGGCTGCGAGACGATAACGTCGTACTTGCGCGCGCTGAGCTGCAGTGCACCGCGCGCATCGTTGACGATCAGGCGCAGGCGCGGGTCACTGAGCGGACTGCGGCGCCGCAGCCGCTCAGTGGCGCGATTGGCATCGATGACCTTGGGCTCGAGCTCGATGACATCGACATTGCGGATGTTAGGGGCGATGCCCTCGACCACGACCCCGCCGCCGTACCCGATAACCAGCATGTCGCGCGCCTCGGGCCGCATGACGGAGGCGAGCGGCGCGAGCCAGAATTCACCGCTGAAACGTGGCGCCTGGCCAGGCGTGTCCATCATGGCTTCGGGAAGGCCATTGGTGCGCAGTACCAGCCCGCCGTCCTGTGCTAGCACGACCACGCTCGCACTACGCCCGATCTCGTAGTAGAGCACGCGACCGTTGTTGGCAATGTTGAGCGGCGATGTCAGCAGCAGAGCTTGCGGACGCTGCGGTTGAAATAGCACCGCCGCCACAACGGCAACGACCGACAGGGCGGCCGCCGTGATCAGTCTCGGCCGCATCAGCAGCCACAGCGCCGCCAAGCCTGACGCCAGGCTGACGGCCACGCCCAGGCGCACGCTGCCTTCGTAGCGCAGCAGCGGGATCAGCCAGAAGCCGCCGGCGATTGCGCCCGCAATTGCGCCGACGGTATTCCACGCATAAACACGGGCGCTGGCGGCGGCTGCAGCGGCGGGCGATGGCGCAAGAATGCGCACCGCCAGCGGCAACGTCGTGCCTATGGCAATGGTCATCGGCAACAGCAGCAGGAAACCTGTCCAGCTGTTGTTAGTCAGGCCACCGGTGTACGGCGCTAGATTGAGTAACATTCCGTACGCGGCGGCAGCAGCAACTGCGATTGCCAATTGTGCAGCAATGAATGCGCGCACCGCTCTGCCCCGGCTGCGCGCCAGCCACGCGCCCAATCCGCCGCCGAGTGCTATGCCAGCGAGAAAGCTTGCGACCATGACGGCAAAAGCGTGGATGCTGCCGCCGATCAGGTGCGATAGCAGCCGGGTCCACAGCACTTCGTAAAAAAACGACACGGCGCCGGACAGCAGCATCAGTGGCAAAATCCAGTTGGCACTGGCCCTGGTCCAGGTGCTAACAAAAGGCGGGCTCTGCTGTGGCTGGTCCGCAACGACCGCGGGCACCGATTCGCTGTCGCGCTGAACCAATGAGGCTGCGAGCAGAAAAACCAGTGCATTGACGGCCGCTGCCGCCCAGGTTGCGCGTTCCAACCCCAGTTCCGGCAGCAGGAAATAGGCAGTCAGCAAAGCGCCTGCGACCGCGCCGGCCGTGTTGACCGCGTATAACAAGCCGATGCGTGAGCCGATCTGGGCGTCGGTAAGCACGGCCTGGCGCGCGAGTACCGGCAACGTTGCACCCATCAGGGTCGTCGGGACCAGCAGCGCCAAAAATGCCGCGCCCAGGTAATAGACGGACAATTGCAGCTGCTCGCTCGACGGCGGTTGCGGTTGACCGCCGAACCATTGAACCAGCAGCCAGCCGCTCGCAGCTAACAACGCCGGCACCAGCAGGATGGCGCTGGCGGCAATACCGATTTCGAGCAGTGCATAAGTGCGCACGTAACGTCGGATGCGTGGCAGCAGTGGCTCGATGAGCCGCGCTCCAAGCGCAAGTCCGCCCATGTAGGCTGCAAGCACGGTCGCGACCGCCAGTTCCGAGGTGCCAAAAAGCAGCCCAAATTCGCGCATCCATGCCGTCTGGTAGATCAGCGCCGCGACGCCACTCAGAAGGAAACACAGCAACAGCAGAACAAAGCCCAGTTGCGGTGCGCCGCGGGTGTTGGTAGCGGCGTGTTGAGAAATTTGGGCCATGTCGCTCCGACGGGTTATTGTGCGAGCCGCCATTTTGGCATGGCGGGCAAACTTAAGGATGCAGGCTTGACAGCGAACACACATGCGGCGACGCAGTCGAATGGCCTGATCACGCTAACGACCGACTTTGGTCTGCAGGATCCGTTTGTAGGCGTGATGAAAGGCGTGCTGCTGGCCAGGTTGCCAGCAGCCAGGATCGTGGACTTGACCCACGGCGTCTTGCCTCACTGGCCGGCTGAAGCAGGCTTCTGGCTCAGTAAAGCCGCGCTTTATTTTCCTCCGGGCACCGTGCACGTCGCGGTAGTAGACCCTGGCGTTGGCACGTCGCGCCGCATCCTCATGGTGGAGGCGCTCGAGCAAATTTTCCTGGCGCCCGACAATGGTTTGCTGGGGCCGGTGCTGGAAAAGTTCAGCCCGAGCGCCGTCTGGGAGTTGCAGACCGAGCGACAGCCGACATTGTTTGCTCATCGGATCAGCGCGACATTTCATGGTCGAGACCTTTTTGCGCCGGCGGCGGCGGCACTGGCCAGTGGGACACTGCAGCTGTCGCAACTGGGGGTCAGAACGTCCAATTGGGTGCCCGGTTGGATTGAGGAACCCGTGTTAGATGGCAACAAGATCAGCGGAGTTGTCGTCACGATTGATCACTTTGGCAACCTGATTACCAATATTCCTGGTGATCTGCTGCGCAGGATGACCGACCCACACGTGCCGATTGCGGGCAAAAAACTCGCGGTTCGCAGGACCTATGGCGATGTGGCCCCCGGCGAAGACCTCGCCCTAATCAACTCGTTCGATGTCCTCGAAATAGCGCGTTCCCAGGGTAACGCGGCGGACGCTTTGGGGCTGGAGCGCGGCGCCCCTGTAGTGGTCCAGGACAGCGTTCGTTTCCGATAAGGGTGAATGCAGGTTGCAGCGCGGCGATATTTCGTTATAGTTCACGCCTCGTCACTACTGTGGCGAGGCGTAACTTACTGATTTTTAAGGATTTATAAGTCACTACCATGTCCCAGCGTGATTCCGAAAGCTTTGACATCGAAGACGAATTCCTGAACGAAGCCGCCGAGGAACCGAGCGACTACGACAAGTTTCTCGATCGCATGGACAAACGTGCGCGGCCGGCCGCACAAGCGGTCAAACGTGGCAAGGCGGCGTGGAGCAAGCTCGAAGAAGTGCTCGCCGAACGCAAACTCGAAAAAGATTTGCGCGACGTTTACGACGACGAACTCTAAGCCGGAGGCTCTTATGACCGCTCCCGGTTGGATGGTGCTCAAATTCGGCGGCACCAGCGTTTCCACGCGCAGCAATTGGGACAACATCGCAAAGATTGCGCGCGCGCGCCGCGCTAACGGCCAGCGCGTACTGATCGTGCACTCCGCGATCTCTGGCATTACCGACCGGCTGGAAAAACTTCTGTTAGCAGCGCAACAAGGCGAGTACGAAGCCGCGCTGCAAGCCATCGTGGCGCGCCATCAGCAGCTGGCCGACGACCTTGGCATCACGCTGGGCGCAGCGGTCGAGCAGCACCTGCGGCAATTACGCGAGATCGCCACCAGTGTCGCGCTGGTTCGCGAGGTCAGCGACACGACCCGCGCGCGCGGCATGGCTACCGGCGAACTCATGGCAACCGATCTCGGCGCGCGCTTCCTCGCGGCGCAGGGCTTGGAAGTCGCCTGGTATGACGTGCGCGACATGTTGGCTGCGGAGGAACGCGACGGCGCCAATGAGAAGTCGAGTGTGCTTGCAGCGACCTGCGACTTCACACCCGACAGCGCGCTGATCGCGCGTCTGAACGCCGGCGCCCAGTTCGCCATTACCCAGGGATTCATTGCCCGCGACTCCGGCGGGCACACCGTTTTGTTAGGCCGCGGCGGTTCCGACACCTCGGCCGCCTACCTCGCGGCAAAGATTCGCGCCCGGCGGCTGGAAATCTGGACCGACGTGCCGGGTCTTTTCAGCGCCAATCCGCGCACCACGCCCGGCGCGCGCCTGCTGAAATCCCTGCACTATGACGAGGCGCAGGAAATCGCAACCGCGGGTGCCAAGGTGTTGCACCCGCGCTGCATCCTGCCAGCGCGGCAGTACGACATTCCGCTGCATGTGTTTTCGACCCAGTCCCCGGACATCGCGGGCACGGAGATCGGCGGCACGTTCGCAGGCAGCGCCGGGCAGGTCAAGGCGGTTTGCGTCAAGAAAGGCATGACGCTGGTTTCGATGGAAAGCCCGGGAATGTGGCATCAGGTCGGCTTTCTCGCCGATGCCTTCGCGGTCTTCAAGCGCCAGGGCCTGTCCGTGGATCAGGTGTCGACCTCGGAGACCAGCGTGACAGTGTCGCTCGATCCGCAAGCTAACGCGCTGGACCGTGACACTCTCGATGGTCTCGTGGCCGAACTGCACAGCCTGTGTCGCGTGCAACTGATTGGCCCCTGTGCGTCAGTGAGCCTCGTAGGGCACAACATTCGGGGCATCCTGTATCGCCTGGGCGATGCGCTGCAGTTGTTCGCCGAGCAGCGCATCTACATGGTGAGCCAGGCAGCTAACGACCTTAACATTACCTTCCTGGTCGATGAGGAGCAGGGCGATCGGTTGGTCGAGCAGCTGCATGAGTTGTTGGTCTCCTCGGTGCCCGAGGACGCGTCGCTGGGCCCGAGCTGGGGCGAGCTCTTTGGTCACAAGCAGGCCGCGGCGCCGACCAAGGTTCCTTCGTGGTGGGTAGCCGCGCGCCCGCAGCTGCTGGATCTGATGGAAACGCGGAACGCCGCGTTTGTCTATCAGCGCCAGACAATCCGCGAGCGCGCCGCACAAGTGCGCTCGCTCGGTCTCGACCGCGCCTTCTATGCAATGAAGGCCAATTCAAATCAGGATGTGCTGCGGGAGATTGCCGCGGCGGGGCTCGGGATCGAATGCGTTTCGCCGGGCGAACTCGCAGCCGTATTCAAGGCCGTGCCCAAATTGGCCGCTGACCGCGTCCTGTTCACGCCGAATTTTGCGGCGCGCGAGGAGTACCGTGACGCCTTCGCACGCGGAGTATGGGTTACGGTCGACAACCTTGACGTTGTGCGTCACTGGCCCGAGATATTCGCGGGTCAGGATATCCTGCTGCGTGTCGACCCCGGTGTAGGCCGGGGACATCATCCGCACGTGCGTACCGCCGGGTCGGCATCCAAGTTCGGCATCCCGGTCGCGGAGCTTGATCAGCTGCCGGATCTGCTGGCGGTTGCACCCGCCAGGATCATCGGCCTGCATGCGCATGTCGGCAGCGGCGTGTTCGATATCGCGAGCTGGGTTGCAACCGCCAGGTTGTTAGCATCGTTGGCCGCGCATCATCCGCACGCGCGCTTCATCAATATCGGCGGTGGCCTGGGCGTGCCGGATCGCGAATCGCACGCCGCGCTCGACCTGGCAAAACTGGCTGCGGCGCTTGCGGAGGTAAGGTCGCAGCACCCAAAACTGGAGTTCTGGCTGGAGCCCGGACGATTCCTGGTTGCCGAAGCGGGCGTTCTGCTGGCCAAAGTCACTCAAATCAAGCGCAAGGGCACGACAGTGTTTGTCGGTTTGGCGACCGGCATGAATTCGCTGCTGCGGCCGGCCTTGTACGGTGCGCATCACGACATCGTCAACCTGAGCCGCCTGGACACTCCGGCCACGCAAACCGTACAGGTGGTGGGTCCGATCTGCGAGTCGGCCGACGTGTTAGGTCACGACCGCGACCTGCCGGAGACCGAAGCCGGTGACGTTCTCTTGATCGCGACCGCAGGCGCCTATGGCCGCGTGATGGCGTCGAATTACAACCTGCGGGAACCGGCCGGGGAAATACTGATCTAGGATTTTTCCGTGGTGGCGCCCGCTGCATTGCGATGCCGGCGCTCCAATTCCGCGGTCAGTTTCCCAAGGTCGAGATTGCGGCCACGCAGCAGGACCAGCAGGTGAAACACCAGGTCCGCCGACTCTGCTAACAGGCTGGCGTCATCCTGACAGGCGCCGGCCAGCGCTGTCTCGAGGCCTTCCTCGCCGACCTTTTGCGCGCGCCGCAGCGGCGTGTCCGCCAGCAGCCGCGCGGTGTAGCTGGTCGCGACCGGCGCACCGCGCCGGCCGGCTACGATGCCGTCGAGTTCAGCTAGAAAGGCGCCTGGCGCGTCGGTATCGTCGCCAAAGCAGCTGCGAGTGCCCAGGTGGCAGGCAGGGCCCTGCGGTATCGCACGTACCAACAGCGCGTCGCGGTCGCAGTCGGTGCGGATGTCGATCAGCTCCAGCACGTGGCCGCTGGTCGCGCCTTTTTCCCACAGTTCCCGGCGGCTGCGGCTGTAGAAAACCACCTTGCGGCGCTCGAAGCTCGCCTGCAGCGATTCACGGTTCATGTAACCTAACATCAACACCGTCCCCGTGCGTGCGTGCTGGACCACTGCGGGCATGAGACCGGCGGATTTCGTGAAGTCCAGACCATCGAGTTGCGTGCTGCTCACTAACATGACGGACCTCGTTTGGAAATGTTCACAGCCGGACCACGATCCCATCGGCCGCAAGTTTACGCTTCAGGTCCGGAATGGCGATTTCGCCTGAATGAAACACGCTGGCGGCGAGCGCCGCGTCGACATGCGCGTCGCGGAAAACAGCAGTGAAATGCGCGGCCGCGCCCGCGCCGCCGGATGCAACCAACGGCACATGACAGACGTCCCGGACCGCGCTGAGCTGTTCCAGATCGTAGCCTTGCCGGACGCCGTCGCTGCGCATGCAGTTGAGGACGATTTCACCGGCACCGCGCTCCTGGGCTTCGCGCACCCAGTCGAGCGTCGCGCGCGTGCTATCGCGGCTGCGCTCGGGATCGCCGGTGAACTGATACACCCGCCAGCCCTCGGGCGAGGTCTGGCTGTCGATGCCGACGACGACGCACTGCGAGCCAAATCGCGCCGCCAGGCGTTCGATCAACGCCGGATCGCCGAGCGCCGGCGAGTTCACGGATACCTTTTCCGCGCCGGCATTCAGCACCGCTTCTGCGTCGGCCACGGAACTGATGCCGCCGGCCACGCAAAAAGGAATGTCCAGTACCCTTGCGACCCGATCTACCCAGGCACGATCCACGCTGCGGCCTTCGGGGCTCGCCGTGATGTCGTAGAACACCAACTCGTCCGCGCCATCATCGCGGTAGCGTGCCGCAAGCTCGAGAATGTCGCCGACAACCTGGTGGTCGCGGAAACGCACGCCCTTGACAACCTGCCCGTCGCGAACATCGAGGCAGGGGATGATGCGCCTGGCTAACATCGGTGCGGCTAACGTCCAACCCGCATCGCGCCAGGCAACCAGGCCGCCAGGTCCCGCGGATCCAGGCGCTCCTCGATCAGGGCCTTGCCACTGATCGCCGCGGCCAGGCCAAGACGGTCGAGGGCCGCGAGGTCGCTCACCGAACGGACACCGCCCGACGCCTGCCAGGCAATCTGCGGAAAACGCCGCTGCGCTTCGGCATAAAGTTCGATGTTAGGACCGGTGAGTGCACCATCGCGCGCGACATCGGTACACAGCACGTGGCGCAGCCCAACCGCAAGGAAACTCTCGACCGCATCCCACAGCGCGAGTTGCGTACCTTCGGTCCAGCCGCGCGTCTGCACTAGCGGCACATTGGCAGCATCGAGTTTCACATCGAACGCGAGGCCGACTTTCTCCGGGCCGAAATGCCTGAACCAGGCCCGCACTTCATCTGCGGCGTCGACCGCAGCGCTGCCGACGATGACGCGATCCACGCCATGCGCCAGCAAGTCGTCAATGATCGCTCGCTGGCGAATACCTCCGCCGACTTGCAGCAGCAGGCCGGACTGCGAAGCAAGCGCAACCAAAGTGTCGCGATTGGCGAGGTGGCCATCGCGTGCGCCATCGAGATCCACGACATGCAACCAGCGCGCGCCCATGGCTCGGTAGCGCAGCAGCAATTCATGCGGCGCAAACGTATATTGAGTCTCGCGCGCAAAATCGCCCTGCAGCAGGCGCACACACTTACCGCCGCGCAGATCGATCGATGGAATCAGTTCCATCGTCACAGTGTCAGAAAATTAGCTAATAAGCGGGCGCCCACCGCGCCGGATCGTTCCGGATGGAACTGTACGCCGCGAAAATTGCCACGCGCGATGACGGCGGAGAACTCGGACCCGTACTCGCAGGACGCGGTAGTCCATGGTCCAACGGGCGCCGCAAAACTGTGCACGAAATACACCCGGTCCTGTGCAGCAATGTTAGCCCGCAACGCATCGGGCTGGCACGCTACCAGCGTATTCCAGCCCATATGCGGTACCGGCCGGTGCACCGACGCCTCGAGCCTGGCGACCCGTCCGGGTAGGATGCGGAGTCCGGGGGTGTCGCCCTCGGCCGAGCTCTCGAACATGAGCTGCATTCCAAGGCATATGCCTAACACGGGCTGAGTCAATGACGGGAGCAATCGATCCAGGCCGGTCCGCTGCAGATTTGTCATGGCCGTAGCCGCAGAACCGACCCCCGGCAGCAGCACACGGCGTGCCGACAGAATGTCGGCGGCCTGCTGGCTGACAACCGAGCTCGATCCCAGCCTGGCGAGTGCATGCTGCAGCGATGCGAGGTTTGCGCCACCGAAATCGACGATGACAACATCCGCGCTCAAAGTAGACCTTTGGTACTCGGCAGCTCCGCGCCTTCGCGGGCAAATGCCATGCGCAGAGCGCGCGCGGTGCCCTTGAAGCAGGCCTCGACCATGTGGTGCGTGTTGTCGCCGACCACGGTGATGTGCAGTGCCGCTGCCAGCGATTCCGCCAGCGAGCGGAAAAAATGGGGAATCAGTTCGGTCGGCAGGCCGCCAACCGACTCACGCGAAAAACGCCCGTCAAATACCGCGAACGCACGCCCGGAAAGGTCGAGCGCAACCTGCACACGCGCCTCGTCCATCGGCAGCACGAAGCCATAACGCGCGATGCCCGACTTGTCGCCCAGCGCCCGACGCAACGCCTCGCCCAGGGCTAACGCACAGTCCTCAACTGTATGGTGTTCGTCAATATCCAGATCGCCCGTGCAACGCAGGCCAAGCGCAAAGCCGCCATGCTTGGCAAGTTGCTCGAGCATGTGATCAAAAAAACCGATGCCGGTATGCACTGCAATGGGTGCGGTCGCATCCAGATTCACGTCGACGGTGATGTCCGTTTCGCGCGTCTTGCGGTGCACTGTCGCACGGCGCGCCAGCAGCTTGTCGGCCAGTGCAGGCCATGTCTCCTCGACGTTTCCGTGCCGGCGTACCCGCAGACCGCGCACGCCGAGGTTGTCGGCAAACACAATATCCGTGTCGCGATCACCGATCATGCAGCTGGCCTTGAGATCAACCGCAAGGTCGCGCACAAATTTGGCAACCAATCCGGTTTTGGGTTTGCGGCAATCACAGGCATCCCGCACGAAATGCGGACAGACAAACACTGCATCGAACTCGATGCCCTGGCTGCTGAAGGCATCGAGAATGAACTGATGCGCCAGGTCGAATTTTTCCTGCGGCAGGCTGGCGGTACCGAGTCCGTCCTGGTTGGTAACCATCACCAGCCGAAAACCCGCCGCCTGCAGACGTTTGACGCTGGCAAAAACATCGGGCATGAAGCGGATTTTTTCAAGTAAATCAACCTGCTCATCAGCCGGCTCTTCCACCAGCGTGCCATCACGGTCTACAAAAGCAACTTTCATGGTCGGGATCCTAACACTGCCAGCAGGTGCTGGTTTTGCTCGGCAGTACCGACGGTGACGCGCAGACAGTTTTCAAGCCCGGGCGCGCGGCGGAAATCCCGGACTAACAGACCGGCCTCGACCCAGCGTTCGAACAAGCGCGACTCGGGCCGGCAGCGCAGCAACAGAAAATTGGCATCACTGGGCCAGGCACGCTCTATCGCCGGATTCGCTTTGAGGTCAATGGCCAGTTGGTCGCGCGCGGCAATCAAGTCACGCACGCGCCGGCGGGTTTCTGCAAGCGCTGCGGGGGACAGCGCTGCCAGTGCGCTCGCGATACCGCCGCTTGATAGTGTGTAGGGCAGAATAATTTTCCTGATCAGGTCAATGACCTTCGGGTGCGCGATGACTGCGCCGATGCGTGCCCCTGCCAGGCCATGCGCCTTTGACAGTGTGCGCAGTATCGCCAGATGAGGGTTCTGCACGAGCAGGCGGGTCAATGAGGGCCGGCTGCTGAACTCGGCATAGGCTTCGTCGATAACGACCAATGCCCGGCCGCGTGCTGCTGCTATAACCTCCGTTATGGAGTTTTCCGCCAGATGTGCGCCACTCGGATTGTTAGGTGAGCACAACCAGACGATCCTGATATGGCCGTTGCTGTCGATCGCCGCCTTGACCGCGGCGGTATCGAGCGCGAAATCCTGGTCGGCGCGCAACGGCACCTCGATGACGGCGGCTCCCTGAACGTGGGCGGCGACGGCGAACATGCCGAACGTGGGCGGCGTGCAAACCACCACATCCTGGCCCGCGCGGCAGAATACCCGCGTGATGAGATCGATGGCTTCGTCGCTGCCATGGGTCGCCACAAGTTGCGCCGGTGCGACGGCATAATACTGCGCAAGCGCATGCAGCAGCTCCGCGGGCTGCGGCTCCGGGTAGCGATTCTGAGGTGCACCACCGCCTGGATTGTTAGGCCATGGCAGCTCGTTGGCATGCAGCCGCGTCAATTCCGGCGCCCAACTGGCGTGTGCATAGGGGCTGAGCTTGCGGATGTCCGCCCGGGCCAAAGCTAACACGGCTGCAACGTCTGACATCAACGTATCGCCACTGCGCCGCCGGCGGCCAGGCGGATGTTGACGGCATTGGCATGCGCATCCAGACCCTCAAGCCGTGCCAGTGTGACCGCGGTGGGGCCGAGTGAACGCAAACCATCGCCACTCAGTTCCTGCACGGTCATGCGGCGTTGAAAATCGCTCAGACCCAGTCCGCTGTAGGCGCGCGCGTGACCGTAGGTCGGCAATACGTGATTGGTCCCGGAACAATAGTCGCCAATCGACTCAGGCGTGTAATGCCCGAGGAACACCGAACCCGCCGTGTTGACGCGCGCCAGCCAATGCCGCGGTTCGCGTGTTTCGATAATCAAGTGCTCTGGCGCATAGTCCTCGGCAATTGCGAACGCGGTAGCCAGGTCCTGGACGCAGACGATGCGCAGCGCCGCGACCGACGCACGCAAGACCAACTGGCGGGATAGCTGCGCGATCTGCGCCTGGATCGCAGCGGCGGTTGCCTGCGCGATCCGTTTGTTATCGGTCAGCAGTATGGCCTGGGAGAGCGGATCGTGTTCTGCCTGCGCTAACAAATCCGCCGCTATCCATTGCGGACACGCGCTGTCATCGGCGATCACCATGACTTCGGACGGGCCGGCAGGCATGTCCAGGGCGGCGCCGTTGGCATCTTCGGCAACCAGCTGTTTCGCTGCGGTGACCCACGCATTGCCGGGGCCAAACACCTTGCAGACCTTCGGCAGTGGTGCGATACCGTAGGCCATGGCAGCAATAGCCTGCGCGCCGCCCAGCTTGAAGATCGCGGTGGCGCCGGCTAACGAGGCCGCAACCAGAACCGCAGGGTCCGCAGTGCCGTCGGCCCGCGGTGGCGTGCAGACGACCCGCACCGGACAGGCGGCCAACGCCGCGGGCACGGCCAGCATGATGGCGGTCGAGGGCAGGGGCGCGGAACCCGCCGGTACATAGAGGCCGACCGCCTGCAGCGGCCGTATCAGGCGCTCGCAGCGCACACCAGGCTCGACATCGATGGTGACGGGCGCAGTGACCGTCGCAACGTGAAAACGCCGTACGTTGTCAATCGCGCGTTCTAGCGCCGTTAACGCCTCCGCTGGCAGGGACTTGCGTGCGGCGGCGAGCTCCGGGTCCGAGACCTGCAGCTGCGACAACCGCACATGGTCGAAACGGGCTGTCAGGGCTAACAGTGCGGCGGCACCGTCCCTGCGTACCTCATCGATGATGCCCCGGGCTTCGCTGCGAATGCGTTCCGATTGTCCCGATGCCGGACGCGCGAACGCCGCGCGCCTTGCGCCGGCATCAAGCTCCTGCCAATTGAGAACCTGCATAACGTATGCCAGGCTAGGCCAGCATCTTCTCGACTGGCAGTACTAACAGCGCACTTGCACCGGCAGCCTTGAGACTCTCCAGTGTCTCCCAAAACACGTTTTCGCGGCAAACGGCATGAACCGCGACCTTATCAGGATGCCCTTCGAGCGGAATGACCGTGGGTCCTTCGCTGCCTGGCAGCAGGCGCGTGATTGCGGGCAGGGCGCTGCGTGGTGCGTGCAGCATGATGTATTTGCTTTCCCGCACCTGCTGCACGCCGTCCATTCGCATCAGCAGGCGCGCGATCCAGCTCTCGCGCTCATCCGGTAATTTTACCGGCGTCCTGATCAGTGCCGCCTGGCTTTCAAACACGGTGCAGACCTCGCGTAAGTGGTTCGCCTGCAGCGTGGATCCGGTCGAAACGAGATCGCAGATTGCATCAGCGCGCCCGAGTCGTGGCGCTATTTCCACTGCACCCGAGAGGGTCACGATTTCAGCCAGCAGATTGTTAGCACTGAGCCAGCGCTGCAGCAGATACGGATACGTTGTTGCCACGCGGCGATTGGCCAGCGTCTGCGGTCCCAGCCACTCGGCGTCTGCGGGCACCGCAATCGACAGGCGGCAGCGTCCGAAATCCAGGGTCCTGAGGATTTCAAAGCGCGCTTGCGCGCCCCGCGCCTCAAGTTCCAGGCGCTTTTCCTCCAGCACATTGAGTCCAACCAGACCGAGATCGCAAACGTCTTCCTGCACCAGATCCGGGATGTCATCGTCGCGGACGAACAGTACATCCAACGGCATGTTCTCGCCAAAGCCCATCAGCTGGTCCTTGCCACGCGAGAGTTTGAGTCCGCAGCGCTGCAGAACATCCACGGAAGGGTCGGTCAGGCGACCGGATTTCTGGACCGCCAGCTTGAGTCGCTGATTGGTGTCGGGTGAATTCACTGGGTGTGTCCTGCCGGCCGTTGATGGCGTGGCGCTGCGAGCCGGCGCGCCACGAGTGAATAGCCACCGTTCCCAGCGGCCAGATAGCGCGCCACGCGCCCGATGGTCGTGACGCTAACACCGGTGAGACTGTGGATCTCGCGGTAGGGGATGCTGCGCTCGAGGTGCTCCACGACCGACCAGCGGTCCGCCATGGCCTGCAATTCCGCTGGGGTGCACAGATCACGAAAAAAAGCCCGGCATTCTTCCACGGAACGCAGCTGGCAGACCGCGGCAAACAGGTTGCGTTCGTTCAGGGCCTCCTGGCGGGGACTGATGTTGCGATGAGTTTTCATAATGCTCAAATGTACTAATACGCTAGTACATTAGCACATTAGAACGGCGGGAAGCAAATGCCGTTGACGCAGCCGGTTCACGAAAGTAATATGAGATCACTCATCGAGACCGGCCGAGGGATGGGCCCAAAGACGCCGGGGCAACCGCCAGATCTAACCAGTCTGGACATGGTGCCAACTCCTGCAAGGCCTTCGCGCCTAGACAGATGAGCGGTTTGCCCGGCTGCCAGCCCTGGTGCTGTCAGATGGCGGCAATCAGGTCGCGGCTGCACGCCGCGGCCTACCGCCCAACTTTCGGCAGAAGCTCGGTGAGCGGCCCGAAGTTTATTTCCCGAGGCGGTCGATATATGAACGAAAACCCAGGCAAAACAGCGATCTTCGATCACGCGCCTGACAGTGCGGTGGTTTCGGGCCCGGTTATCCGGCACCGCGATGGCATCCTTGAAATGCCCGGCGAATTGAAGCTTCACCACGGGGGCGTCCTATCGCGCGTCCGTGTGGCTTGGAGATTGTCGGGCCCGGAAGCGGGGCCGATGGTGGTGGCGTTAGGCGGCATTTCCGCGGATCGTCGCGTCGCTGCCGCCAGCGCTCAGGAGCCAGGCTGGTGGCAGAACATTGCCGGCCCCGGACTGGCATTGCCGTCGGATCGCTGTCGCATCCTCTCGTATGATTACCTGGGCGGCAGCGGCGACACCACCGGGCCGACCGGAGCGGAACTGTTTCCGGCTGTCTCCAGTTACGACCAGGCCGAGATACTCATGTGGTTGCTGAATCATCTGGGCATCAAGTCCTTGCAGGCGTTGTTCGGCGCCTCCTACGGAGGAATGGTGGGGCTCGCGTTTGCCGAGCGCTATCCGCAGCGGCTTTCGCGCCTGTGTGTCATCAGCGCTGCAGACCGCGGCCACCCGATGGCCACGGCCTGGCGCAGTGTGCAGCGGGGTATCGTGCGCTTTGCACAGCAGCAGGGGGATGCACAAGGCGGGCTGAAGCTCGCGCGTGCGTTAGGCATGGCGACCTATCGCAGTCCCGAGGAATTCGCCGCGCGGTTTTCCGCGGCACCGCAGCACGATGGCGACCGTCATGTGTTTGCTGTCGAGAAATACCTTTTTTCACGTGGCGATGATTTCGTCAAACGGCACAGCCCGGAAGCGTATCTGGTGTTGTCCGAGTCGATAGACCTGCATCGGGCCGATACGGCGCGCATCTTCGTGCCGACAACCGCGGTCGGTGTAGTGGAAGATCAGCTGGTTCCCCTGGGCGACGTTCGCGCGATGGTTGCGCGGCTGCCAAACGCCGAACTTATCGAACTCAGCTCGGTTTACGGCCACGACGCTTTTCTCAAGGAAAATGAACAATTGAAACCGATTTTTGCCAGACTCCTGGGGCTGATCCGATGAGTGAGCGTCTGGACTCCGCCACGATTGCGGTTCGCGCCGGGCTGGAATCCGATCCAGTCACCGGCGCGGTGGTGCCGCCAATACACCTGACGTCCAATTTCGCGTTTCGCGCTTTCGGCGAGAAGGGCAAGTACGACTACACCCGATCCGGCAATCCGACGCGCGATTTGTTAGCTGACGCGCTGACGGCGCTTGAGCAGGGTAGCGGCGCGGTTGTCACGTCCTCCGGAATGTCGGCCATCGCACTGGTAGGGCATCTGTTTCCCGTTGGCTCATTGCTGGTCGCTCCACACGACTGTTACGGCGGTACGTTCCGGTTGTTTTCGGCCTGGCAGAAACGCGGCGAATTCCGTGTGCAATTCGTGAATTTCGACGACGACCGGGCGCTCAGCGCAGCGCTTGCCGCCAAACCGGCGCTGTTGTGGATCGAAACCCCCAGCAACCCGCTGCTGCGGATCACTGATATTGCCGCTTTGGCTGCGCGCGGCCGCGCCGCGGGCGCTGTGGTCGCGGTCGACAACACCTTCCTGTCGCCGGCGTGGCAACTGCCACTGACGCTCGGCGCCGATCTCGTGCTGCACTCGACCACCAAGTACCTCAACGGCCACAGCGACGTCGTGGGTGGCGCCGTGGTCGCGGCTAACAAAGAGACTGCCGAACAACTGGCATGGTGGGCCAATTGCCTGGGGGTCACCGGCGCGCCATTCGACAGTTTCCTGACCTTGCGGGGCATACGGACCCTGCAGGCGCGCCTTGACGTGCACGGTCGCAACGCCCAGGCCATCGCCGGTTTCCTGCACGGACATCCCAAGGTCAGCAGGGTGCTCTATCCGGGCCTGCCGAGCCATCCGGGTCATGCGCTCGCGCAGCGCCAACAAAAAGGTTTCGGCGCGATAGTTACCCTGGAACTGAAGGGCGGACACCAGGCGGTGGCGCAATTCGTCAACGGACTCAGGCTGTTTTCGTTAGCTGAATCGCTGGGAGGTGTCGAAAGCCTGGTAGCGCATCCGGCCACCATGACACATGCCGCGATGGAACCGGCCGACCGCGTCGCAGCGGGCCTCACCGATGGGCTGCTGCGCCTGTCGATTGGTATCGAAAATGGCGGCGATCTGATCGATGACCTGTCCGCGGGCCTGGATCGAATCAGCTAAGGCAGAGCCGCGAGCACGGCATCGCCCATCTGCGCGGTGTTCAGCACTTTGGCGCCAGTTTCCGCAAAGTCGGCGGTGCGCGCGCCGCGCGCAATCGCCTGGTGGACCGCCGTTTCGATCGCCCGCGCTTCTGCTTCCAGACCTAACGAATGTCGCAGCAACAACGCTGTCGATAGTATGGTGCCGACAGGGTTGGCGATACCAAGCCCGGCGATATCCGGCGCCGAACCGTGAATTGGCTCGTAAAGTCCCAGCTTGCCATCGCCAAGCGATGCCGAGGGCAGCAAACCCAGTGACCCCGCCAGCACGGCGGCTTCGTCGGTAAGTATGTCGCCGAACAGATTTTCGGTGAGCAGCACATCGAAGTCCCGGGGTCGGCGAAGCAGGTGCATCGCCGCGGCATCTACAAACATGTGTTCGATGCTAACGCCCGGAAATTCTTCGCTGATCACACGCTCGCTGACCGCCCGCCACAACCGCGAGGTTTCCAGCACGTTGGACTTGTCGATTTGTACGATTTTGCGGCGCCGCGACTGGGCCAGCGTTCCCGCGACCCGCGTTGCACGTACGATCTCCGCTTCGTTGTAACGGCACTCGTCGAACGCGCCGTTCGCATCGCGACCCTTGCGGCCGAAATAGCTGCCTCCGGTGAGTTCGCGCACAAATATCAGGTCGACATCGCGCAGGATTTCCGGTTTGATGACCGTAGCATCGAGCAGGCTGGGGTGCACCTTGATCGGACGCAGATTGGCGTAAACGCCTAGCGCAGCACGCAGCGCGAGCAACGCGGACTCAGGCCGCACCGGGGCTGCCGGGCCCCATTTGGGTCCGCCGATGGCACCTAACAGAACGGCCGCCGAACTCCTGCACAGCGCGAGCGTGTCCTCGGGCAGGCCGGTACCACGTGCATCAATGGCCGCTCCGCCAAACAAAGCCTCGCGCAATTCGAAATCATGACCAAACCGGCTGGCGACGGCGCGCAGCACTCGCAACGCCTGCGCGACCACCTCCGGGCCGATACCGTCGCCCGGCAATACGGCCATCAGGGCTTTCATCTGTTTTCGTAGGCGCTGATCGCAGCGTCTTTGGACACCAGGAAACCGAGTTCGTCGACGCCGTTGAGAAGGCAATAACGCGGGAAAGCCTCGATCGGGAACTTCGTTGTCCGGCCGTCCGGCAGGCGCAGCGTGGTGGCCTCAAGGTCGATGAGCACTTCTGCGCCCGGATTTTCCAGCAGCCAGACGTGCGTTGCGGCGTCTACAATGACCGGGAGCAGGCCGTTCTTAAGCGAATTGCTGCGGAAAATATCGGCGATCTCGGTGCTAACAACCGCCTGAAACCCGAAATCCTGCAGCGCCCAGGGCGCATGTTCCCGCGATGACCCGCAACCGATGTTGCGCCCCGCCACGAGGATTCGGCAGCCAGCGGCTTCAGGCCGATTGAGTATGAAGTCCGGTAGCGGCTTGCCGGCTGCGTCGTAACGCCAGTCGGCGAACAAATGCACCCCCAGGCCGCTCTTTACTGTCGTGGTGAGAAATCGACCGGGAATGATCTGGTCGGTGTCAATGTTGGTCGCCGGCATGACAACGGTACGCGATCTGATGGTTTTAACAGCGTTCATGAATTCCAGTCCCGGGCTGTTATCAATTCCCGCGGGTCAGTTACCCGCCCGCGGATTGCAGAGGCCGCTGCGGTCTGCGGACTGGCTAACAGGGTGCGCGCACCGACACCCTGGCGGCCCTCGAAGTTGCGGTTGCTGGTGCTGACGGAATATTCGCCCTTGCCAACGGTATCGCCATTCATGCCGAGGCACATGGAGCAGCCCGACTCGCGCCAGTCGGCGCCTGCAGCACGGAATATTTCGTGCAGGCCTTCAGCTTCGGCGGCGCGCTTGACCGCTTGCGAACCGGGCACCACCAGCATGGTTACGCCAGCGGCAATCTTGTGGCCACGTAGTACATGCGCTGCGCTGCGCAAATCGGACAGGCGGCCATTGGTACAGCTGCCGACAAACACCACATTTACCGGTGAGTTGCGAATCGGCTCGCCAGGCGTCAGGCCCATGTAACGAATCGCCGCATCGAACACCGGGTCACCGCGATGGTCCGGTATGTTCCCGGAAATGGGTGCCACCATGCCAGGGTTTGTGCCCCAGGTGATCATCGGTTCAAGCCCGCCCGCATCGATCTCGACGGACTTGTCGAACACAGCACCGTCGTCGGTAACCAGCTTGCGCCAACTCGCGACAGCCTGGTCCCAGGCCACGCCCTTGGGCGCGCGCGGTGTCTGGGCCAGGTATTCAAAGGTAGTGTCGTCCGGCGCGATCATGCCGGCGCGAGCGCCTGCTTCGATGGACATATT
Organism: Gammaproteobacteria bacterium; assembly: GCA_031382085.1. Classification (GTDB taxonomy): domain Bacteria; phylum Pseudomonadota; class Gammaproteobacteria; order Steroidobacterales; family Steroidobacteraceae; genus UBA964. Next base: position 49,768 of record JANMYM010000015.1, read on the forward strand.
GCAGACCGTCATGCGCTCATCCATCGACAGGGCTCGAATGGCCGCGCCACGGTATTCAATGACATGTCCAGTGCCGCCGGACACACCGACCTTGCCGATGATCGACAGAATCAGGTCTTTGGCGGTCACGCCAGTAGGCAGGCGACCGTTGATGTTCACTGCGAAGGTTTTCGGCTTGGTTTGCAGCAGGCATTGTGTCGCGAGGACGTGGCCGACTTCAGTCGTGCCGATGCCAAACGCAAGCGCGCCGAACGCACCGTGGGTGGACGTGTGGCTGTCGCCACAGACGATGGTGCGGCCCGGCTGAGTGACGCCCAGTTCCGGACCGATGATATGCACGATGCCGCGCAGATCGTGCTGCAATCCTAACAATTCGACACCAAAATCGGCACAGTTCTGTTCCAGCTGCCTGATCTGCTTGGCGGCGGACTCAATTGTGATCGGCATGCCGCCAAACACCTGTTCGGTGCGTGTCGGCGTTGCGTGATCCATCGTCGCCAGGATCTTATCCGGGCGCCGCACCTTGAGGCCACGAGTGCGCAGCTCGGCAAAGGCCTGTGGGGTGGTCACTTCATGAATCAGGTGCAGATCGATATAGATGACTGCAGGTGTATCGGCGTTTTGCGGCGCCACCTCGTGCGTCGACCAGATTTTTTCGAACAGCGTCGTCGGTTGGTTCATTCGGACTATCCCTTATACGGCCGCTTGCGCGACCTTGCGTATGCCGGATCGTTCGACCTCCAGCCGGTTCTGCGAACGCTGCGATTGCTCAATGCGGTTCATGACCTCGAGAAACGCGCGCGCGCTGGACTCGACGATGTCGGTGCTAACACTTGCGCCGCGATAACTGCGCTGGTTGTGGTCAACGTAGACAACAGCTTCGCCTTGCGCATCCTCGCCCGATGAAACGCTGTGCAGTTCGAACTTGCGCAATTGGGCATTGATGCCGGTGATGGCTTCGATCGCCTTGAAGGCTGCATCGACCGGGCCATCGCCGGTAGCCGTACGTTCGACCGATCGCCCATCGGCATGCGTCAATAATACGGTCGCGCTGGCGCCCGCGGCGTCACCGGACCGGGTGGTCATTTTGCTCAGCGTCCAGGGCCCGGAGGCGGTTCCCTCGGAGCGCAACACCAAAGCTTCGATATCGCCGTCGAACAGCTCCTTTTTCTTGTCGGCCAGCGCCTTGAACTCGTCGAACACGCGATTGAGTTCGGTTTCGTCCAGTTCAAAACCCAGCTCTTTCACACGTTCACGGAAGGCGTGCCGGCCGCTGTGCTTGCCTAACACCAAGCTCGAGCGCGACAGGCCCACGTCCTGCGGCCGCATGATTTCATAGGTGCTGTGATGCTTCAGCATGCCATGCTGGTGGATACCCGATTCGTGCGCGAAGGCGTTTTCGCCGACCACCGCCTTGTTGCGCGGAATCGGCATACCGGTAATGCTCGAAACCAGGCGCGACGTGGGATAGAGCCGCGTGCTGTTGACACGCGTAGTGGCGTTGAAAAAGGCCTCGCGGGTCTTCAGGGCCATGACAATTTCTTCCAGCGAGCAATTCCCGGCGCGCTCGCCGATGCCATTGATGGTGCATTCGACCTGGCGCGCGCCCGCGACTACGGCCATCAGGCTGTTAGCCACCGCCATGCCGAGGTCGTCATGGCAATGCACCGAGAGCACGACTTTGTCGATGCCGCGGACGTTCTTGCGCAGGTACCGGAACAGCTCGGCAAACTCGTGCGGCACGGTGTAACCCACGGTGTCCGGGATGTTGATGGTGGTGGCGCCAGCTTCGATCGCCGACTCCACCACCTGCGCCAGGAACTCCAGCTCGGTCCGCGATGCATCCTCAGGCGAGAATTCAACGTCGTCGCAGAATTCCCGCGCGATCCGGATGCCCTCGACCGCCGAGCGGATGATTTCGTCCTTCGCCATGTTGAGCTTGTATTCACGATGAATCGCGCTGGTCGCGAGAAACACGTGGATGCGCTGCTTCTCGGCATCCTGGAGCGCACGCGCCGCGGCGGTGATGTCTTCCCGGTTGCAACGCGCCAGTCCGCAGATGGTTGCACCGTGAATTTCGCGCGCGACGGCGTTGACCGATTCCCAGTCGCCACGCGATGCCGCCGGAAATCCCGCTTCGATGATGTCGACGCCCAGTTCGGCCAGCGCACGCGCGACGCGGAGCTTCTCTGGCTGCGTCATGCTGCATCCTGGCGATTGCTCGCCATCGCGCAGGGTGGTGTCGAATACCAGGACTCGGTCGGGATTGGGCGCCATGTTGCTGCTCCAGCTAACAAATCATACTTGGGATCTCGCGGTTCTCAGGTCCCGGCTTCCAGCCAGGGCATGCGGGCGCGTAGCGACGCTCCGACTTTTTCGATCGGATGGCTGAGATCCTGCTTCAGCACCTTGTTGTACTTCTTGCGGCCAGTGTTGTTCTCCTTGATCCAGTTACGCGCAAACTTGCCGGTCTGGATATCGCGCAATACCTCACGCATCGCCTTGCGGCTCGACTTGTTCACAACGCGCGAGCCGCTGACAAAATCGCCGTACTTGGCGGTCTCGGAAATGAATTTGTGCATCTTCGCGATGCCGCCTTCATGCAGCAGGTCGACGATCAATTTGAGTTCGTGCATGCATTCATAATAAGCGACTTCCGGCTGGTAACCGGCTTCCACCAGTGTCTCGAAACCCTGCACCACCAATTCGGTAGCGCCGCCACACAGCACCGCCTGCTCGCCGAACAAATCAGTTTCAGTTTCTTCGCCAAACGTGGTCAGCAACACGCCGCCGCGCGTACCACCAATGCCGTCGGCATAGGCAAGGGCGCGATCAAAAGCTGCGCCACTGGCGTCGCTGGCTACGGCGATCAGACAGGGCACGCCGCGCCCTTGTTGATATTGGCGGCGCACCAAGCCACCTGGGCCCTTGGGCGCAATGAGTACCACGTCCAGATCCTTGCGCGGCTTGATCTGCTTGAAGTGGATGTTGAACCCGTGCGCAAACAACAGCACCGCGCCCTGTTTGAGATTGGGCAGAATCGACGCGTAGACCGTTTTCTGCATCAGATCGGGAACCAACATGGCGACGACAGTTGCGCCAAGTACCGCTTTTTCCGGTACGTCTACGGCCAGACCATCGCGCTTGGCCTGCTTCCAGCTGGCCCCCTTGCGGACACCGACCACAACGTCATAACCACTGTCTTTCAGGTTCAGCGCATGCGCACGGCCCTGACTGCCATAGCCCAGCACGCAAATCCTGGCGCCCTTGAGCGCTTTACGATTGACGTCCTTCCTGCCAAATATTTTCATGATCGACTCCCGTTTGCCAAACCCAAAAAAAATCCCGCTTCGGCTGGTAAAGCCGGAGCGGGACCTTTGCAACCTGCCGCCCGAATCTTGATCAGAACTTCGTGCGCGCGCCCCGCTCCTGCTGTGACAGCAGTAGTACCAGGCCCATAAGTAGCGAGTCGCGCACCTCTTGGCGCACGTCAATGACCGGGTGAAAGTACTGGCGAGACATATCAAGCGAATGTCACCACGACCGAGCTTATCTGTCAACTTCATAAGTGCTTTCAGTACAATGGCTTGTGACCGAAAACGCGCCACTATTGCCACCTAACGACCCCGGCACCCATCTGCCAGTGTGGCTGGTTACGGCCTCCGGACTGGCGGACTGGATGGCACGGCAGGTCGCCGCGCCCGCAGCGTGGATCAATTCGCAACAATTCACGGCAGAACGAAACCGACTGCTGGTCTGGCCGGCGCCCGATGGCACGGTCGCAGGTGCGGTCTTCGGCCTGGGGAACCTGCCAAGCGTGGAAACTTTGGGCCTCTGGCAAGCAGCCGCACTGGCAGATCGTTTGCCGTCGGGGCAGTGGGCATGTCGAACCGTCCTGACTTCCGAAGCGGCAAGCCGCCTGGCCCTGGGTTTTGGCCTGGGTTCGTACCGTTTTGACAGGTATCGCCGCGTCAAGTCGCCAGCCGCAGCGCAATTGGTGATTCCTGCCGCCGCCGATGCGGTGGCTGTTGGGCAGCAGTGGCGCGCCCTGACGCGCGCGCGTGATCTCATCAATACACCTGCCAATGACCTTGGGCCGGCCGAACTAGCTGCGGAAGTGCGTGCACTGGCTGACCAGTTCGGCGCGCAACTGCGCGTTGTCCGCGGATCGGATCTGCAACGCGACTATCCGATGATCGCCACTGTCGGCCAGGGCAGCGTGCGCGAGCCCTTGTTGCTGGACCTGACCTGGGGCGCGACGGACGCGCCTAAGGTCAGCCTGGTCGGCAAGGGTGTCTGTTTTGACAGCGGTGGCCTCGACTTGAAGCCATCGGCAGCCATGCAGCTGATGAAAAAAGATATGGGTGGCGCGGCGTGCGCCCTCGCCACGGCGGAGATGCTGATGGCGAGCAGCGCGCCGATACGGTTGCGGCTGCTGATCGCGGCGGTGGAAAACAGTGTCGGTTCGAATGCCTATCGTCCAGGCGATGTGCTGAGGTCACGTAAAGGGCTGACAGTAGAAATTGGCAATACGGATGCGGAAGGGCGCCTGGTTCTGGCCGATGCCCTGGCGGACGCGGACAGTGAGTCCCCTGCGCTACTGGTCGATTTCGCAACTCTGACGGGTGCGGCCCGTACCGCGCTGGGACCGGAATTGCCGGCGGCCTTCAGCCCTGACCGCACGTTGTTAGCGGAGCTGGTCGCGGCCGGCGAGGCGATCGACGATCCGGTGTGGCCGTTACCGCTGTGGATGTCCTACGATGACGACATCGGCAGCAAGGTGGCGGATATAAATAACGTTGCCAGCCACGCGTTCGCCGGCGCAACCATCGGTGCGCTGTTTCTCAATCGATTTGTGACCGCGACCAAGTGCTGGATTCACCTCGATCTCTACGCGTGGAACGCGCGCGAACGTCCAGGTCGCCCAGTAGGTGCGGAAGCGCAGTGCGCACGCTCCGTCCTGCGGCTGATCCGCGGCCGGTTCGGCTGAAACGATGCGCAATACGCGCGCCGCGCCCAGCGCCCCGGCGCTCCGATTCGCCCATGCGCTTGCGCGCCGAGAATTGCTGCCGTGGATTTTGTTGGGTGTCACGCTGGGTTTGGTGGAGGGTGGCACGGCCGCAGTGCTGCTCAAGCAACACTTCAGTGGTGCAGGGTCCACGGCCGCGGTCAATTTCGCGGTTAGTGTCGTCAGCGCAGCACCGACCATCGCCAACGTGCTGAGTTTTGCCTGGGCCAACCTCGGCCACGGACGGCCTCGAGTACCGCTGCTGGTATCGCTGCAGTTGCTGTTTGCGCTGACCGTAGGCCTCATCGGGCTTGCGCCTAACATGTTAGGCGGCCTGTTATTCACGGTACTGTCAATTCTGGCCGCGCGCATCGTCTGGGCCGGCATCCTGACTTTGCGCTCCGCGGTCTGGATCGCGAACTATCCGCGCAACACGCTGGCGCGCATGACCGGTCGCATCGTGGTCGGTGGCTCGTTGATGGTCGCGGCCACCAGCGCACTGGTCTCAGCCGCACTGCAATCGGGGGCGGTCGACACCCGGCGGCTGTATGTAGCGGCGGCGCTGGCGGGAATCGCGGCGGCGTTCCTCTACCGGCGTACCCGCACGCGACGGGAATTCAGGTTGCTTGGGTCCGAGAATCTTGCCGGTGGCGCAGCGACCGCGTTCAGTCTGCGCGTTTTTCGCGAAGTACTGCGCGATGACAAACCGTTTCGCGATTACATGCTCTGGATGGGGGTCTACGGCGCAGGCAGTGTGATGATGACATCGCAGCTGATCGTGATCATGACCGACCAGCTTCACCTACCGGGCCAGCAGCAGATCATGATGCTCACAGTCATTCCCATGCTGACGCTGCCAGTCTTTGTGCCGTTTTGGGCGCGGATTTTCGATCGCCAGCACACCGTCAGTTTTCGCTCGCAGCAGGGCTGGGCGATGGTCGGCTCGTATGTCCTGAGCAGCATCGGCGTGTTGTTTGCCTGGCCGCCCGGTCTCTGGACGGGCTCAATATTGTTAGGCGCGGCGCTGGCTGGAGCCAACTTTGGCTGGAATCTGGGTCATCAGGATTTTGCGGCGCCGGGGCGTGCGCAGCAGTACATGGGCGTGCACGTAACCCTGGCTGGCCTACGCGGGCTGATTGCCCCGCCTTTAGGTATGCTCTGCTATCAAGGTCTGGAGACATGGCATCGTGGAGCGGGACGATATTCGATCCTGCTACCTACTGCGGTGACTGCCGCTGGAGCTTTAGGATTCAATCATTTACGTAAGCAACATAATCTTTCACGTAAACAAAGGCCGTCAACGTAATATATATGCCGAAAGCCAAGCCCCTTGTTGATCCACGCGCTTTTTCGCGACTGGTTGTAGATGGCGCAAAACAAACCCCATCGCGTGCCATGTTGCGCGCCGTTGGCTTCAAGACCGCGGATTTCCTGAAGCCTCAGGTGGGTATCGCCTCGACCTGGGCCAATCTGACGCCCTGCAACATGCATATCGACCGCTTGGCGCGTGCAGCGGAGGCGGGTGTTAATGCCGCAGGTGGGAAAGGTGTGCTTTTCAACACTATCACCGTGTCAGACGGAATTTCCATGGGCTCACCTGGCATGCGCTATTCGCTGGTGTCGCGTGAAGTCATTGCGGACTCCATTGAGACCGTGGCCGGCGCGGAGGGATTTGATGGCATCGTCGCTATAGGCGGTTGCGATAAAAACATGCCCGGATGTGCCATGGCGCTTGCGCGCCTCAATAGGCCGGCGGTGTTTGTCTACGGCGGCACGATCCAGCCCGGCGCCAAGCGCCGCGACATTGTCAGCGTATTCGAAGCGGTGGGGGCTCATGCGGCCGGCAAAATCGACGATGCCGAACTGGCCGAGGTGGAGCGCACCGCCATTCCCGGGCCTGGCAGTTGCGGTGGCATGTACACCGCCAACACGATGGCCTCGGCAATCGAGGCGCTGGGACTGTCGTTGTCTAACAGCTCGGCACAGGAAGCAGTCGCGCCCAGCAAGCAGTCGGATTGCCTGCGCGCCGGAGCGGCGGTGATGGAGCTCATCCGCAAGGGCATTCGGCCGCGCGACATTTTGACGCGCAAAGCCTTTGAAAACGCCATTACCGTGACAATTGCGCTGGCGGGATCCACCAACGCCGTGCTGCACCTGTTAGCTATTGCGCAGGCGGCACGCGTGCGCCTGACGTTGGATGACTTTACGCGGATCGGAAAGCGTGTCCCAGTGTTGGCCGATGTCAGGCCCAGCGGCCGCTACGCGATGTCCGACTTGATTGCGATTGGCGGCATCCTGCCGTTGATGAAGAGCCTGCTTGATCGTGGTTTGTTGCACGGTGACTGCCTGACCGTGACTGGCAAGACCCTGGCCGAAAACCTCGCGGCGGTCGGCGACTACCCAGTGGACCAGGAAATCATCCATTCCTTTGGCAAGCCGATCAAGAAGGACAGCCATCTGGTCGTGATGTACGGCAACGTCGCTCCGGACGGTGCGGTCGCGAAAATTACCGGCAAGGAAGGACTGCGATTTGCAGGGCGTGCGCGTGTATTTGACGGCGAAGAAAAGGCAACGGCGGCCATCCTGTCCGATAAGGTCAAGCCGGGCGACGTGGTGGTGATTCGCTACGAAGGACCGAAGGGGGGGCCTGGCATGCGCGAAATGCTGAGCCCGACCGGCGCTCTGATGGGCCGCGGCCTGGGCGACCAGGTCGCTCTGATTACGGACGGCCGATTTTCAGGTGGCAGCCACGGGTTTGTGGTCGGCCATATTTCGCCCGAGGCCGCGGTGGGAGGTCCATTGGCAATGCTGCGCAACGGCGATGCAATTACCATCGATGCGGTGAAGCGCCGCATCGATGTAGGCGTTTCAGCGGCAGAATTGAAGCGCCGCGGTAAGTCATGGCGCCAACCAAAGGCGTATGCGCAGCAGGGTGTACTGGCGAAATATGCGCGGGTCGTTAGCAGTGCGTCATTGGGCGCGGTAACAGACGGCGCGCCTGAATAACCGCAATGTGTCCAGTGGCAATGTCAGGCTTGGCAGTTTTCGTAAACAGACATTTGTAAACAGAACAGTTGTCTCTGGCATCTGCACCGGCTACAGTTAGTTCCAGTACAGAGGGGCGGTGGCATTTCACCGCGTCAACAAAAGAAAACGTTCAACCCGCAGGCAGGGATTGGTGCGTTTGAGAAGGTAAGCCGAAGCCCATTCAGATGGGGTTTTGGTTTGGGGGCAGGATTCGCTATTGCGGTGTGCGGCAGACTTCAGTTAGTGTCGCGCGCCGGTTTTGCGAGGCCCGCGTGTCCGTACAACTGATATGAGTGACTGCGTAAACACATGACCGCTTACGTTCAAACCAATAGTCAGAGCCGCGTCGCGGTGTTCATCTTCATCGTGTTGGTGCACTTTTTCTTCGGCTGGGCGCTAATGACCGGCCTGGCACAGAAAGCTGGCATGAAAATTGTCGAGGCGCTGGTGGCGGATATCGTCGAAGAGAAAATTAAAGACGAAAAGCCACCACCGCCGCCGCCGCCCGAAATGGAGCGCCCGCCGGTGGAAATACCTCCGCCGGAAGTGTCGATCGACATGCCGACCGAGCCTGTCGAGACTACTGCGCTGAGCAACGTGACGGACAAACCGCAGCCGCCACCACCACCGGCTCCAACGTCTCGGCCCGTGGCGCCGAAAATCAAGTCCATGCCGGCCACCGAAGACTATTACCCGCCGTCGTCAGTCAGAAATGAAGAGCAGGGCAGCGCGACAGTCGAAGCTTGCGTCGATCCGAAAGGCAAGTTGACCAAGGACCCGGCGATCCGCGCAAGTTCGGGTTTCCCCAAGCTTGACGAGGCCGCGGTCAAAATGACCCGCGCCGGCCGCTTTGTGGCCGGCACGTTTGAAGGCCAGCCGATGGCCGAGTCCTGCTTTTCATTCAAGGTCAAGTTTCAGCTGAAAAACTGAGAGAATTTCGTTAGGAACCGCACCGGCCCTGCAGGCATGGTGTTTTTTACAAGTCAAATAGTCTGAGGACAATATGCAAGAAGCCGCCGCCGCCGCAGTTCAACAAGCCGCCGAAAGCCCGTACGGTCTGGGACCGTTGTGGGCGCAAGGCGATATCGTCGCCCGCAGCACCCTGGTCATCCTGGTGATCATGTCGCTGTCTTCCTGGTTCATCATCTTTACGAAGGTGTGGGATCAAAGAAAGTTGCGCAACGCTGCCAATGCAGCTGAGGGCAAGTTCTGGAGCTCCGGCTCAATCAAGGAAGGCATTGAGCGTCTGCCCAAAGGCGACACGTTTCGCATGATCGCTGAAGATGGCGTGCGCGCCGCTTCGCACCACGAAGGCCGGCTGACCGACCGCATTGATATGCACGAGTGGATCACGATGTCGTTACAACGCTCATCCGACAGCGTTACCGGCAGCATGAATTCCGGTCTCGCATTCCTCGCTTCGGTCGGTTCCACGGCGCCGTTCGTCGGTCTGTTCGGCACGGTGTGGGGTATTCTGAACGCGCTGATTTCGATCGGTGTCGCCGGTCAGGCCAGCATCGACAAAGTTGCGGGTCCCGTCGGCGAAGCCTTGATCATGACGGCCATCGGCCTGGTCGTCGCAGTGCCAGCGGTCATGGGCTACAACTGGTTGATTCATCGCAACAAGTTGGTGACCGACAAGGTTCGTTCGTTCGCCGCCGATCTGCATGCCTACCTGGTCAGCGGCGCCCGCGTCGCTACTGGCAATCCGGCAGCCCCGGCTGCGCCGTTGAAGAAGTAGATTCTGACGTTTAGCGCGATCGCAGGAGCGTTGCCATGGGTATGAAAGTAGGGCCGGCCGAAGAGGAGATGTCAGCGAAGGCTGATATCAATACCACGCCGCTGGTTGACGTCATGCTGGTGATGCTGATCATCTTTCTGGTCACGATTCCCGTGATCAACAAGACGGTCAAGGTCGTGCTGCCCAAGGCAGCTAACATCCCCACGGTTACAAAACCGGAAAACATAACGGTTGCGATCGACCGGAACGGCAATATCTACTGGAACGAGGGGCTGGTACCGGATCGTACCCGGTTGCAGGAGCTGGTGATCTCGGCGGCACGCCAGAATCCGCAACCGGAAGTACATATCCGCGGCGACAGTCAAACCCGCTACGAGGCTGTGGGCCGTGTCATGTACGCGATTCAACGTGGTGGAATCGTCAAAGTGGGTTTTATAACGGAACCCGATCGCGGCATTCGTGGCGAACGTTAGCAGTCAGGTAGCAGGCGGAGCACAAATATCATGGGAATGAGCGTAGGCCAGAGCAGTGCGGGCGGTGAGATGTGCGACATCAACACCACGCCACTTATTGACGTGATGTTGGTGTTGTTGACGATGCTGATCATCACCTTGCCGGTCATGACGCACGCGGTGAAGCTGGACATGCCGCGCCCGAATAACAATCCGCCACCGGTGGTCCCACCCGAAGTCATCGATATCATCATCGATTTTGACGGTACGGTCCTTTGGAACGGCTCCGCGCTCAGCGATCCAAGTGTGATCGACGGCTACTTCCGCCAGGAGCGCGACAAGGATCCTCAACCCGAAGTGCATTTGCGGCCCGATAAGCGTTCGCGCTATGGGACGGTTGCCAGGGTACTTGCGTCGGCGCAACGCAACCGAATGAAAAAAATCGGTTTCGTCAACGTGGCGGAGTTCCGCGAGTAGGCGCGCGGATTTCGAGAAAATTTGGGAACGGTCCTGGTCTCGCCGTACTCTTATGAGTACGGCGAGTTTTCATTTGAGACTTGCAATTAGACGAGGGTGATCATGACGAAATCAGCATTTCGCTGGATTGCACTGACCGCAGCCGCAGCAACGTTGGCGATTGGGTCGGGCGTGTCGTTGGCCCAGAAGGGCCCGGCGCTCACCAAGGCGGTACAGAAAGCCCTGGCTGCGGCAGACGCTGCCAGCAAGAAGAAAAATTTCACCGAGTGCGTTGCCAAAGGGCGTGAAGCGGAAGGCGTTCCCAACCGTACCGCCAACGACAACAACATGATTGCCGAGGTCCTGGGCTACTGTTTCGTGCAGCAGCGCGACTACGCGAACGCTACGAGATATTACGAGCAAACCCTGGACACTGTCACAGGCACCGTCCTCCAAACGCGCGTGCGCGCGATTGCACAGATGTATAACGTGCAGGGCAACTACGCAAAAGCGATCGAGTTCGGCCAGCGCGCCATCAAGGGTGGTTTCGCTGATTCAGACATGTACATCATTGTCGGTCAGGCGTATTACCGGCAGGGCGATTACAAGACGACCGCCAAGTTTGTGGGCGACTACGTGAATAGCATCGAGCGCAATGGCAATACCCCCAAGGAAGCGCTGCTGTTGATTGTTTTTGACTCTTGCCGCCGCCTTAGCGATGACCCGTGCACGGCCAACACGCTTGAAAAGCTCGTCCGCCATTACCAGAAGGAAGACTACTGGAAGAATCTGATGATCTCGATTTTCCGTACCGGTGCTACAGGCGATCGGGCGACGCTGCAGCTCTATCGGCTGGCGTCGGAAGTAAACGCGATGCCGCGGCCTACGTACTACGTTGAAATGGCCCAGCTGGCGATTGAAGGCGGCTTCCCGGGTGAGGCGCAAAGCATCGCAGAAAATGTCATCGCGAAGAAACTGTTCACGGACAAGGCTGATATCGATCGCGTAAACCGTTTGCTGGTCAGCGCAAAGTCTCGCGCGGCAACGGACAAGCCACAGCTGGCCACCGACGCAGGCAAGGCGAAGAGCGGCGAGAGTCTGGTCCGTCTGGGCGAAGCTTATATGGGCTACGGAATGCTGCCACAGGCGGTCGAGGCCCTGACGCGTGGGTTGGCCACACCCGGCGTAAAGAACCCGCCTGATGCGCAACTGGTGCTTGGCATCGCCCAATTCAAGTCTGGCAATAAGGCGGATGCGCTCAAGGCCTTCGGCGCTGTTAAAGGCGACGTAGGGCTGGAACGTCTTGCCCGTCTCTGGTCGCTGCGCGCCCAGGGCTCATAATGATCTTTCCTCGCCGCTGAACGTTAGCAACTGCGGTGGCATGAAAAAGGGGGCTGCAGGCCTCCTTTTTTACGTCAGCCAGTTATTTGCCAGACGACGTGCGGTCCACAATGCGACGCGCCGGGCTCAGTACGCCCAGTACGACGACCGTCGCCAGGACGGCGATCGCAATGCCAATGGGCACCGCATACTTTTGCGGTTGTACCCAGATTTCCGCCATATGGCCCCATTTCTCCAGGATCTCAACCACGTTATAGCCAATGATGGCCGTCGGAATGCCGTAGCGCAGTGCCGGCGCCATGCGCTGGAACCACCAGAGCCTCTGCGCCAGGTAAAGCGCCCAGACCGCGAAGAATCCGCCGCAAGCGATCGTGAACCAATGGTCCGTGCCAAAAAAAGCCGGGTTGTAAAGCACGAGCAGCCAGATGTAACAAAACCAGGTTACGTAGATAGTCTCCATGCAGACGATGGCTGTAATGTTGCGAGTCTGGGCGCTGGATTTCTCGCCTGGGTTGAGGCGCAAATTGCGATGCATCCACATGAATGCATTGCACCGCGTGTCCTTGTTCATAAAGAAAAACAACAGACTGGCAAACAGCACACCCGCCGACGAGAGCATAACGCGGTATTCCGGCAGCGTATCTTTGGCGCCCCAGCGCACCGCCTCGACGCCCAGGTCGCGGGCCACATAAACAAAACTGAATTCTATCCACCCCAGCCAGATCAGGCTGCCGCCCGCAAATCCCAGGAACGTGGCGGCCGCTTCGCTGCGATTGCGCCCCATCCATGTCATGACGACACCGACAGCGCCGACGATGAATGACGTCAGGTAGATACTGTTCTTGAACCAGTAGTGGTCCATCATGTACATGACGAAGTGGCCGAGACCCTGCCAGGTAAAGACGATAAGGATCGCCAGAATCGCTGGAATAGGAGCTTGGTACAGTTTCTTGTATGCCGCTTCTGCCACGTTATATCCCTCGCCAGTAGAGCCGCGAACCCACTATACCTGTTTTCGAAACCAATGTGACCTATCAGTCACATTAGCAAGCCTGCGCCATAAAAAAACCCCGGAAGCCCATGGCTGGCCGGGGTTTTTTGGGCGCCACCCAGCGTTGTCGCTGGCCGCGCAGTAACTTGTTAGTCTTATTTTTTCTTGCCGCCAGCGCGAACAGCTGCGCTGCCCTTGGCAGTCAACTTCCAACCAGAAGCGCCACGCGAGGCGAGGCCCTTTTCCTTGAGGCGTGCGAGCAACACATACACGCCACGATGGCCGACCTTCGCTGCGGAGGCAAAATCGGTTCCGGTGGCTGACTTGTCAGACTTGGACATGGCGCGGAGCACGCGCAGTTCCTGGGGTGAAGGCGGCTTCATAAGTTTTTAGATTTCCTGTTATGGGTGGGGTGGAAAAACCAAGCGGCGTGAATCGTACCCTAACGCGATTTGTTTGTCACACCTGATATTGCAGCTGCGCACCGGCCCTAACATGGGTGTGGATAACAAGCAACCAAAGGCCCGCGCGGTCGATCATTTTGCGGGCGAAACGGGCCTAACTGGCGACCGCCGCGACAACTTCCTCGCTGCTGCGCGGCATGTCCTCCCGGGACATCTCCTCCAGTTCTGCCTGAACTACACGCATAACACGCTCGATAAATGCGGCGCGCCGGCAATCACGCTCCGCTGCAACCACCGCATCCGGGGCGAAGTTTTCGACATCGCTGCGCCGCAGTGTCTTCTTCCGCTCCAGCAGTCGCTCCACCGTATCGAGTCGATCCCGCGTGACGGACAGCTCCTCCATCAGCGATACCGTCATCCACAACAGCTTGTCGATAGCCGGGTCACTGAAATACTGCGGCCGCTTGCCCTTTGCGACACGGGCGATCCGTGGTTTGTTAGTGCCCGCGCCTGGCGCAGTGATCTTGTTAGTGCTTGGGTCGCGGTGCGTGGTTTTCTTAAGTTTGGTTGCCATGAATCAATCTCCGTCCAGTCGACTCCAGGTCAGCGCGTGGCGACCAGGACGTTCCAGAAAAAAGTCTCCCCATACAGGGGCTGGTCAGAATTTCGCGGGCGCGCATAACGCACCACCCGGGTTCGACTCGCATCAAAGCCGGCTACAACCGCCAGCGGCGCCAGATCAACGCCAGTCAGAAACTGCGCGAAGGTCTCGTTGTTGTTGAAGACCTCCCAGTTATAGAAAAACTGCTCGACTGGCGTATCGCCGCGGGGTATCTCGAGGTGCAGCATGACGCCGCCCGGCCTGAGCAGGCGCTGACACTCGGCCATGATTCGGGGCATGGCACGGCGTGAGGTTTCATGCAGCAGCAAATGCGAGACCACGAGGTCAAAACTGCCTGCGGCAAAATCCGTGCGCTCCGCGTTCTGCTGCGTCAATTGGACGGTGGCATCCAAAGCGGCCGCGCGTGCATGTCCGTACCGTAATACGGGTGCGCCAATGTCGATCCCATGGGTTTCGCAGTCAGGGAACGCAGCCGCCCACGGCAGGAGACTGTTGCCTATGCCGCATCCCATCTCTAGCAGCCGGGACGGCCTGGCGAGCGGAAAATTTTCGCGGTAAAACGTCAGCAGCAAGACGCCCATGGCGTCGTTGCAGGGGCCGGTCGCGCCGTTGGAGTAGATGTAGAGGGCCTGATCGTACAACGCGCCGGCAGCGACATCGTCTGCCGAAAAATCCGAATGGTACCCGCCGGGCTGCAGGTGAATGTCGACCGCGGTCTGATATCGCGGCAGCGGTAAATCCGGGTTCAGTCGCAGGCTGCCACGCCGCTGCTTTCGGTTCGCGTGCGCGTTCAGCGCGTCATGCTGCCGTTCCACCGGATCGATGACTGCCTCCCACATCAGTTCCTGGCTGCGGCGCTGCAATGCACTCCAGAACTGGTAGTAGGCATCCTGCTCCATGACCTTGCGAACGTCGCGATGATCCCGGGGTGGTCGTCCCGCGGTTGCCAGGAACCGAGGCGCGGCACGTTGTTCGTAGGCCCGATAATTGCCGGGCATCACACGCGCTGACAGGTGACCGCGAAACTGCCGCACAAATGCCTGGCGCACCTGCTCATCGTGATTGAGGCGTGGCAATGCGGCATGCCGTTTAAAGCCGGCTAGCGCCATGCGGCGAGAATCTTCCAGAAGAAATGTTCGGCGTAATTCATCTGCGCGACTTCGAGCTTCGGTACAAACGCATCGACGCGGGCCTTGTCGGCCTCAAAGCCACCCTTGATCGCTTCAGCCGCCAGGTCGATGTTGGTCATGTAGCGACAGAACGTTTCGTTGTTGTTGTAGCTTTCCCAGTTGTGCATGAATTTTTCAATGATGTCTTTGCCGCGGGGAATCTCCAGATGCAACATCAAGCCGCCTGGACGCAATATGCGGTGACATTCTTTCATGATGCGCACCAGCGCCGATTTCGAGGTCTCGTGCAGCATGATGTGCGACACCACAAGGTCAACACTGCCGGTCTCGAAGTCGGTGTGCTCGGCATTCTGTTGCCGAAAATGAACCGGCACGCCTAACACCTCGGCGCGGGCATGTGCGTAGCGCAGCACGGGTGCACCGACATCAATGCCGCTCAAATCAGCTTTTGGAAAAGCCCGGCCCCAGACGACGGTGCTATTGCCGATCGCACAGCCCATATCGACAATCCGTTGCGGCCTGAAGGCCGGATGCTTTTCCCGCAGATACGCTACCAGCGTGTCGCCCATCAGGTCGTTTTCGGGTCCGAGGGCGCCATTCATGTAGATGTTGATGCCCTGGTCGTAAATCGCGCCGGCCGCGACATCATCGGCGGTAAAATCCGTGTGATAGCCGCCCGGTTGCAGGTGAATATCTGCCGCCGTGTGATAGCGCGGGACCTGCAATTGCGGGTCGATGTGCAGGCTGCCACGTTTCCTGCTGGCGCGGGCCTTGGCGGCCAGTTTTCTGGCCTTTGCTAACAGGTGGGCCCACTGGCGCTCCGTTGGATCTATCACAGAGTCCCAGAGGATTTCCTGGCTGCGGCGCTGCATCGCGCTCCAGAACTGGTAGTAGGGATCGCGCGTCATCCACTGGCGTACTTCTTCCTGGTCGGCCGGTTGGCGCCCATGGGCCTTTACGAAGGCCGGCTGGACACGATTCTGATAAATGCGATACGCGCCCGGCATCACACGCCCCGACAAATGCCCGCGAAAAGCTGTAACGAAATCCTGGCGCGCCTGTTCATCATGATTGGTGGCCGCCAACATCGCATGGCGCTTGAAACTGCTCATCGGGCCTGCTCCTTGTGCGCGTGCTGCTGGCGCTCGAAAAGGTTTTCGCGGTAATCCCTGAAGGGTTTCAGGATCCGGTCGGCGAGCGCGGTGTAGCGTTGCATGCGTGCCTGGCTCGCGGCGGCATCGGGCCGGTAGCTGTCGATGGCATCAGCGGGCACAACGCCACGTGCGGCCAATTGGCGTTCCAGTGAATCTATGCGGTCCAGCGCTACGGCCAGCTCGCCGGTCAGCGCCAACACCGCGGAATGCAGCTGGTCGATCGCGGGATCGTCGAAATAATAGGGTCGATGCCCTTTAGGCCTTTGCGGCGGGTCGCGCATTTGGTTCATGGTGCTGCCTTTTGCATGAATTCCAACCATGCGCCGTCCGGCGCCTGGACTGCAAGCACATCGACCGAGCCCCAGGGCATCAGCTGCAATCGAGTAGGGCCCCTGGCAATCGGCCACTGCTGCGCTGCCAGGCGCGACTGCACCGCGGCCAGGTGGGATACCGGGAATCTGAGGCCTAACACGCCGAGATTGGGAGGACGGGCACGTTGCGCCAGATCGCGACCTTCGACCCCCGGCATTTGCACAAGCTCAATCTGTGTGGGCCCATCTCGGCGCGGCCCGACGATAGTGAAGGGTAGCGGCTGGGACACAACGAGATTCGCGGGCGCGCCAAAATTATTCGGCGCGCGCACCGGGTTCGTGAACTCACCGCGATTGACGATTTCGAACCCGAGCACCTCGGTGTAGAAACGTCGCGCGACCGCGATATCGCGCACGCTTTGCATGGAATTGAAAGGCCTACGCAGGCGCAAAAGGTCGGGTTCATCCGGCATGCGCGGATTCAGCCTTTCATAAATGGAAATACTGATTGCATCGGGCCCGCGAATAATGACATTGGTCAGGCTGACGCCGGTGTCCGGCAGATTCAGTACCACCAGGTCATTGAAGGCATTCCACCCCTGCCGTTGCGCTGCGCGATAAATGGCAGCAGTCCGATTGGATCGGCTCATCAGACTCAGTATTCCGCCGGTATCCCAGGGCATTGCGCCGGCGCGTATGACCTCTGAGCCCGGATCATTGAACTGGATGAGGCGCAGCAGTCCGGGTGTAGCCGACGCATCGGAAATCAACCACTCGCGCGGCGTTGTGCCGGCAGCGGGTTTAGCCGAATAAAAGTCGAGCAGCTCAGAGCTAACAGGCCCGGCGCGTTGCTGCTGCCAGCCAGCTATATCGCGCGCAAAACGGCGCATAGGTGCTGAATCCGACACGCTGATCACGGCTTCCAGCCAGCCGCGATCCTCTGCGGTACGCCAAGCGTCGGCCAGTCGCGCGTCGCGGCCCGCAGCCAGTGCCACGGGCGTTAGCGTCATAGCGCAGACTGCCAAACAGAGAGTTGTGGTCAGTGAGCGGGCGGAATTCATTGGCCAGACTCAGCGCTGTATCAGCTCAATCAACTCGCCCGCCGGGCCCACCGCGACGGCGGCGAGTCTGCCCAGATAGGGCGCGCTGCCGAGTCGCTGCGGCGGACTCAGGAACTTCAGTCCAGTCGCAGCCAGGTCGTCGATCAGGAAACTGACCATGGCGATGGCCGGCGGCAGTTCCGGGCCGTCGGCATTGCGCGGCAATGTCGCGGCTGGCATCGCATCTGCTTCAATGAAACATTTGTCTCGCAACGCAATTGCGGCAAGTTCGAATTTTGTTTCTGGTGGCAATCCCTGGGCATCGGCCAGCACCGAAATTACAACAGTCATGGCAGGGGCCAGCTGAGTACCAAGATGGCGCGCATAAAATTCGTTGATCGAGGCAATCGATGGGCCGCCCAGGATGACGATAAAAACACCGTCGATGAAATAGCGCGCGTCCGGCACATCGAACTCCGCCATTTTTTCCTTGAAGCAGGTCAGATACAGGGACTCATTGGCCGGACCCAGGACCTGCATGGCGCGGATCTTGTCGGTGAACGACAAGTCATGCGGCGGGCCAATCACCTTGAATGGCGAATTGGCCAGCTTGCGCGCCACCGCGTCCGTGTCCTGCACCATGATTTCAGCGGCGTTCCAGCCCATATGGTGGAACGCGCGGTATTGCGGCGCCGGCGAGCTCTGCACGAAGCGGATTGCGGTGGGGCCATTGCCTTGCGGGTACAGCAGGGCGCAATCACGTTGCGCGAGCTGTGGTTTACCCCACAGGCTGGACGTCTCGACGCCTAACGGAGCGCGCGCAGTTGGCAGGTAGCCTAGGTGGTCTCGATACAGACTGATCGACCGTTCGATATCAGGTGTCGCGATGGTGACACAGGTAATTCCGCCTAACGCAGGCATGTGTCAGGTCTCCTGCAGAGATTTGAGGTAGCGTTGCGCGGTCGCCAGGTCGACGACTTCGGCATACTTCGCCTGCAGGTCGAACAGGTTCGCTTCGTGTGGCCCCGGCGCCCGATCGCCGACCGCTTCGCGAACAACCACGGGTACAAAACCGTGCTGTACGCAGTCCACCGCGCTGGCGCGAATGCAACCGCTGGTCGACAGGCCGGCAATCAGTAGCGTGTCGATCTGCATTGATGTCAGCGTGGCGGCTAACGATGTGCCAAAAAAAGCGCTGGCATATTGCTTGGAAATGACGGTCTCGCCGGCGCGGGGTTCCAGGCCCTCGGCAAAGGCCGCGAGTTCCGGATGCGCACCCTGTTCGAAACACTTGAGTGCCGGCACCTTGCGGAAAAACACTCCACCGTCGCGACCGCCGGGCTGGTAGACCACGTTGGTATGCAACACCGGGATGCCCGCTGCACGCGCCGCGCGCAGCAGGATTTCGCAGTCCGCGCGCGCCTGTTCGACGCCGGCATACAACGGCGATGTCTTGATCAGATAGGCCTGCACAAAGTC
Source organism: Gammaproteobacteria bacterium (assembly GCA_031382085.1). Classification (GTDB taxonomy): domain Bacteria; phylum Pseudomonadota; class Gammaproteobacteria; order Steroidobacterales; family Steroidobacteraceae; genus UBA964. The sequence goes on from JANMYM010000015.1 coordinate 68,924, forward strand.
GATGACCACAAGAGCAGGGCGGCGGCCAAACTGCAGGCTTTTGCCGAAGCCGCCGCGCGCATAGTTATCGGCCAGGGTTTCGCTCATGGTAGCCCGGCACTCAGATGACTTTGGCGGCGCGCAACGCTGTCATTTTTGCAGCGTTGAATCCCAGGATGGAACTGTAGACCTCGTCGTTATGCTGGCCCAGCTCAGTTGGCGCCGCGGTGCGTATGGAACCCGGGGTTTCCGATAATTTCGGACAAACGTTCTGCATCTGCAGTTCCCCGAACTGCGGATGCTGGGTGGTCACAATCGCCTCGCGCGCCTTGAAGTGCGGATCTGAGAGCATTTCAGGCGCGCGGTAGATCTGGCCCGCCGGGACGCCGTGCTTGTCCATCGACTCCAGAACCTGCGCGGTTGTTAGCTTGGAAGTCCACTCGTTGATCAACCCATCCAGTAATATTTGATGGGTGCCGCGCGCCTGGTGATTCACGAAGCGCGGATCCTTGTGCCACTCGGGTTTACCCATCGCTTCGCACAAACGACCAAATACAGTGTCCTGATTGGCGGCGATCAGGACCAGATTGTCCGAGGTCCTGTAAACGTTGGACGGCGCCACGTTCGGCAGGATGGCGCCGGTGCGTTCGCGGATGTAGCCAGTCTTGACGTATTCAGTAATCAGCGATTCCATCATGTTGAGGACAGCTTCATAGAGCGCCGAGTCCACCACCTGACCGCGGCCGGTCTTTTCGCGGTAGTTGAGCGCGGCGAGCGCGCCAATACAGGCGTGGACCGCGGCAAGTTCATCGCCAATGCTGATACCCATGCGGGACGGTGGCGTGGACGGGTCGCCCACCACATAGCGCAGGCCGCCCATGGCTTCGCCGATAGCGCCAAACCCGGCGCGATGCGCATAAGGACCGGTCTGGCCATAACCCGAGACCCGGATCATGATCAGGCGTGGATTAATGGTGGAGAGCTCCGGCCAGCCGCAGTTCCATTTTTCCATGGTGCCAGGGCGAAAATTCTCAAGTAAAAAATCAGATTTCGCGACTAAGTCTTTGAGAATGCTCTGACCTTCCGCCTGACGCATGTCCAACGTGATGACCTTTTTGTTGCGTGCCACGACTGGCCACCACAACGACGGTTCTCCCGCTTTCTGGCGACCCCAGCTGCGCAGCGGGTCGCCCAGGCCCGGCGGCTCGATCTTGATGATTTCTGCGCCCAGATCGCCCAGTAGCTGACCGCAAAACGGTCCCGCAATCAGCGTCCCCATTTCAATGACGCGCAAATCGGACAACGGGCCATTCTTGAACTTTGGATCGGCAGCCATGAACTCCCCGCGCAGGATTGGTCAAACATAAGACAGGTAGTCCGGACGTTAAGGATCGGCAAATGAACGGTCAAGCAATCGTGAGCCTCGTGGCCAGTCTGGTTGCTAGAATTTTCCACTATGAACAAAGCCCAACCCAAGTCCATTGAAATTGTCGAAGTCGGGCCTCGTGATGGCTTGCAGAGTGAATCCGGCGTCTTTTCTACGGCGGACAAGGTTGAATTCATCAATCAACTGATCGCGGCGGGTCTGCGGCGCCTCGAAATTACCAGTTTCGTGAATCCCAAGAAGGTCCCGCAGATGGCAGATGCGGAGGCCGTGCTGGCGGCGCTAACAAGGCGCTCTGACGTGCGTTACGTGGGCCTGGTACTCAATCAGAAAGGCTTTGAGCGCGCCGCGGCCGCCGGCTGCAACGAAATCGGCATGGCAGTGGTCGCCAGCGACACGTTCAATCGGCGCAACCAGGGAGTAGGCACCGAAGAGTCCATCGCCGCTTGGCTGCAAATTGCCCGTGAAGCCCACGCGCAGGGCATTCGTCCGCAAGTGACGGTGTCGGCGGCATTCGGCTGTCCCTTTGAAGGCGAAGTGCCGGTCGCTCGGGTTATTGAAGTCGCCAAGCGAGTCGCGGAAGGTAATCCGCATGAAATAGCATTCGCCGACACCATCGGTGTGGGCGTGCCGTCCCAAGTGAGTGAGATTCTGGGGCGTGCCCGCGAGGCCCTGCCTGGTACGCGCTTGCGCTGCCATTTTCACAACACGCGCAATACCGGCCTGGCCAATGCCTATGCGGCGCTCATGGAAGGTGCGCATGCGCTGGATGCCAGCACCGGCGGGATTGGCGGCTGTCCTTTCGCGCCGGCGGCCACCGGCAACATTCCGACCGAAGACTTGGTCTATATGCTGCATCGCGCCGGCATCCAGACGGGCGTGGACCTGGACGCGCTGATCGAGACCGCGCGCTGGCTGCAAGGCCCGCTCGGCCGGGTGCCGCCGGGCATGCTCGCAAAGGCCGGAGCCTTTCCGCGGACAGTGAACCAAGCCGCTTGAGCGCTGGTGACAATTTCCTGCTATTTTTCGCGGGTTCCTAATTCCTTCCTGTGAGCCCAAGGGGGGCGCATGTCATATCGATTGGGTGTAGATGTTGGCGGCACGTTCACGGACCTGCTGCTGGTCAATGAAAAAACCGGAATGACCTGGTCGGCCAAAGTGCCGTCCACACCAAAGGATCAATCGGTCGGGGTTCTAAACGGCCTCACGCGGGTCTGCGAAAAAGCGGGTATCAACCCGACGCAGATCGACCACGTGATGCATGGCACGACGGTCGCGACTAACACGGTGCTAACAGGCACCGGCGCTCGTTGTGGCCTGGTCACCACCAAGGGCTATCGGCAGGTGCTGCAGATTGCGCGCTCCTACGTGCCCGGTGGGCTCGGTGGCTGGGTGATTTACAATAAATCGCTGCCAATGGCGCCGTTAGCCTGCACCATCGAGGCGGACGAGCGCGTCAGCGCCAAGGGCGAAGTCATACGCGCGCTGGATGAGGCCGCGCTGCGTGTCAGCCTGCGCACGCTCAAGTCGCAGAAGATCGAAGCGCTGACTGTATCGCTGATCAACTCGTTCGCTAACGAGGCGCACGAACGACGCGTCAAGAAAATTGCCCAGGAAGAGCTGCCGGGCATTCCGGTGTCGCTGTCTTCGGATGTCGTTCCGGAGATGCAGGAATATGAACGCACCGTAACCACGGTCGCCAATTCCTACGTCGGGCCGCGCGTCGATCGCTACGTGAAGAATCTACAGGCCAAGCTAAATCAGGCTGCGCAAAACGTCAAGTTGCACATCCTGCGCTCGGATGGCGGACTGGCTTCGGCATCTTCTGCGGCGGAATTCCCGGTGAATCTGCTGATGTCGGGTCCTGCCGGTGGCGTCACCGGCGCGCTGTGGGTGGCGGTGCAGGCCGGATTCAAGAATCTTCTGACCGTGGACGTCGGCGGCACCTCGACCGACGTCGCGCTCATTCAGAACGGCGAGGCGCGGCTACGTCGCGAAACGACGGTGGGCGACGTCATCGTGCGCGCTTCATCGGTCGATATTCGCACCGTTGGTGCGGGTGGTGGCTCGATCGCGCACGTGCCCGAATTGACCAAGGCGTTGCGCGTAGGGCCGCAATCTGCTGGCGCTGATCCCGGTCCCGCCGCCTACAATAAAGGTGGCACGGAACCGACCGTGACCGACGCCAATATCGTGTTAGGTTATCTGCCCGAGATGCAAAAACTGGGTGGCGACATGGCGCTGGATCGAGCGCTCGCAACCAAGGCGGTGCAGAAGGTTGCCGACTCCCTCAAGCTGTCAATCAAGGACGCGGCGCTGGGCATCTACAGCATCGTCAACGAAAACATGGTTGGCGCGCTGCGCCTGGTTTCGGTCGAACAGGGCTACGATCCGCGCGACTACGCGTTGATCGCTTTCGGCGGCGCGGGTCCGCTGCATTCCAACGCGTTGTCGCGATTGCTGGGTTCCTGGCCGTCGATCATTCCACCAGGTCCGGGCGTGTTGTGCGCGTTAGGTGATGCAACTACCGCAGTGCGCGACGAACGTGCCCGTACCTACGTGCGCCGTTTCCAGGACACGAGTGCCAGGGAAATCGAACAGATCCTCAAGTCGCTGGCGGCTGATGCGTCCAAGGCCATCGAAGGCGAGGGCGTCGCCAAGAGCGAAATCACAACCACATATCAAGTGGATCTGCGGTACCACGGGCAGGGTCTGAGATTGACGATCGCGGTCGATCTCAAAGACCTGCAGAAACGTGGCCTGAAGTCGGTGTCCGATCAATTCGACGAAGAGCACAAACGCCTTTTCACGTTTGCATTGCCGCTGGAGCATGAACTGGTTACGTTGCGCGCCGCGGTTCAGGGCCGCGGAATCAGCATCAAACGTCAGATGGCCGCCAAGGGCGGATCAGACCCGAAAGCAGCGGCGATTGCGAAACAGAAGGCGTACATGGAAGGCAAGGACGTCACCGCGACGGTCTACGACCGCGCTAAATTGAAGGCGGGCAACAAGATCAAGGGTCCCGCCATCGTGGTGGAAATGGATTCGACCACTGTCATCCTGACCAAGCACACAGGCACGGTCGACAAGTATGGAAATATTTTGATCTACCCGGACGGTTTCAAAATCTCGAAAGGCAAGGCTCCGAAGAAAGGTAAGAGGTAACGCACATGCCAGCAGTCATTGTTGAGCGCAACAAGAAGCGCATGAAGAAGGTGAAGGTCGACACCGTCACCATCGACATTATCGAGAGTGCGTTACGCAACGCTCGTTACGAAATGGACACGGTGCTGTTCCGTACGGCGATGTCGCCTGGTATTCGTGAGCAGCACGATGAATTCCCGATGATCGCGAACCTGGAAGGCAAGATGGTTGTCGGCCAGTTCGGCTCCTTCATCTGGGGCTTCATGCAGGGTTACGAAGGCACGGTCGAAGAAGGCGACATCTTCCTGACCTCGGATCCGTACTCGGTCAATGGCGCAATCAGCCATGCCAACGACTGGCTTATGCTGATGCCGATTTACCGCGCCGGTCGCATCATTGCCTGGTCGGCCATGTTTGGTCACATGACGGACGTCGGCGGCAAGGTGCCGGGATCGCTGCCAACCGACGGCACGACAATATACGAAGACGGCATGGTCATTCCGCCCATCAAGATTTACAAGAAGGGTGTTCTGAACGAGGACGTACTCAAGGTTGTGCTGCACAACTGCCGCCTGCCGCACTGGAATCTCTCGGACTTCAATGCCATCACGGCTGCCTTGCGCACGGCGAGCATTCGTTGCGTCGAGATCGCCGAGCGCTTTGGCGACGACGTGTTCTATTCCGCGATGGACGCAATGCTGGAGCGCAACAAGCGCGCGATGCGCGAACTCATCAAGCGGACAGTGCCCGAGAAGAGGCAGTATTTCGAGGATTACATCTGTGACGACGGTCTGGGCATGGGGCCGTACAAAATCGCTTGTACGATGTGGCGCGAAGGTGACAAATGCATCTTCGATTTCGCGGGCACGGATCCGCAGTCGATGTCCTCGATCAATTTCCTGTTGAACGAGGAAATGTTCAAGATGTTCGCCGGCGTGTACATGATCATGGTCTTCGACCCGCAGATACTGTTCAATGACGGTTTCTATGACCTGATGGAAGTGCGCATTCCGGCCGGCACGCTGCTCAAGCCCTTGAAGCCAGCGGCGCTGTCCTGCCGTACCCATGCGCTCGGCCGCATCTTTGACATCCTCGGCGGCTTGTTAGGTCAGGGCAATCCGGACTTCATGTGCGCGGCCGGATTCTCCGACAGCCCGCACTTCATGTACTCAGGTTACGACAAGAACGGCGAGTGGTACCAGCTCTACCAGATCACCTTTGGCGGCATCCCGGGCAAGCCGTTCGGCGATGGCCCGGATGGTCACTCACTGTGGCCATCGTTCACTAACGTGCCTAACGAGTTCCTGGAAAGCTATTTCCCGCTGCGCATCGATATCTACGAAACCATCCCGGACACCGGCGGCCCGGGCAAGAACCGCGGCGGCAATGGATTGCGCATCGGATACCGGTTCCTGGAGCCGGGTGAGATCTCGATCCACGACGATCGCTGGCTCACCTATCCCTGGGGTGCCAATGGCGGCCTGCCGGGTGCACGCAGCCGCAAGCTGCTGCAGCGCGCCAACGGCACCGAGGAACTGATGCCGTCCAAGATCGACCACATCAAGGTCGAAACGGGCGATCTTCTAATTGCCGATACCTGGGGCGGCGGCGGCTGGGGCGACCCAACCGAGCGCGCTGCGAACCAGGTGGCTTTCGACGTCGCGGCCGGATTGGTGACGGTTGAGGGTGCCAAGCGTTACGGCGTCGTGTTGAAGGCGGACAATTCAGTCAACACGGCTGCCACCGACGCACTTCGCGCCGAGCTGCGCGCCAACCGTGGGCCCAAGAAGATCTTCGATCGCGGCTTTGAGACCATCGAAGAACTGAAGGGCCGTTGCAAGGCGGAAACCGGTCTCGCTCCTCCGGTTCCACCGCGTTTCACCAAGTGGGCCAAAGTAGCGTCTGAAGCTGCGACGAGAAAGGCCAAGGAAAAAGCGGCGTGACCGCGCTCTCCTGGGACCGATATCAGTAATCTGATACGTTTCGATCCAGGGCCCCGGGCTTGCAAAGGTCCGGGGCCCTTTTGTTAGGCTACCGCCAACGGGGCTGAAATCCATGAGCGATACGTACAAACAGGTCGGCTATTCCGCAACCGACATTGGCTGGGGTCGCAAGGCGGCGGTACTGGTGGTCGACTGGCAGACGGCCTTCACAGACCCGAAATTCCCGCTCGGCGGACTACCGCGACTGCATGCGGCGCGCGACCACACCGCAGCGCTGCTGAAGGTGGCCCGGGCTAACAAAGTGCCGGTGGCCGCGTGCTATACAGCCTATGGCAGTTCCGGGGACATGCCCCATTGGAAAGTGCAGGCAGTGCGCGATGACTTCTATCACGGCCACGATTGCACACTCATGGACCCGAAGATCTTCGATGCCGGCGATTTCACCTACTGCAAGAATGCGCCCTCGATGTTTTTCCAGACGCCGCTGGTGACATTTCTGGTTCGTGAAAATGTCGACACCGTGATTGTCACCGGATGCACGACCAGTGGCTGCGTGCGGGCAACCATCGTCGATGCCTTTTCATTCGGATTCAGAGTGCAGATCGCCGCGGATTGTTGTGGCGACGCAGAGGAGGGGCCGCACAACGACACCCTGCGCGACTGCGGCAGGCGTTATGCCGACGTCACGACGCGTGCCGTTGCCGAGCAGTGGTTAGCCCAGTCTCGCTGACCGATCCGGGCCACCGCGCCTGGCAATGTTTAGTGTATCGTCGGACGCCATGAGTAATTTGCTATCGCGTCGGAATTTCCTGCAGGTGGGTGTCGCCGGCAGCGGCGGATTGTTGCTGGGGTGCCAGGCGTCACCGCCGGCCAGACCAGCAGCAGCCGCTGCCGTGCCAGCTGCGCCCGTTAGTGCAACACCTCCGGCCGGACCCGGTCGATTTGGTATCTATATTGAAATTGCCACTGATGGCGTCATTGCGCTGGTCAGTCCGCAATCCGAAATGGGTCAGGGCGTTCACGATGGCCTCGCCAAAATACTCGCCGATGAACTGGATGCGGACTGGGGCGCGGTCCAGATTCGCCTGCCGTGGGCGGACCCGGGGTTTGCCAGCCCGCTGATCAAGCGCCAGCGGACGGCTAACAGCGACTCAACCGTCAACTACTATCAGGCGCTGCGCGAGGTCGGTGCTGGCGCCCGCGAGATGCTGTTGCAGGCGGGCGCGCAGCGCCTCGGCGTTCCCGCCGCAGAGTGCCGCACCAGCCAGTCGCAGGTCATCCACGTCGCCAGCGGCCGGCATTTTTCCTACGGCGAACTGGCCGCCCAGGCCGCTGCCGTACCGGTGCCCGCCAAGCCACGTCTCAAGTCGCCGGACCAATTCACGCTCATCGGCAAACCGACGCTGCGCAAGGACAGTTTGCTCAAGGTGGATGGCAGCGCGGTTTTCGGTATCGATGTTAGGTTGGACGGCATGCTGTACGCGGTGCTCAGCCGCTCGCCGGCGGTCACCAGCAAACTGGTCAGTTTCGAGCGCGATGCGGTGCTGCGATCGCCTGGCGTCATTGATGCATTTGCCGTAACGGATGGCGTGGCGGTGGTAGCCAAGTCGACCTGGCAGGCGCGCCGCGCCGCCGAATCGTTGGTCGCACAGTTTGATACCAGCGCCGCCAAAGAAGTCGAACAAAGCCAGATCAGGGCGCGTCTGCACGCGGCGCTGGATAACGATGCGGAAGCGCTCGCCGGCCGCGCGGTATTCGGTGGTGCGCCGTTCGACAAGGCAGCAACACTGGCGGCGCTGGCCGCAGCGCCGGTCAAAAAGGAGTGGACCTATGAAGTGCCGTTCCTGGCACATGCGGCACTCGAACCTCTGACTGCAACAGCCGTCGTGCGCGATGACGGCGCCGAAGTCTGGGCACCCACGCAACAGCCGGATACGACGGCCGACATGGTCGCGCAGATAACCGGGTTGGCGCGCCAGAGCTGCCGTGTCAACGTGACATTCCTGGGCGGCGGTTTCGGGCGCAAGTTCGAAACCGATTTTGTGCGGCAAGCGGTCGAAATAGCTAACAAACTGCGCAACCGGCCGGTCAAGCTGACCTGGACGCGCGAGCAGGATTTTCGCCACGACCGGTATCGCCCGGGACATGTGACGCGCAGTCGCGTCGGACTGGACCGCGACGGCAACATCCTCGCCATGCATTCGCGCATCACGGGTATCAGCATGTGGCGCTACAAGGGCCGGCAGCTGCCACCTGGATCCGGAGATCCCTTTGCCACCGGCGGCCTGATCAACGACCGCTATGCGATACCAAGCGCCTATGTCGACAACGTTGTGACCAATGAACCCATTCCGGTGGGTACCTGGCGCTCGGTGTCGCAATCGATGAACTGTTTTTTCTTCGAGAGCGCGATTGAAGACATCTGTGCTTTCACGCGTCAGGATTCACTGGTGCTGCGGAAAAAACTACTGGCCAAGGACGCACGCGCGGTCGCATTGTTAGATGTTCTGGCGAGCAATGGCAATTGGGGCCAGCGTCTGCCCAAGGGACGGGGTCGGGGCTTGGCTTATTCGCAGGGATTCGGTTCCTATTGCGGGCAGATATTCGAAGTTGAAGTGCGAGGCAAGAATGTGCATATCAACCGCATTATCTGCGTATTTGACTGCGGTCTCGTCATCGATCCGAAATTCGTCGAAGCACAGATCGTCGGTGGCATCGTCTGGGGCCTGAGCGCAGCGCGGGACGGCCAGATCACCTTTGCGAAAGGCGGCGCCGTCGAGACCAATTTCCAAAATGCGCCGATCATCCGCATGCCCGAGATGCCAGCGGTCGAAGTGTATTTGTTAGCGGGTGACAGCAAGCCGGGTGGGGCAGGCGAGGCCAGTGTGCCGCCGACGGCGCCAGCGCTCGCCAGCGCCATCTATGCCGCCACTGGCCGTCGCCCGCGGCGGTTGCCGCTCAGCAGCGACGGCTATCGCTTCCTCTAGCTGACTTCCCGTGTCGGTTCGGACAACAGGCTTCTGGCTGGGCGTCATGGCTTTCATCGCCATGCTCAGTCTCGCGCCGCCGGTGGATATGCCGCTGCCGGCCTGGCGTACCGCGGCGGTAACCGCGCTGATGGCAGTATGGTGGTTCACGGAGGCCATACCGGTGGCGTTAACCGGCACCCTGCCATTTTTGCTCCTGCCCGTGCTAGGTGTGCAGCGCAGCGAGAAAGTTGCCGCCAATTACATGTCGCCTGTCATTTTCCTGGTGTTAGGTAGCGCGATGCTGGGCCTGGCTCTGGAGAAGTGGGGGCTGCATCGGCGCGTCGCATTGATGGTGTTGAGACGATCCGCCGCTACTCCCGGTGCGTTGTTGTTTGCAGTAATGGCTGTTACAGCGTTTGCGTCAATGTGGATCAACAACTCGGCCGCAACAGTCATGATGTTGCCGATCGCTGCCGCCGTGTTAGGCGCGAGCACCCGCAGCATGGATGTTCGTGGCGTGCCGACCAACGAAGCCGAAAGGCGCTATGCCAGCGCCATGGTGCTGGGCGTTGCCTGGGCGTCAAACATCGGTGGCCTGGGAACGCTGATCGGCACCCCGGTCAATGTCGTCGCCGCGGCGGCGATCGACAAGGTGCTGCATGTTCACGTCGGCTTTATCGAGTGGCTTGTATTTGGCGTCCCCATCGTGCTGGTGGCGCTGCCCATGGGTTGGTGGTTGTTATGCCGCGCGGTTATGGGCGCCGCTCCCGTGGCGGCGCGCCGCGAGGATGTATTGCTGGCGCTGGGACCCATGGATCCCCTCGGCAAGGCCGAGTGGCGGACTCTCATCGTGCTGCTGGCGACCTTTGCAGGCTGGGTCGCGGTGCCATGGCTGGAAAAGGCGCTGCCCGGTTTCGGGGATGCCTCGGTGTCATTGGTTGCGGCTCTGGCATTGTGCCTGCTGCCGGCAGGCACCGGCGATACATTGCTCGCATGGAAGGATACGCTTCGAGCACCCTGGTACCTGGTATTTTTGTTAGGTGGTGGCATTGCGCTTGCAGATGCGGTGACCGGCAGCGGGCTCGCCAGCTGGGTAGGTGGCGCCATCAGAGGCTTCTCGAGCCAGCCGGTGTGGGTGCTGCTGCCGCTGCTGGCTTTATCGCTGATCCTGATCACCGAATGTGCAAGCAACGTTGCGACCGCGGCAACTTTTATTCCCTTGGTAGCCGCACTGGCATTGGGAGGCGGCCACGATGCCGTGCTGTTCTGTGTCCTTGCCGGAGTCGCCGCCAGCTGGGGATTTGCCAATCCAGCAGGAACTTCGTCCAATGCGATGGCTTTTGCGACTGGAAATGTCCGCATGCCAGAAATGGTTCGGTCCGGTCTGTGGTTCGATCTGGCAGGGGCGTTGCTGCTCGCAGCCGTGTGCGCTGTGTTTGTGCCGCTGGCAATGGGCTAGCCACTGTCCGGTGCCGGTGGACCTTTAATTTAACTTAATATACATTATGCGAACTAGTAATATAGGAGCGAAGTTGAAGTGTCCGCTTCCAGCGGTGTTGAAATGTCCTCCTGGCGAGCGATAACCGCCCGCCTGAAGGCTCGGCAACCCGGGCACGTTACGAACTCAACATCGATGGGATCTGTGCGAACACGGCGGCCGCTAAGGGCCGTGTCGAACGAGCACACAAGACGCTGCAGGATCGCTTGGTCACCGCAAAGTTCGATTAGCGGGGGCTGCGCAAGGTGACGCAGAACTTGACGCTGCACTTCGACCGAAAGCTCTGTCTAATCGCGGATTCTGCGGAGAACCGGCGACTCATCGGGAAGTGCATCGATGTCTTTCAGTACCGCGATGGACGCATCGAGATTCGAAGCGGCTGTACAGTCATCCTCTACTCCTCGGGTCCGTCCACAGCGCATCGTCCCGACGGGATCCACGTGCCCAGGAAGGCGGCACGCGACACCAAAACACAATGCCAGCTGTCCATGGCTGACATTGACTCAGCGATCCAATCCAAAGCGTCGCTCGGCCAAATGCGCCGCGGGCTCAGGGAAGTCGGCTTGACGCCTACGACACGCTAAGCGCGTTAGATCGTGGGCAGGCAGCTTGCGGCCGCGGCCGAGCGATGCTGCGGGCGTTTAAGCCTATGATTTTGGGCAAGTTTTGGAGCCTGCCGATGTCACAGCCCCACCCGAAGCGGCCGCGCCTACTCCTGACCGCCCAGGAGATCGAGTGGCACGAGCGCGCTTTGTCGGACGCGCGCGTGAGCATTGAGCTGGAGGGCTTGGCGTTTTCGCCGGCGGCCGAGGCAGACAATCGCGCCTTCGTGCGCGGTGAGATCGACATCGCCGAATCCATTGCGCACAGCAAAGCGCGCTATGCCCGACGTAAGACCTAACAAGCTCGGCATCACGGATGCCGTAGAGCTAGTACGCGCCGAAGGTGACTTAGCCGGTAAGCGTCTCATCGATTTGCGGGATGCACCCATTTGCGACAGCTTCGACATTCAGCACCGTCCAGCGGTCAATAAGGCACCTCGCGTTCTCGCCGAAACAGGCAAGTGGCGCGGTAGGGTCATGCGTTTCGGTGGTGAATTGCAGGCTGGCTAACGCGCGCTCGGAAGCGCGGCAGAATTGCGCACGCGGGCACCAGAACTTCGTCCTACAGAGCCGGTCGAAATTCACCGACATATATGTCTCGCCAACGCCGCCAACATGGAATCTGGGCCGTTACGGTCGCAGAGAACAATGACGCGTGCGGCGCGGCCAGAATGATTCCCCGTTGCACGACGCAGAGCGTTTGTCGTTCGCTAGCGCACGGAGTTGCGACCCTCACGAATTTGAGAGTGTGAACATGACGATCAACAATGCGCTGGCCAGCGTGGCCGTGAAAGACATCAAAACTGCAGTGCAGTGGTACGAGAAAGTCATGGGGCGGCCAGCCGACGCGACGCCGATGCCGACACTGGCCGAATGGCAATTCCCTATCGGGGGTGGGCTGCAGGTCTATGCCTTGCCAGAGCGCGCCGGGTCGTGTTCTTGCACGTTGGTTGTTTCTGATATCGGCTTCGAAGCGGCTCGGCTCGAGACGCTGGGTGTCGCCACCGGCGCACATACGCCGGCTACGCAAGTCAAAGTGTTCATGTTCAAAGATCCGGACGGCAACAGCATTGCGTTTGCCCAGGTGCCTGATACGGTCCTAACGAAAGATGCAGTGTCGATTGCGCGTGCAGCTTATGAGGCTTACGTCTCGAAAGACCGTGCGGCGATTGAAGCACTGATTGCCGACGACTTTCACTTCTCCAGCCCGTTGGACAACCTCCTAAACCGTGCGACCTATTTCGACCGTTGCTGGCCTAACAGCAAAACCACTGAGGGCTTTGAGTTCATCCACTTGGTGCAACACGGCGAGCGGGTGTTCGTTACGTATGAGGCACGTGCTAACGGCGGTCACCGCTTCCGCAATACCGAAATTGTCACCGTGCGCGGGTCGAAAATCGTCGCGGTAGAGGTCTATTTCGGATGGGACTTGCCGCATAAGGCGGCAGTTGGTGGCTTTGTCGGCAAGGCATGACTGTCATGAGAACTACGACGGGATCGACCATAAACTCAGTACTGAAACAGCTGGCACGGGTGCGGCTCGATAATGGATTAATCCACATCCCGGTTTTCATCACCCCGACAGGAAACAGGCCATGAAAAACACACCCAAGTCAAGGCAAGCCAAAGCGACCGCAGCCCACCGGCGGCTAAAGGTCTTCATCGGCGACTGGCATGCCGAAGGAACGTCGTACGGTGACGGGCAGGATGCCACCGATCCGCGGGCGGCGGGCGTACCGTGGAGGAGCGACGAAAGCTACGAATGGCTGCCTGGCAGTTACTTTGTGCTGCATCGCTGGGATGCACAGATGGGAAAGCACGAATTCAAGGGAGCCGAGATCATGGGCTACGACGAGGCCGACGGCGGCTACTTCACGCGCATGTTCGACAACGCCGGTCACCACCCCGACTACGCTGCGAGCGTTGACGGCGACGTCTGGCGCTTCACGAACGCGCAAACGCGCGCCACGGTGACGGTGCAGGACGGCGGCGACACGATGACCTTCAACTGGGAATGGAAGAACGGGGGTAAAAAGTGGCTGCCGTTGTGCGATCGCGTTGCACGCCGGGTGCAATGAACGAGGAGCATGAAGTCAACTCCAGGTGAAACTACCCCGGCCTACTTACCACCCATGATGTTTGTGTTCAGCTATGGCTGTAATGTGTCGGCAACCTGGAGAAATTAAAAATGAATATTCTGTTATGGGTGCTACAAATAGTGTTGGCGTTGTTATCTATCGCAGGGGGCTACTTCCAGATTTTCAAGATTGATCAGCTGCAGGCGAATGTTGCCTCAATGCGCGAACTTCCCCATGGCCTGTGGGCATTCTTCGGAGCCTTCGGATGTTTGGCAGGATTGGGTTTGATTTTGCCTGGCGTGACTAACACGGCACCGATTGTGATTCCAATCGCGGCGGCCGCTTTGGCTGCGGAAGCCGCTTTAATTAGCGCGATTTATATTTACTATCGCGACTTTTCCCCTCTGCCTTATAGCGTAGCCATGACAATCATGGCTGCGTTTATTGCTTATGGAAGGTTCGTTTTGAAACCATTTTGAGGTGACCGTCAGCCATGGCGGAATGAGCGACCGCGAGCTTCGACTGTCAGCTGGAGGCGGTGTTAATCCCGAGACCGATTTTCCTAATTTTGACCCGGATTGGGGTTGCTCCCAGCCCAGAGTCAAAATCGAAGAACGAAAACGCAGACATAAATAATGAAACGCACTTGGACAATTATTGGTGTCAATGACGTACCGGTTAGCGTCAAATGGTACTCATCTCTTTTTGGGCAACCCGCATCGGCACCTGGCCATGCATACTGGGCCCAAATCTGCGACTCGGATGGAACCGTATTGTTGTGTTTGCACCAATGGGGCTCGCATGAGCATCCGTCTTTGGTGAGTCCAGACGCGGCGTTCCCTGGCAACGGACTACTTTTGTTTTTCCGGGTCGATGATTTCGACACGGCACTGCAGCGAGGTCGCAAGCTTGTCTCTACACTCGACGAAGAGCCTAACGAAAATCCAGCGACCGGGACAATGGAATTCGCGCTTCGAGACCCAGATGGTTACTACGTTATTGTCAGTGCAATGGAAGGCGTGACTTTTTGCCTACCTCGCGGAGAACGTGGGGTTCATTGAGCGCTCCGCGCCGTCTTTGATCGCAGCGACATCGATTATCTTCATGCCCATCATTGCGTCGAAAGCGCGGCGCGCTTCTTTACCGCCGACGGCTAACGCCTCAGTCAATACGCGGGGGGTGATCTGCCAGGGGAGGCCCCACCAGTCGTTGCACCAGCCGCACGCGCATCCTTGACCGCAATTGACGACCATTGCGTTCAAGTAGCCACCGGTCTCTTCTTGGGCCTCGGTCGATCTGAAAAGAGAATGCTTTGTTGTGCGAAAACTCTGGACTGCCATTGAGGGCAAGGCAGAACACTCCGGCGACGGTGAACCCCAACCCGATGGAGAGTGGTGAGAATCAGGTCGCCCACACATGCGACATCTCCAAGGAAAAGAAGTACCTTATTTAGGCAGCCTTTCCAGCCGAACTCACGACGTTAGTGCGCGACGTCGCCGGGGAAAAATTCGTAGATCAATTTCAGTTTGGTGCTGCCGTCAAAGGGCTCAACCTGATATGTCAGCGCTGTCCATGGCCAAGAGTACCTGCTCGTTGCGTCAACCGCAGGCCGCTTTTTCGATCGTGGCGATGTCGATTTTCTTCATCGGCATCATCGCCTCGAAGGCGCGTTTGGCTTTCTCGCCGCCCGCACTCAGGGCATCGGTCAAGACCTTGGGAGTAATTTGCCACGAGACGCCCCATTTATCCTTACACCAGCCGCACTGACTCTCCTGGCCGCCATTGCCGACTATCGCGTTCCAGTACCGGTCGGTCTCCGCTTGATCTTTGGTTGCGATCTGGAAGGAGAAAGCCTCATTGTGCTTAAACTCGGGGCCGCCATTGAGTCCGACGCAAGGGATACCGAGAACGGTAAACTCGATCACCAGTGGATCGCCCTTCTTGCCCCCCGGAAAATCGCTGGGCGCTGGTTGCACAACACCCACTGAGCTGTCGGGAAAGGTTTTCGCGTAGAAGCGAGCAGCAGCCTCTGCGTCCTTGTCGTACCAAAGGCAAATCGTGTTCTTATTAGCCATTGTCGTCCACCCAATTACATCGAGGGGGGTAAGTTTCTGGGGTCAGTCTAAAGGCGGCGCGAGCCAGTCACTATCTAGTTGTCCGGTCTTTAGCCGTAAGTAGTCGCCTACAACCGTAGCTTTTTTTCTTCTACCGGGGCAGAGGCGGAAGTAGATTGGCTCTGTAACCCCCTGACGATCAGGACCATGCGGGAGTAGAGTTTTCCGACAGGAGAGCTCTAATGAAGAAGTCGCGTTTTAGTGAAGAAAAGATCATATCGATCCTGCGCGAGGCGGATGCCGGCGTGAAGGTGGTGGAGCTGTGCCGCAAGCACGGCATGAGCGATGCCACGTTTTAGAAATGGAAGGCGCGGTATGGGGTCTTGATGTGTCGCAACTGCGGCGACTGAAAGATCTGGAGCTGGAGAACTCACGGTTCAAGAAGATGTACGCGGATCTGTCGCTGGCGCATGAGGCGTTCCGGGATGCCGTCGAAAAAATGGACTGTGACGCCCGATGTTCGTCGCGAGCTCGTTAGCATGATGGTGACGCAGCACTGCCTGACTGTGCGTGAAGCGTGCCGTACGGCACGCTTCACGCGCTCGGCGTTTTACGCGCCACGCCAGCCGCGCAGCGATGAACCCGAGATCACGGCGATCCAGGCCTACATCGGTGAGAACCAGCGTCACGGCTTCGACAAACTGTATCCGGTCGTGCATGCCCAAGGCCTTGGCAAGCATCGGCTATATCGCGTGTACAAGGCGCTGCGGCTGAATCTCAAGCGCAAGGGCAAGCGGCGGTTGCCGGCGCGAGTGAAAGCGCCGCTGAGCGTTCCGGCGCGTCCCAATGAGACCTGGTCTGCGGACTTCATGTCCGATGCGCTGTGGTCGGGACGACGGTTCCGCACCTTCAACGTGCTCGATGACTTCAACCGCGAAGCGCTGCGGATCGAGATCGACACCAGCTTGCCTGCGCAGCGGGTCGTGCGGGCGCTGGATCAGCTGATTGAGATCCGCGGCAAACCGAAAGTTCTGCGCACCGACAACGGGCCGGAATTTATCAGCGAGGCATTAGCTCTCTGGGCCAAACGTCACGGTGTCGAACTGCGTTTTATCCAACCCGGAAAGCCGATGCAAAACGGCTATGTCGAACGCTTCAACCGAACCTATCGCGAGGAGGTCCTGAACAGCTACATCTTTGAATCGCTGGGCGAAGTGCGGCGCATGACAGCCGAATGGCTGGTTCGCTACAACGAACATCGGCCACACGAATCGCTCGGCAACCTGGCGCCACGCCAGTACTTGATGGCAAAATCAACCTAACCCTCTACTTCTAAACGGTCCTGAAAAACAAGGGGGTTACACGTAGTTCTCGTTGTATTGACGGCAATTCTTGCCTGGCCAGTAGTCCAATTCTTCTTGCGCTGATTGGAGCCATAGCAGGCGACGGTTTCGTATTTTAACGTTCCCATTAGTAACCCTTAATGGGCGTGTTCAGCAACGGCGATAATCTGTCCGCAACCGGCCAGGAGCGGGATTCGCTAACTAAGCTTAGCTGATACCTGTGAGGGTCGCACTTGTTGACTAGCAGCAGCCAATTTTTGAAGTTTCTCCGAAATTTTATCGAATGAAAGTACGAAATCAATATGGCCCGACTTTATAGCATGAACAGGCATGTCTTTTACTTCTGCAGATGGGTCTTGAGCAAAAGTTGTTCCACCCTTTGCCTTGATGTGCTTGCATCCGTCAGTGCCGTCGCCGCCATACCCAGAGACGATTATGCCGACTGCCTGTGCACCCATGGCCTTTGCTAACGAAGTAAAAAGGAAATCGATCTGCTTGTTGCGGATAGTGCGCGGGGAGACGACTCTGAATGTATAGTTCTCTATAAAAAGGTCCGCGTTCGGTGGGATCACGTATATGTGATCTTTTCGAATCGGCATCGCGTCGGAAGCTACGGTTACTTGCATGTTCGTGTGCTTCACCAAAATTTCCGCTAAATAGCTGTTGGCGTCGGGATTCATATGAGAAATAATGACAAAGGCCATCCCTGTATCAGATGGCAGGGCGTCCAGCAACGCCTTATATGCATTCAGAGCTCCTGCTGAGCCGCCGATGCCCACGACGAGAGTGGGACGAAGTAACCGTCCCATAAGTTACTTCGTGATCCCCAGGTTTGCAGCCCAAGCCTTCTTATCAGGCGTCTTTTCCGCATTGTGGGCGGCAGTTATATCCATGGGTACTAAGTAAATTCCATCATCACTCAAAATCAATTTGTGGACGTCACTCTCGTGGCCGGTTCCACGAGACTTCACTATAAAAAGTCCACGAGTGCGTTTTTTTCCCGCATCTTCCTCTAATTCTCTTACCACGATCCATGTGTCGATTAAAGACGAGACGCCGATTTCGCCGCTCGTATCATTCTGAGCGGATGAAGAGACAAGACTTGTGAAAAACGTAGTGATGCCCCGGGATTTTAGAAGATCAATCATGCGAGTAATCATGGAACGAATTTCTCGCTCGTCCCCCTCGCCAATAAGACTTGTTAGGGGATCAATGATCACGGCTTTTGGTTTAAATGCCGCAATCGATTTATATAATTCGAGCAAATGCATCTCTAAACCAAAAAAAGATGGCCTGGTAGACTCGATCTTTAAAAGCCCCTTTTTGACCCAAGGTCCTAAATGAATGTTTATAGAACTCATGTTTTGAATCAGTTGCCCTGAAGATTCTTCATAAGACAGGAAAAGACACTTCTCGCCACGTTTACAGCTTGCGACTGCGAATGCAGAAGCCAAGCTCGTTTTGCCCGTTCCTGCAGTGCCGGACGCCAGGACCGTACTGCCTCGCGTATATCCTGGCTTGCCGCTAAACATTTTGTCTAACGAGGGGATGCCGGTCGAAACCTTTTTGTTTGTACCTGGCTGCTCAAGTCCTGCTGAAGTAATAGGAATGACTGAAAGTCCGTCCCTATCAATGACGAATGGATACTCGTTTGTTCCATGATTGGAACCCCGATACTTAATGACGCGCATCCTACGAATGGCAATTTGTTCTTTAACTCTGTTATCCAGGAGAATGATGCAATCGGAGATATACTCCTCCATGCCATGGCGAGTGTAAGTGCTTTCTCCGGGCTCGCCGGTCACGATTGCCGTAACTTTTTTGTTTTTAAGCCATCTGAAAAGCCTTTTGATTTCTATGCGAAGAATGCCGGCATCCGTGATGCCTGCAAATGGAGATTCGATGGAATCCAAAACAACGCGTTTGGCGCCCACGGAATCAATGGCATGTTCCAAACGAACGAATATTCCCTCCAGGTTGAAGTTGATCTCTTGAACATCTCTGCGTTCCAAAATGACATGCTCAAGCAAAATCTTTTTCCGAGAAACAAGTCCTATTAAATCCATACTGAGGGAAGCCACGTCTTGATACAGTTCATCTGCGGTCTCTTCAAAGGACATAAAAACGCCTGGCTCGTTGTAATCAGTCGCGCCCTTGATAAGAAAATCGAGCCCCAAAAGGGTCTTTCCTGAGCCGGCTCCACCAGAAATTAAAGTCGTTCTATTTTTCGGTAGCCCACCTTCTGTAACTTGGTCAAAGCCTGTGATGCCGGTGGGGCACTTGTCTATATGATTCCGTTTAGGAACCCCTGGTTTCTCGAGAGGTGTCGGCATGCGATAGTCCTTTGTCACGGGAGGAAGTTGATGACGCCCCGTCGAAGCGCCCTCTGTCAAGTCAAGCGGACCCATTCGGTTTTTGGAATCAGTGGAATGCTTGAAACTTTGTCAGAGCAATCCTGTCCGTCTTGAGACCCGCCAGACCAAGCGCCCGATCCGGCAGAAAAGCAGATCAGGTTGCTCCGCAGCTGACACTATCGGCCGTCAGCAAGGGTCGATTGGAGTGGGCCGGTGACCGCAGCAAAAAACACTCCCAATAAGAACCCATCATGGGAAGGTCTGATGCCGGCCCATGGCCAAAGCCCCGAGAAAGCCCGTACGAGCTAAACGTGCGCCAAGACTCGTAAATGGGAAAGTCGCTTCGCGCCCGCGCTTTCGGCAGGAATTACAGAGGCAATCTAAGGCGACCCCTCGCCCGTTGGCGGACAACGATTGTAAGCGCTTCGAATGGCGGCATTCACTTGGGTTCCTGCCATTGGCGGTTATGACCTTCTGCTGCTAACGCGGCAGACTGGGCTGCTATCTAAAAAAAATGTGGAGGAAGACAGCCGGACCCAGCATGCACCCTACCCCGGACATTTCAACCTAGCCAGGGCGTGGACATCTGAGCTTAGCTCAAGCATATCAGGACGTGGGCGAGGCAGCCTTGATCTCCCGAACGCTGTCGACCAGGGCCTTGAATTGATCTGACTGCCCACCAATCCGGCTCAGTTCTTTGAGTAGCAAGCCGCATTCCTGTGCGGGCAACGGACTGCTGTAGTAATAGCCCTGCGCGAAGTCACAACCGGCCGCAGCCAACCGTGTTGCCTGTTCGAGAGTTTCGACGCCTTCGGCGACTGTTTGCAGTTGCAGGCTCTTGGCCATGTTGATGATTGCGCTCACGATTGCCGCGTCGTTTTCGTCCGTCGTCATGTCGCGGACAAAAGAACGGTCTATCTTCAGGTAGTCAATCGGTAGATGTTTCAGGTAGCTCAGGCTTGAGTAACCGGTGCCGAAATCATCAATTGACACCTTGACGCCCATTGCACGCAAGGCACCCAGCGTGCCTATATGCCGCTCGATCTCCGTCATAATGACGCTCTCGGTCAGTTCGATCTCGAGCAGTGCCGGCGAAATTCCGGCTTCGGCGGTCGCCGAACGAATCAGCTCCGTCAAATTCACGCGTTGTAATTGTTGTGCCGAAACGTTGATCGCAACAGGCACCACGGGAACACCAGTCCGCTGCCATTCAGCCAACTGCCGGCAAACCTGGCGCAACACGGCTTCGCCTAAATCGATGATAAGGCCGCATTCCTCGGCGACCGGAATGAACTGCATCGGCGGTACGTTGCCGAATTCCGGATGGTGCCAGCGCGCCAGTGCCTCGAGCGCGACGACTCGTTCCGTTTCAAGATTCAGCATGGGCTGAAGGTGAATTGAAATCTGCCGCGCGGCGATCGCCGCGCGCAACGCCTGTTCGAGGGCAGCGCGCTCGTTGACTTTTTGGGTCATGCTGGTCTCAAACGGCAGAAACAGGTCCTTGCCGCGCGTCTTGGCGTGATACAGGGCGATGTCAGCATGGCGCAGCAGCTCCGATGCATCGCTGCCGTCTTCCGGAAAACGCGCTATGCCGGCACTACTGCTGAGGGTAAAGCTGCGGCCGGCAATCGCCAGCGGCTCGCGCAGCTTGTCGGCAATGCGTTTGGATACAATTTGGAAAACCTGCGGATCGGCAGCCCGGATGATGACCACGAACTCGTCGGCGCTGATGCGGGCTACAAGATCTTCGTTTGCGACGATGCCGCGCAGCCGTTCTGCAACGGCTACCAGGAACTTGTCGCCAACTTCATGGCCGGCAACGTCATTGACAGTCTTGAAGCTGTCGATATCGATATGAAATATCGTGAGCCGATGCCCGGCGCGCGCCACTTCGGCCACGAGCGCGGGCAGCCTGTAGCTCACATAGACTCTGTTAGGCAGTCCTGTCAGCGGATCATGATTGGCCAGGTGTTCGAGCTTGCGCTCATTGTCGAGCAGCCGTGCTTCCGCCTGGCGCCGTACCGACAGGTCCCGAATCAACAGGCAGACAATCCTGCGGTCGTTCCACGACAGGTGATTGGCGGCGACCTCGACTTCGCGCCGCGTGCCGTCGGGCGCAACGAAACGCAGTTCAAGTGGTACCCGCGCATTGCTGGCGGCAGTGGCCAGTAAATTCCAGTATAGCGGCACCGACGCGGGATCCAACGTTTCCTCCAGGGGGCGCCGGCGTAATTCCGTATGACTGCGCCCCGTTAGCTGTTCGAGTGCAGTGTTAGCCTGCAGCAATTCCTGGGTCGCGGGGTCCAGTAGCACAATGGCTTCATCCGCTTGCTCAACCACCGCCTGATACAGTTCCTGGTTCTGCCGGATCAGGCGCGACGAACGCTCGAGTCGCGTGTCAAGCATGAAGACCGCTACCAGCACGATCAACACCAGGGTGGCAAAGGCCCACAGCAGGTACTGCGCTGTCTGCCGTCCGACGTTGTAAACGTTGCGATTGGTGTGGGTCGCAAGCAGCAGGGCGGCCTCCCCGTTCAAATCGCGAATGACGGTGAACCCAGATACCTGCGCCGCGCTGTCCACATGTGTCTGGCGAATGTCGCCGCTGGATTTCCCGGCAACCGCGTTAGCCACGCTGAATGGCACTGCAAACCCGGGTGCTTTGCGCGTGTCCCACCAGTTGACCGGCAGCTGGCTGGTTTCGGCCATATTCCTGGCTACTTCGTCAGTCATCACGCGGACGAAAACCAGCAGACCGCGATCCGGACCCGTGCGCGAAGTCGGCATGATGCGATTGGCGCTGACCAGGGCGATGCCGCCCGGCATGCTCATTAACCACGCGCCGGTGCCGGCGCTGATTTTTTTCTGAATTGAGGTCAGCTGGGATCGAGCTGCATCGCGAACTGATTTGCTCGCGGGAACATCATAGCGATCACCCTCGGGGTACTGTTCCGCGGAATAGACTTCGTTGCCGTGTTCATCTACAAGGTAAACGAAATTGACGTTCATCTCGCGCAGACCGGGCTTGGAAAAATTGGTCTCCGCAAAGCGCGGATTGCGGGTGCGCACGAAGTCGAAAGCTTCATCCCAGTTTGCGTAGTCGTTGCTGACTACGGACATCTGCCGTAACTCTGCATCCAGCGCACGCTCTACCTGCCGCAGACTTTGTTGGGTGGCGTCCTGCTCCAGGTGCTCAAAGCTGACCATCAAGACAAATCGGACCAACAAGGCTACTGCTGCCAGGAACAGGCTTCCTGTCAGTGCGAATAGGAAAAATCGTTTCAGTGGCCGTGACATAGGTTTGCGAGCAGACACTGAACCAGGCTCGCGGCGGCAGCGATGTTCGGCGTCGCAATATGGCAAGCCGACTGCTGTTCATGGCACCGGGACCCTGTTTTTGCGACACACTACCGCGTATGGCAGCGGCCTTCGTGTTCCTGGCGCTTGTTTTGTCAGAGTTTTCCCTACCCGCGCGCGCTTTGGTGCGGCGCGGCAAGGCGCGGCTGCTCAATGTGTCAGCCGGGCTCTTTAACGGTCTGGCGCTGCGCCTGATCCTGCCTGCGGGGCTGGCAACCTGGGCCGGTATCGCAACCACTCAACTGGGACGCGATCCATTGCCCTTCTGGGCGGGCTTTCTGATTCTGGATCTCGCACTGTACCTGCAGCACTGGGCCTGCCATCGGTACCCAATCCTGTGGCGCCTGCATGCCGTTCATCACAGCGACTCTGAGCTGGACGTTACGACCGGACTGCGATTTCACCCATTCGAAGCGATCGCATCGGGCCTCTGGAAAGGCGCGATCATCATTGCCTTCGGCATCGGCACTAACACGGTTTGGGTTTTCGAGGTGCTGTTGATGGCCGCGTCCTGTTTCAGCCACGCCAACATCCGCTGGACCGGCCGGGCCGCTCAATGGCTGGACCAGGTTTGGATGACGCCCGCCTGTCATCGGGTACATCACGGACTGTCAGCAACGTCACAGCGCAGCAATCTGGCCTTCGGTCTTACGCTTTGGGACCGGCTGTTTGGTACCTGGAGCGCAGCCAATAGCGATGCTGCCGTCGGTTTGCCCGCCGCCAGTGGCCGCGATTCAGATAAGTTCCGTAAATTTTTAATATTTCCTTTTATTATTAAATAGTTATAACGTATATCTAAAGTAAATACTGTGATTGGACTGACGCGCGCGCGGATCTGTCACTCATTTGCGAGTTGTAAGAAAAATCCTGTTGCGCCCTAACAGGATCCAGGACTATCCTTAACCTAGAAACTTGATTTTATTGGGATTGCCCGCTTGTGCAAATCTCAACAAAATCGAGAAGAGTCGTCTAAGTGGCTAACAAAAATAAGCGCGTGTAACAAAAACGCCACACTGGGGTCACATGAATTCTGAATCTGTCTGGCAGCATTTCGCAGCTGCGACCGAGCTTCTCGCCGGATCGGGATCGATCAAGGATCGATTGTTCGAGGCCTATCACAATGAGCTGGCGGAACTCGAATTCGAGCAACTGCCGCAGGAATTGCGTGCCGAATACATCCGCTGGCACACCTGCATGAATCGCGTGCGGCCATTGCGCGGCGAAGACGCGGTGCGCGCGACGCTCAGGAAAATCTCTGGCAGCGAGGCGGATCGCCTGGCTCAGACCCTGGTGAAACTGAGCATTCGCCTGCTGAGGAGTCCGCTCCCTAACACGCACGAGGCTGACGACGTTCGCCTGCAGGCGGGCGGCGGCGGCACGGTCGTGCAGTTATTTCCGAGCTAACGCCAGAAAATCAATCGGGTTTAAACTCAACGACATCCCAACGCCCGCTGCGTTCGCCGCGTGCCAGCTCGCGTATCGCATCCACCAGAGCACGCTCATCCCAGTCGAGAACGACGTTCGTCAGGTCCGTTAAGTTGGGTGGCAGCGCTGCGCCGCCGCCAAACGGTCTCAGCAACAATACGGGCTTCCTGGTTGCCTGTGCGAATGTCATTTCGAATACCAACAGGTCGAACCTGGTCGCAAATTGGCTTGCCAGGGCGACTACCACCTCTGCTTTGGCGATTTGGCCGCGCAGGCTTTCGCGCTGAATCTCGGCACTTGCGTTGCTGGAAACCTCACCCGGCACCGAGCAATTCCGGTAATAGAATCCCCGTGCGCTCTCCAAATATTCGAAAACGCGCAGGTAGTCGTCGCTTTCATCCCAGCCGTGGGTTACAAAGATCCTGAAAGGCTCATGCTGCGACATGCCTGAATTTTAGCGCGAACCCACGATTAGATGCGTCTGCTCGTCTACAACATACGATATGCGACTGGCACCGGGCCCACGTTCCACTTGCCGGTACCTGGTGCAGGCTATTTGCGCAGCAACCGGCGGGTCCTGCTCGGGATCGCCGAATTCATCCGCAAGGCGGACCCAGACCTGGTTGGCCTGATCGAGGTCGATACGGGCTCGGTGCGAAGCCGAATGATCAACCAGGCCGAATTCATTGCCGACAAGATTGGTCATTATTCGATTTACGAATGCAAGTACGGCCTGAGTTCGTTTGGTTCGCGGCTGCCCATCCTGCGAAAACAAAGTAATGCCTTTCTGGCGGCACCACGGGTCGAAGGCGAGCGCTTCCACTATTTTGCAACAGGTATCAAGCGACTGATCATTGAGCTGGAGCTACAGGAAGTTTGTGTCTTCCTCGTACATCTGTCGATCAAGTACCGCCACCGCCAGCAGCAGTTGCGATCCCTGCACGACCTTTTGGGTGACACGAGCAAGCCGGTCATCGTGGCTGGCGACTTCAATACCTTCTGGGGCAGCGACGAGTTGTATCTATTCATGAAGGCGACCGGTCTGCGCAGCGCCAACACCGAGCGGTTGCCGAGTTTTCCCGCGCGCGCACCGCGCGCCGAGCTGGATTTTGTGCTGGTCAGCGAAACCATTGAAATATTGGATTTCAAAGTACCTGATGTACTCTGGTCGGACCATCGGCCTGTAGTCTGCGATTTCCGCGTTCGCTGATGTTTGCTGCCGACAACGGAGTAGTTTCGGATGACAAGCATACTAAGCAACAACTGGCACAGTGTGCAGGACGCCGAGGGCATCCTGTGGCTGACACTGGATCGACCGGATACCTCGGCCAATACACTGGGACGCGATGTTCTAGTGGAACTGGACGCTTTGCTGCAGCCGGCGCTGGCTGCGCCGCCGCATGCGGTAGTAATTCAGTCTGGCAAGAAAAGTGGCTTTGTCGCCGGCGCTGACATCAAGGAATTCACCCAGCTGGAGACTCCCGAGGTCGCCTATGGCCACGTCGTCGCTGCGCACCGCGTGCTGGACCACCTGGCAGCACTGCCCTGCCCGACAATTGCGCTGATTCACGGCTTTGCGCTCGGTGGCGGCTTGGAACTGGCCTTGGCCTGCCGTTACCGCATCGCGGTCGGCGATGACCGGCTTGCGTTAGGCTTGCCCGAGGTGCAACTCGGGATCCACCCGGGATTCGGCGGCACCGTGCGCAGCGTGCGCCTGCTGGGCATGCGCGTCGCGATCGATATGATGCTGACGGGACGCACGCTGCGGGCTGACAAGGCGCTCAGCAGCGGTCTCTGCGATCGATTGGTCGCAACACCTGCAGAACTTGCAGACGCGGCGCGGGCTCTCGTCCGCAGCCCGCCTGCGCCTCACCGCCCCGCTCTGTTAGACCGTTTATTGTCATTCAGCCTGGTCAGACCGTTGGTTGCTCCCGGCCTGCTCAAGCAGGTCGCGAAACGCGCCAAGCGTGAGCACTACCCGGCACCTTACGCAATTATTGACCTCTGGAGACGCTTCGGTGCCCGCGGCCCTGCCGCCTTCGATGCCGAGGCAAGGTCGATCGCCGCTCTGTTCGCAACGCCGACCTCGCGCAATCTGGTGCGCGTGTTTCTATTGCAGGATCAACTCAAAAGTCGCGCTGCCAGGGCTAACGCCAACATTCAACGCGTGCATGTCGTTGGCGCGGGCGTCATGGGTGGCGACATCGCTGCCTGGTGCGCGATCCGCGGCTTGTCTGTCACGCTACAGGACCGAGCTGCTGAATTCGTTGAGCCGGCCATGAAGAGGGCGCGCGAACAATTCGAAAAGCGCTACCAAGGGTCGTCGAAAGTTGCGGAAACCATGCAGCGGTTGCGCGTCGACATCGCTGGCGACGGCGTACCTGACGCCGACGTTGTTATTGAGGCCATTTTTGAAAATGCCGCGGCCAAGGAGGAGCTGTACGCGCGCCTCGAACCCCGTATGAAACCCACCTCGCTGCTGGCAACCAACACCTCGTCAATCATGATCGAAGAGCTGGCCGCGAAGCTGGCGAATCCGGCGCGGCTGGCAGGTCTGCATTTTTTCAATCCGGTGGCGCAAATGCCGCTGGTCGAAATTGTTCAAGGGCGCAGCACAGATCCGGCGATGCTGGATGTGGCGTTGGCTTTTGTACGGCAGATCGACAAGATCCCCGTACCCTGCGCCAGCGCACCCGGATTCGTAGTCAATCGCGTGTTGGTCCCGTATTTGTTTGAATCCATGTATGCCGCAGCGGAAGGCATGTCATTCGAGACTATCGATCGATGCATGATCGAATTCGGCATGCCCGTGGGGCCGGTGGAACTGGCAGACGTGGTCGGTTTGGACGTGTGCAAACATGTCGGCGAGATTGTTAGCCGAGCACTCCACCGCGAGCGCCCGGACATGAAACAGCTCGACGCGCTGGTCGCGGAGAAAAAACTGGGCCGCAAGACCGGCGCAGGTTTTTATCGCTGGCGGGGCGGCAAGGCGCTCAAGGCGCCTGGCGAGCCCGCGCCTGCACCCGCGGATCTCCAGGATCGACTGGTTCTGGCCCTGGTCAACGAATGCGTGGCTGTCTTGCGGGAAAAAGTGGTTGAGAATGAGGACGCCCTCGACGCCGCAGTGATATTCGGCGCCGGTTTTGCGCCCTTTCGCGGCGGTCCGATGGCCTATGCGCGGCAGCGCGGCTTGGAGGCCGTTCATCAGCGCTTACAGGCGCTGCACGCGAGATACGGTTCGCGCTTTCAGCCTGACGCAGGCTGGCAGCCGTTGCTTTATTCTGTAAAGGCGTGACATGGGTAACGGGTTGCATCTCAAGTGCATGTTACGATTTCCGAAGATTGCAGTGCAGCATGGCCTGGTAGATGAACGAAGACAGAGAAGTAACACCGGAAATGTTGATGTCCCTCGTGCCGCTCACCGGCATGAAGAAGGACAACATCATTGCGCTCTGTAAGAAAGTAACCATCAAAAAAATGTCTCCGGGTCGCCAGCTTTTCAAAGAAGGCGATAAGGACCGCAGGACAATGTGGGTTATTGCCGGCCTGGTGGAACTGCGCGAAGGCGACCGCACCGTCGCCATGATTCGTGGTGGAACCTCCGAGGCGCTTAGCCCGTTGGGTGGCATGCAATTGCCACGCAAAATGTCCGCCCGGTCGGTAGATGAAATTGAATTCCTGGTGGTCGACACCGAAATGCTCGATGTCATGATCACCTGGGACAAGACCGGCACCTACGAAGTCGCTGATTTGCGCCACGTGGTCGGTGGACCGGGGGCCGAAGCTGACGACGACTGGATGACCACGCTACTGTCGAGCAACGCCTTTCAAAGGATTCCGCCGACCAGCATCCAGGCCATATTCCTGCGCATGCAGCGCGCCGCCTACCGCGCGGGCGAAACGATCATCAAGCAAGGCGATGAAGGTGATTTTTTCTACGCTATTGTCAGCGGCAAGTGCCTGGTGACACGCGAGACCCCACTCAACAAGGATGGCTTCAAGCTCGCGGAACTCGGTCCTGGCGAGTCATTTGGCGAGGAAGCCCTGATTGCCGAAGCCAAGCGCAATGCAACCGTCACGATGGCAACCGACGGAGTGTTGATGCGCCTTGGCAAGGCTGATTTCCGCGAACTCATGAACGAGCCGCTGGTGCATTACATCGACGAAAAGCAGGCGCACGAACTGATCGCCGGTGGCGGTCGCTGGCTCGATGTGCGTCTGCCGAGCGAGTTTCAAACGATGAATATTGAAACCTCGATCAATATTCCACTGTATTTCATCCGTCTGAAGCTGAACACGCTCGATCCTGGCACGCCCTATGTGATCTGCTGTGATACCGGCCGGCGCAGCGCGGCCGCTGCCTTCATCCTGGTGGAAAAAGGCTTCGAGGCCTACGTCCTGCAGGACGGACTCAATAACAACATGAAGAGCCTGCAATTGCGCCGCTCGGCGTAAAGATCCAATTCAGCCCTTACATCGTGTGCGTGGCTTTGTCGCCGGCGATAGCGCCAGCGAGATAAGTCTCAATTTTCTTCTGCGTCTGGCCGCGATCCTGATCAGAAAACTGCACACCGATGCCCGCGGTACGCTTGCCCTGAGCACCTTTGGGCGTTACCCAGATTACGCGACCAGCAACCGGCAGCTTCTCGTCTTCGCCCATCAGGTTGAGCAGCATGAAGACTTCGTCGCCGAGTCGGTAATTGCTGTTGGTTGGAATGAACAACCCGCCATTGCGTACGAAGGGCATGTACGCGAGATACAAGGCGCTTTTGTCCTTGATGGTCAGCGTTAGCAGGCCGGGTTTACCGCCGCCAACGCGCGGCACCGGACTCATCGATCACCACCCGGCACGACGCCTGCACCGCGTAACGCGGCCTGCAATGCTGCCAGCAGGGCCGTCAAGCCATGGCGCCGGTTGACTGGCGTTTCCGCAAGCAACCGATCATCACGAACCCGATCCAGAACTTCGAACATGGCTCGTAGTTTCGGCATGTCCAGGGCTGAGAGCAAGTGCGGTTTACTCGTTCCCGCGCTTTGCAGCAGGTAATTTGTGATCAGGTTCTCTAACCCAACGAGCCGAGAGTCGTAGCGATCATCGTCCCATTGCTTGGCGAGCAGCAGAGGTTCGCGTTCGCCTGCAGCCAGTGCGATGGCATCAGCCTCCAGTTCCTCGGTCTGCTGGAGCGCGACCGCGAGTTGCGACTCGCATACATCCGTCGGACAGTTGCCCGTAAGCGACAACACACGTTGCCAGGATTCGGGTTTGCCACCGCATCTGGCACTGAGCCATCGCGCAGAATCGGCGGGCGTAGGCAGCGGCAAAGCGACTTTCAGGCAACGACTGCGAATGGTGGCGGGCAGTCGCGAGGGTGACGGGCTTGCTAACACCAGCAAGCTGCCGGCCGGTGGCTCTTCGAGCATTTTCAAAAATGAATTAGCCGCGTTGCGATTCAGTCGCTCGGCTGGAAACACCAGTGCACTGCGCTGGCGCCCGCCGTGACCGGTCAGCGCCAATTGATTCAACAGTTCGCGCACCTGATCGATACGAATTTCCTTGGAATCCTCGACCGGCGTCAGCAGATAGTGATCGGGGTGATTGCCATGGGCATTCCAGACGCATGATTTGCAAACGCCACAGGGTGCGCGTGCGGCGTCCGCACAATGCCGCAAGGCAATCAACCATTCGGCGAATACCTTGAGCCCTGCGCCCGGCTGGCCGGTCAGCAGCAATGAATGCGGTGCACGTTCGCCGATGAGCGCGGCGCGCACGCTGGCCATGGGCTGTCGCAGCCAGGGCAATTCTGTCGCCGACAGGACCTCACCCGCGCTCATAGACCAAGCCGCTCCCGCAGCGCATTCCAGGCGGCTTCACATAGTGCATCGACGCCAAGCTCGGCCGCCGGCAAGACCACGAAGCGCTCGGGTTCCCGGGCCGCCAGCCCGAGATAGTGCGCACGCACGCGCGCAAAAAACGCCAGGGTTTCGGATTCGATCCGGTCCGTTCCCGTGCCACGGTCGCGGGAGCGTTGCAACCCCAATTCCGGCGGCAGATCTAACAAAAATGTCAGGTCCGGGATCAGATCCCCATGCACGAGTTGTGCAAGCGACTCGATCAAGTCACCGGACACACCGCGCCCTGCCCCCTGGTAACTGCGGGTGGCATCGGTAAAGCGGTCGCAAATGACCCAGTCACCGCGCACAACCGCAGGCCGTATCAGGTTATCGACGTGAATGGCACGCGCGGCAAACATCAACAGAGTCTCACTCGCCGGCGAAATGTTCTCGGCGCCACGATCTAACACAACGCTGCGAATCTTTTCTGCGAGCGGTGTGCCGCCGGGTTCCCGGGTCAGCAGCACCTGGCGTCCGCCCGCGCCGAGCCGCTCACGCAGCCGTAGCCCGAGCGTTGACTTGCCGGCGCCTTCAATGCCTTCCAGCGTAATGAATGCACCCTTCATGGCGCGGCGCTCCGGGCCGCCTGCCGCTGGCCGCGCAACATGTCGGCCACGGCGCGCTCATGCGCGGCATAGTCCTTGTTGAACACGTGGCGTCCATCGCCGCGCCCACTGGCCACAAAAAACAATGCGTCGCTGGCCGCTGGCCGCAGTGCCGCCGCGAGCGCGCCGGCGCCTGGTAGAGCGATGGGTGTCGGTGGCAGACCGCTGCGGGTGTAGGTGTTGTAGACGGTATCCGTACGCAAGTCCACACTGCGAATATTGCCGTCGTAGGCGCTGCCAAGACCATAAATAACGGTCGGATCTGACTGCAAGCGCATTCCCTGGCGCAATCGGTTGACAAACACTGCCGCGATTTGCGGCCTTTCATCGGGCATGCCGGTTTCTTTTTCGATGATCGATGCTAACACCAGGGCCTGTTCTTTGTTGGCGATCGGCAAATTGGCGGCGCGCGCATCCCAGGCGCTGTCAAGCAGCGCCTGCATCCGGGCAAACGCCTGGCGATAGATCTGCAGGTCACGGGTACCGGCGGCAAAGCGGTAGGTATCCGGAAAAAACCGCCCTTCAGGGGGCAACTGCACGACGCCCAGCGCCTGCATGACGGCAGCGTCGGTCCTGCCGCGAAGGGTCGCATCGATCGCCGGATGGCGCTCGATCGCTGCGCGGGCCTCGGCGAATGTCCAGCCTTCAGGGATCGTCAAACTCGCCAGCTCAACCTGGCCCGAGGCCAACAACCGGACCAACTGCTGCACGCTTGCGCGGGCCGGCAAACGATAGCGCCCGGCCTTGAAAATGGGGTCCTGACCGGCGCTACGCAACGCCAGCTCAGCCGCGCGTGCGTCACGAACGGCGCCGTACTTTTCCAGCAGCAGCAGCACCTGCCGGCGGGTCGCCCCAGCCGGCACATCAATGCGCATCTCCTCTGCCAGAGGACCCGGCCGTGTTAGCTCCGAGCTCAGATACCGAAAGATCGATAAACCGGCGGCCAACAGCACTGCAGTTACGATGAGCGCAATGATCCGCGGCCTGCGGGAGCGAGCGGGCGGCGTCTTTGAAATACCGTGATCCACCGGCATCAGGTATCCAAGGCGCTGATACGAGCCGCCAGCTGCCGGGTGCAGCGGCCAGGTACCGCCCAGGTATGCCGCGCACTGCCGCGCGCGAAATGCAGCACCCCGACCGGAAGCACCTGCCAGCGAATATTGGTCATGAAGACTTCTTCGGCATGCAAGAGCGATTCCATGTCGGCCATCGTTTCGGTCACAGCAAAGCCTAGCGCATCTGACTCACGCATTACCACGCGCCGCATGACGCCGGAAACGCCACAGCGGTCGAGCGCCGGGGTGAAAAGCCGCGCGTCGCTGCGCCAGAAGATATTGCTGCAAGTGCCACTAACAAGCGCCCCCCCGCTGGCAGACAAAAGTCCTTCGTGCAATGCAAGACCGTGCGCCGCGCCGGCACGTTGCCATTCATCGGTCGCCAGCACCTGCTCCAGCCGATTCAGCGTCTTCATACCCGCGAGCCACGGGTTTTCACCGAGCCGCATCGCGCAGTGCCAGATTGCCAGACGGTCCGGCAAGCGCGTGGGAACGTCCGGATACCCCAACAACAGGCGACGCACCTGGTTCAATCCAGCCGGCGAATAACCACGCTGCAGCGCATCGCCGCGCGTCAACACGAATTTGAGCACGCCGACTGTCAGTTGCTCCGCCGCCGACTGCCATTCGCTGCGCAACTGCTCGCGCAGCGGCGGGTTCAGGCCGAGGCGCGTTGCCCCCGAGTACAATCGGTCGAGGTGCATTTCGATAAACCGGATATGGCCGGCGCGGACCCGCATGGATTCAAACAGACCGTCGCCGTATTGCAGACCACGGTCGATGGCTGGCACCAACGCGGCCGGCGTTCCGTCGATCCAGCTGAATGACGCTTGACTCATCTTGATCGGGCAAGCGCTGCTAACAAGCCGCGCGCTTTGGCACGGGTTTCCTCGAGTTCGCGCTGGGCATCTGAGTCTGCAACGATGCCCGCGCCAGTTCGAAAACGAATCTCCGATTCGCCGATGACCAGCGTGCGGATCAGGATATTGAAATCACATTGACCATTGAGTCCCAGATAGCCCAAAGAGCCGGTGTAAGCGCCCCGCCCCTGGCCCTCGAGCTGCGCGATCAATTGCATGCAGCGTATCTTGGGGACTCCGGTGATCGTGCCGCCCGGAAATACCGCGCGCAACGCATCGATCATCGTCAGGCCCGCGCGTAGGCGGCCGCGCACGCTGGAAACAATGTGGTGCACGTGCTGGTAGCTCTCGACGGTGAGGAATTCATCGACTTCAACACTGCCGCCTTCACACACGCGCCCGAGATCGTTACGCTCAAGGTCGATCAACATGATGTGCTCGGCGCGTTCCTTCGGGTGGGCTATCAGGGCCGCGATCTCGGCGGCATCCGCATCAGCACGGCGACTGCGGGGACGCGTACCGGCAATCGGCCGCGTCGCGACCGATCGTCCAGACACCTGGATCAGCCTTTCAGGGGAAGAACTCAGCACGGCAAAGGATTCTGTCTGCAGCAGAGCCGCAAATGGTCCCGGATTGGCGTGGCGCAGGCGCGGATAGAGCTCACGGATCGCGGCCGCGCGCGGCACCGGTAAAGAAGCACGCCAGCCGCGGGACAGATTCGCCTGGTAAATGTCGCCTGCGGCAATGTGCTGCTGCGCGCGATGCACCGCGCCTAGAAATTGCTCCTCCGGGTCTTCTTGTACCTCATAGCCCGCGGCTGGCGCAGCGGACCTCGCAGTCAAACCAGCGACTGCCTGCAAGTCTGCGATGCACGCGTCAAGCAACGCCTGGCTGCCTGCTTCGCCGCTGAGCACAACCGACTGGGCGCCCACGTCGGCCGCGAGCTGCACCGGACAATACGCGGCGTAAGCGCTCAGGGGATCGACCGATGGCGGCAACCGCAAGATCGATTCAACCTCGGCAGCGCACTCGTAGCCCAGATAGACAACCCAGCCGCCCAGCCAGTCCTGCGAAAGGCCGCGCTGGCCCTGCTCCTGATACCAAGCCTGCAATGCATCCAGGAAACCGATCTGCTCACGGGCATGGTTGCCGGTAACCTTGCCCGCAGCGTCACGACGCAGAATCGCGCCATTGCTGCGAAACAGCAGGTGGCGATTTGCCAGCGGTCCGGCGCCGGCGCTGTCGAGAAACACCGGATAGCGATCCGGGTATCTCAGGGCGAGCTGCAGCAGGTCCTCGGGCCGGCCAGAGACTTCGACGCGCAGCCCCGCGGGGCGGGTCATATCAGGCACTAAATCGTCGGAACACGACAGTGCCGTTGGTGCCGCCAAAACCGAAGGAGTTGGATACGGCAATCTCGATCGGCATACGGCGCGCCGTATGTGGCACGTAGTCGAGGTCGCAATCCGGATCCGGCGAATCCAGATTGATAGTGGGCGGCGCGACCTGGTCGCGGATCGCGAGTATCGAAAATATCGCTTCCACCACGCCCGCAGCGCCTAACAAATGACCGGTCATGGACTTGGTCGAGCTGACAGCAAGCTTGCCGGCGTGCGCACCAAAAGCGCGCTTGATTGCGATGGTCTCGGCCCTGTCGCCTAACGGCGTGGAAGTTGCATGGGCATTCAGGTACTGCACGGCGTCGGCGTTGATGCTGGCATCGCGCAGTGCATTGCGCATCGCGATACGCGCTCCGTCACCATCCTCCGGTGGCGCGGTCATGTGAAACGCGTCGCCGCTCATGCCAAACCCGACTATTTCGGCGTAGATGCGCGCGCCGCGTGCCCGGGCATGTTCGAGTTCTTCCAGCACGATCGCACCGCCACCGTCACTCGCAACAAAGCCATCGCGGTCCTTGTCCCAGGGGCGCGACGCCTTGGTTGGCGCGTCGTTGCGTGTGGAAAGGGCCTTGGCCTGGCCGAAGCCACCGATACCTAACACCGTCATCGCCATCTCAGCGCCACCCGCGATGATGACATCCGCATCACCGTACTGGATGGTCCGGGCGCCCAGGCCAATGGCGTGCGTCGACGTCGTGCAGGCCGTAACGATGCCGAGGTTCGGCCCTTTAAAGCCGTAGCGAATCGACAAATGCCCCGCGATCATGTTGATGATCGACGAGGGAATGAAGAACGGCGAGATCTTGCGCGGCGATTTGGCGCTGAGGTATGCGTCATGTTCGTTCTGAATGGTCTCGAGACCGCCGATACCGGCTCCGGCGATCGCGCCGACCCGTTCCTTGTCAACGCGCTCGAAATCGAGGCCGCTGTCGCTGACCGCCTGGATACCGGCCGCAACGCCGTACTGCAGGAACTGATCCATCCGCCGCGCTTCCTTGGGCTGGATGTACAGCGAGACATCAAAGCCCCTGACCTCCCCGCCGAAGCGGGTCGGAAACTGGCTGGCATCAAAGCGTGTGATCGGGCCAATGCCACTTTCGCCGCGCAGGATCGCACCCCAGGCATCATCAACTGTGCTGCCAACAGGCGACACCAAGCCCAAGCCGGTGACGACGACACGCCGTTTGCTCACCGGTCTCCCCCCACGTTGTTAGGCTTGTGAGCCGGGGGCATTAAATGCGCTTCAGGATGCTTTGCGGCGCTCAGAGACGTAATCGATAGCCTGCTGGACAGTCGTGATCTTTTCGGCATCTTCATCCGGAATCTCGGTCTCGAACTCTTCTTCGAGGGCCATGACCAGTTCGACGGTGTCCAGCGAATCGGCGCCCAAATCGTCTACAAAGGAAGCAGTATTGGTGACCTGCTCAGGCTTGACGCCCAATTGTTCGGCCACGATTGCTTTGACTTGCTGTTCAACTGTGCTCATCGATTTGATGTCCTAAGTGGTACCCCCAAAAGGGCGCGGTATTGTATGGGATGCCCCGCCCAACCGCTACTCAGGGCGTGTTTATCTCGTCTGAGTCCTTGTTTTTTAAGGGTTTTTACTGTGGTATTTTTGCTACATTGGCTCTTCAGGCCAGATACATTCCGCCGTTCACATGCAATGTTTGCCCCGTGATATAGGCCGCCTGCGGCGACGCCAGGAACAGTACCGTGGCCGCCACATCTTCGACCGTGCCCAGGCGGCCCGCTGGAATCTGAGTCAAAAGCTGCTGGCGCTGCTGCTCGTTCAACCCCCGAGTCATATCGGTGTCGATAAAACCCGGCGCCACGGCATTGACGGTCACGTTGCGC
Organism: Gammaproteobacteria bacterium; assembly: GCA_031382085.1. Taxonomy (GTDB): domain Bacteria; phylum Pseudomonadota; class Gammaproteobacteria; order Steroidobacterales; family Steroidobacteraceae; genus UBA964. The sequence continues at coordinate 104,720 of JANMYM010000015.1, forward strand.
GAGGCTAGTTCTTTGGCGAGCGACTTGGTGAAGCCGATGATTCCGGCCTTGGCGGCCGCGTAGTTCGTTTGGCCGGCGTTGCCGGTGACGCCGACCACTGATGTCAGGTTGATGATGCGGCCCCTACGCTCCTTCACCATGCGCCTCACGCAGGCCTTCGACAGCCGGAAGACCGACGACAGATTGGTATTGATGACAGCGTCCCAGTCCTCCTCCTTCATGCGCATCAGCAAGCCGTCGCGGGTAATCGCGGCGTTGTTGATCAAGACCGTTGGCATACCCTCAGCTTGCTCAAGGTCCTTGAGAAGCGCGTCAATGCTGGCAGCGTCTGAGACGTCGAGCACGGCGCCGCGACCCTGGAACCCAAACGGCGCCAGCGCCGTGGTAATGCCTGCCGCCCCTGCCGCGGTGGTGGCAGTGCCGATCACGCGGGCGCCCGCCGCGGACAGTCCGACTGCGATCGCGGCGCCAATGCCGCGCGACGCGCCGGTTACCAGAACCAGATCATTTTCAAACATATTTGTTAGCTCCGTCAGCTGGCAAGTGCGGCCGCGAAGGTGGCCGGATCGTCAATGGTCAGGTAGGCAACATCGGCACGTTTTTCGACCCGCTTGGTCATCGGCGTCAGCACGCGCCCAGGTCCGCATTCGATAAAGCGGGTGGCACCCGCTGCTAACAATGCACGGACCACGCCGGTCCAGCGTACCGGCTGCGCTGGCTGGCGTGCCAGGCAGTCGCGGATGACTTCCGGATCGGTATGTTCGCCGGCATCGACACCCGAGATGTAAGCAATCCTCGGGGTCGCAATGGCGACGCTCTGCAGGCGTTCGCGCAAGCGCGCAGCGGCCGGCACCATCAGGCTGCTGTGCGCGGGCACGCTCATCGGCAGCATCATGGCGCGCTTCGCGCCGCGCGCTTTGCAGGCCTCGATGGCACGCTGCACCGCGCCGATGTCTCCAGCGATGACGACCTGGCCGGGGGCATTGAAATTTACCGGTTCCACAACCTTGCCTTGTGCGGCCTCGTGACAGGCTGCCTCGACGTTGGCATCGTCGATACCAAGAATCGCTGCAATCCCGCCCTCGCCGACGGGCACTGCATCCTGCATGGCACGTCCGCGAAATTGCGTCAGCTGTAGCGCGTCCGCAAATCCCAGGGACTCCGCCGCGACCAGCGCCGAATACTCTCCCAGGCTGTGCCCGCTAACATATGCAGGACGCGCGCCGCCACGTTCGCACCAGACGCGCCAGGTCGCGATACCCGCTGCGAGCATGGCTGGCTGGGTATATTCCGTGCGGTCCAGTTGTTCCTTGGGACCCTGCGTGATCAGGGCCCACAAGTCATAACCCAGCGTTGTACTGGCCTCGTGAAAAGTCTCGGCAACCTGACTACTGCTGGCACCAAGTTCGGCCAACATGCCGACGGATTGCGATCCTTGCCCTGGAAATATCATCGCCGTCGTCATGCGCCACCCGTCTGTGAATTGGCTCACGATTATAGCGGCCCGGGCGCCCCGAAACGCTCATCGTGCGGTGCTATGATCACCCCTATGTCGCTTGCAAGCTTGCCCCGGTCGCGTGGTTTCACGCTGATCGAAATCATGGTGGTCGTGGTAATCATCGGTCTCCTGGCCGCATTCGTCGTGCCTCGCGTTGTCGGTCAGGTGGACCAGGCGCGCATCGTCAAAGCGCAGGGCGATATCCAGAAAATTGAAGCTGCGCTGGCAATGTACCGGCTCGACACGTCGCGTTACCCGACCACCGATCAGAGTTTGAAAGCCCTGGTTGTGCAGCCGGAAAATGTGCGCAATTGGCGTCCCGGCGGTTATCTGAGCAAGGCCAGCGTTGATCCCTGGGGCTCGCCGTATCAGTATCGTTCGCCGGGTCTGGCTGGCGCGGCCGATTACGACATTTATTCCGTGGGCCCGGATGGTGAAGAAGGCACGCCGGAGAAGGATGCCGACAACATCACCAATCACGGCGTCGAAGCCGCGGCACCTTAGGCGCGAACGACCCATGCGTGCAGCGCGCGGCTTCACGCTGATTGAAATCATGGTGGTTGTAGTCATCATGGCCGTGATGATCGCCGGCGGCGTGCTGGCACTCGGCCTGGCCGATGGCGGTAACCGGGCCCTGACTCGCACCCGTGAACGCCTGATTGAACTTACCAATTACGCCCGCGAACGCGCCGAAGTCGAGGGTCGCGACTACGCGCTTGCGGCCGCGCCGCAGGAATGCCAGTTCCTGGCCTGGGATGTGCGCTCCCGGGAGTGGGTTCAGGCCGACGATGATTTGTTAGGTAAGCCAATGAGCTTGCCGGACGGCCTGCGTTTCAGCGCGCGGGTCGAAGACCGGCCGGTGCTGCTGAAACCCTTGCGCGACCCGGATGCGAAGGACGGGCCGCACCCAATCGCCATATTTTATGCCGGTGGCGACATGAACGAGTTTGAGTTGTTGTTGGGCGATGAGTCCCGGGCGGACAAGCTGATCCTGCGCGCCAACAATGCGCCAAAGGATATCAGCGCCAGCCGTTCGCAATCGATTCCGCAACCGCGCATCGACGTGCTGGTCGACGGTCAACCGGTGGACTGACAGCATGGGACGCGCACGCGGTTTCACTTTGATCGAGGTCCTGGTCGCGCTGATCATCGTTGCGCTGGCCGCCGCAGCCTCGATGGAAGCCGTGTCCGGCGCGGCGGATACAGTAGCTGTGCTGCGCGAACGCAGCTTTGCGCAGTGGATTGCGCTGAATCGAATTACCGAACAGCGTGTCGCGGCAACGCCAGCGTCTGATGGTGCAAGCGAAGGCGTGGTGGAGTTTGCCGGCCGGCGCTGGGAATGGCGTCAGAATATCGAACCACTGGCGTTAGCCGGCCTGCGCCGCATCGACGTCAGCGTGCGCCTGGCGCCGGAAGCGGGCGCGGCAGGCACGGTGGACAGCGCCGGCAAGAACTACCTGGTCACCGCGACCAGCGTGTTAGGTACGGCGGTTGCCGTGCCGCGCGGCGACACGCCTGACTGGGAGCCGGTCGGCGGCCCGCCCGGCCAAGGCAATCCAAATGCGCCTCTTGCGCCCACGCCACCCGCCACCGGAACCTGATGGTCCCTTGCCAGTGATCACTCACAAATTGCGCGGCTTCACGCTGATCGAGATCCTAGTCGCGATCTTCGTGTTCGCAATCATGTTCGCGATCGGTTATGGCGCGGTCAGTGCAGCGGCGCAGCACAAGGCAGGCATAGCGAGCGCCGAAACCCGCCTACGCGATATACAAAACACCATGCGCTGGCTCAGCCTGGATTTCACGCAGTTGGTGTCGCGGCCGGTACGCGACTTGCCCGGCTCCGGCGAAGAGGCCGCGCTGCGCATCGATCCACGTAACAATGTGCTGGCGAACCTGACGCGCGGTGGCTGGCGCAACAGCGCCGGTATCGCGCGCAGCAGTCTGCAGCGAGTGCAGTACCAGTTAGATGACGGCCAGCTGGTGCGTCTGGAATGGCCGGCGTTAGATGCTGCGCAGAGTGCGATACCGCGTCGACGCGCGTTGCTGGGAAGTGTTCGCAGCGTCAAAGTGCGCGCGATGAACATGGGGCGGCAGTGGAACGACAGCTGGCCACCCGCCGCGGTCCCGGCGAACTCGGCAAATCTGCGGCTGCGCCCGCTGGCGGTAGAGATAATCCTGGAAACCGGGGATTTTGGCACCTTGCGACGCGTCATTGAGGTGCCGGGATGAGGCGCGAGCGCGGCGTCGCGTTGTTAGCGGCGATCGTAATATTTGCAATCGCGGCCGCGATTGCCGTCGGCATCCAGTTTCGCAGCGCACTGGCGCTGCGCCGTGCGGCGGGGAATGCAGCACTGGATGAGGCATTTCAGGCGCAGGCCGGCGCAGAAGCAGTTGCCGCCTGGGCGTTGGCGGACGACAAGAATCAAACCGATGACTGGTCCGAGTCCTGGCACCAGCTGCAGGGTCCGATGGAACTGGTCGACGGTGTTAGCATTGCCGGCCAGATCACGGACCTCGACGGTCGCTTCAATTTGAACAGCCTGGTGGACGATCAGGGTGCAAAGGACCCGGTTGCTGTGGAAATCTTCAGGCGCCTGCTGAGGACACTCGACATCCCGGAACAAAAGGCTGACCTGGTCGTCGACTACGTCGACTCGGACCAGCAGACCGAGCCCAATGGCGCGGAAGATAGTTTCTATACGTCGCAGCAGCCATCAAATCGGCCGCCTAACCGGCCCATGTTGCAGGTATCCGAGTTGCTGGCCATTGCGCAGATCGGCGTGGAGATTTACCTGCGCCTCGCGCCACATGTCACGGCCCTGCCACGTGACCGGCGCGAAATCAATCTATGCACCGCCAGCGGCGTGCTGTTGGATGCTCTAGTCGATCAGCGGCTATGGTCGGCAAATGCCAGTACGCTGGATGCCCAGAGAAAGTCGGGCTGCTATCCGAATGTCACCCAGTTTGAACAGCTTTTCAGCGCCAACCCCGCCGAGTACCAGAAGCTCAAGAATCGGGTCAAGGTGCAATCTAACTTCTTCGAATTGCGCAGCTTGGTTACAATCGGCACTCAACCTTTCGACCTGCAAAGCTATTTGATGCGCACCACAGGCGCTACCGGAAAGCCCGAGGTGCGGGTGTTAACACGGACCATGGCAGAATGAACCGTTATTTGTTAGTCAGACTGTCGCGTGACGCGGGTGGCGAGCTTGCGGCCAGCTGGTTGGGTTGCGACGCGCGCGGCGCGGTCACCGCGCCGCCGCTGGTGGGCTCGCTTGCTGAAGCTGCAGTCTTGGCGGCCAACGCCGAAGTCATTGTGCTGGTACCTTCCGACGACGTTGTCAACCTGTACGCCGATCTGCCGGCGCGCACCACAGGTCGCTGGCAGTTGGCCGTGCCTTATGCGATCGAGGAACAGCTGGCGGACAACATCGAGGACATGCATGTTGCGGTCGGGGACCGGCCGGCGGATGGCAGTCGCGTGCCCGTTAGCGTAATCGCGCGCGACCGGCTGCATCAATACCTCGCGGCGCTCGAGGCCGCCGGTATCCGCGCCGCCGCCCTGTATCCGGAATCTGCGCTGATGCCTGCCAACCCGGGGCAGATTGTTGGTTTGTTGTTAGGTGACTCGGTGCTGGTGCGCCTGCAGGACGGCACGCATTGCACCGTGCCCGCCGATCCGCTGGGCGCCGCATTTGATATCGCCTGCGGCGGCGATCCGGCACATCGCTCGCTGTTGCTGTATGCGGCGCCGGCCGAGTGGCAGTCCCGAAGCAACCAGGTCGACGCCTTGCGCGAGCGTTTCGTCACCGTGAAGGTGCAGTTGCTGGCGCAAGGACCCCTGCCCCTGTTTGCACAACAATTGTCGCAGCTGCGGCCCATCAATCTGCTGCAGGGCGACTATCCTTCGACCGCCAATACGGGCGCGGGCTGGCGGGAATGGCGGATCGCGGCCGTGCTGGCACTGGTTCTGTTAGGCCTGTTTGCCGGTAGTCAATGGTTGAAATGGTCGCGACTGCGAACCGCCGAGCGCCAGGTGGATGCGAGCCTTACTGAACTTGGCCGCAGCCTGTTAGCCGACGCGGCGCCCGCCGACCCTGCCCTGCTGCGCAAGGCGGTCATGAGCCGTCTCAGCGGCGCCGGCGCCGGGGATGATGTCGCGCTGGCGCTGATGACGGCGCTTGCCAATGCCCGCAGCGCAGCGCCGCAGGCGCGGATCGAATCGTTGCGGTTTCAGAACGGCGCGCTCGAAATCAAGGTCCGCGCCGACAACGCTGACAGCCTGGAGCGCATCAACACGCAACTGCGCGCCGGCGGCTTGCAGGCCGAACTGCTAAGCGGCGCGGCCGCGGACTCCGGTTACCATGGCCAGATCCGCATCCGCCGCGGTGGTGCGTCATGATGGCCTGGTGGCGTAGTCGCGAACCGCGCGAGCAGATTTTCCTGGGCCTGGGGGGCGCCATTGCAGCGTTGATTTTGTTGTTTGCGCTGTTAGCTCCGTTGTATGCGCGCCTGAGCGCCGCAGAACAGCGACTGGCGCGCAAGCAGGATGACCTGCGCTGGCTGCAGGCCTCCGCGCCGCAGGTGATGGCGGCCGGTCCGGGACTGGCGGCGGGGCCCGCAACCCCGGAGAACGCGCTGGTAATTGTCGATCGGGTTGCGCGCGAATCCGGTCTCGGCAATTCCGTCAGCCAGGTGCAGCCCACAGGGTCCGGCCAGTTGCAGGCCAGTCTCAAGGATGCGGCGTTCGATAATATCGTTGCCTGGCTGGCGCGACTGCGTCAGCAGCACGGCATCAGCATCGTCGGCCTCTCCGTTATTCCGAGCTCGACACCCGGTGTCGTGAACGCGTCCGTGCAAATGAAAGTTGCTGGCCGTTAATATCTGATGCGCTGGCGCGCGATTCTCATTCTCGGCATTTTGTTCCTGGGCGTGGTGATTGCGCGCTGGCCGGCCAGCGCGCTCGCGCGACAACTGCCCCCGCTCCTGGCCTGCCTGGAGACGCGCGGCACATTGTGGCGCGGCGCCTGCGACAACACGACGGTCGGCGGCATAGCCCTTGGCCAGCTGAGCTGGCAGTTGAAGTTCTGGCCCTTGCTAACAGGCCGGGTTGCCGCGAACCTGCAGTTGCGTGGTACGGGCGTGAGCCTGGATACCGAGCTGGTCGCGCGCCGCGACAAGAGCCTGCAACTGCGCACGCTCCAGGGAGATGCGCAGCTGGCCACACTCGCGCCGATCCTGCGCGTCAGCGGCGTCAGGGTTCCGGATGGGTTCGGCGGCGCGGCGCGGGCCCGGGTGCAGGAACTGCGTGTGGCTGCAAACGGTCGAATTGCGCTGGTTCGCGGCACCCTGGAGGTCGACAATCTGACCCAGGCCGTTGCACCGACGGCTCTGGGCTCCTGGCTGCTCAGTTTTGACGGCGCGCTGAGCGCGGAAAACGATCCGATCGGTAGTCTGGTCGATCGCGGCGGACCGTTTGATTTCCGCGGCACGTTGCGCCTGACATCGGCGCCCGGCTATGTATTGCAGGGCGCGCTCGCGCCACGCGCCGGCGTGCCGCCGGACGTGGTCAACGCGCTGCGTTACATGGGTGGCGCGGATGCCGCGGGCCGCAGACCATTCGGGATCGAAGGTAACTTCTAATCGCAACCACGTGCGCTACCTGGCGTCGCCGTGTCGCGCCCCGCCAGCGCGTAAACCACGTAGTTTTCGGGTAACAGCACCAGGCCCGGGCCGGAAGCGCCGTTAGACATTGACGAACTCGTGAAGCGTGGCGCGTTGATGGGCCGGCCCCGGTGACCAGCAGCGTAGCCGGCAGCGACTGCAGCAACAGCCGCCGGGAGATCATGGTAGTTCGTTAGGCCTGAGATCGAAGAGCAGGACCTCCGCGCCACGGCCGCGCGACAGATACAACCGTTGCTCGCGTCGCAATCGTGCGCCGTCGCCGGTTTGCAGCAGCTCATCATTGACCGCGATCTCGCCTCTGGCCACATGCACGTAGCCGAATCGATCTGGCGCCAACCTCAGTTCGGCCGATTCCGCGCCGTCGAAAAGGCCCGAATACACCCGCGTGTCCTGATAAACCGAGAGCGAGCCGTCGGCGCCATCGGGCGAAATGACCAGTCGCAGCCGGCCGCGTTTCTCAGCATCGGGAAACTGCTTCTGTTGATAGCGCGGCGCCACGCCCTTCTTATCTGGCACGACCCAGATCTGCAGGAAGTGCACGAGTTCCTGTTGTGAGGCGTTGAATTCACTGTGCGTGATTCCCGTGCCGGCACTCATCATCTGCACTTCGCCGGGATAGATCGTCGAGCCCGTGCCCATCGAATCGCGGTGCGCAAGCGCGCCCTCCAGGATGAAGGAAAAGATTTCCATGTCCCGATGCGGGTGCGTGCCAAATCCCTGGCCTGGTTCAACCCGGTCGTCGTTGATCACGAGCAGGTCCGAAAACCCCATTTGTTTTGGATCGCGATACTGGCCGAAAGAAAACGTATGGCGCGAGTGCAACCAGCCGAACTCGGCGCTGCCGCGCTCAGACGCTCTGCGAATTTCCATTTCAGTCAAGCTCCTCATTCGTAGGTCACGATCTGCTGCATCATCGGGAAATACAGCGCCGCGCGCACTGGTGTGCCCTGCTGGGCTAACAAACGGCAGTAGCGGTCCATCTGCGGTCGATAGCGGCGCTTTTCGTTTTCCAGGAACTCGGCAATTTTGCCACCCAGGTGCTGTCCGGATTTGTAATCGATAACCCAGCGTTGGCCGTCGCGATCGACAAAGTACCGGTCTACGACAATGGCGGCCAATTCACCGTCCAGCAATCCGCTGTGCGGCTGCTCGCACTGCGCTTCGGAATGCGCTGGGTCCAGGATCCAGCGGCCGGTCTCATCCTTGAGGGTCGCGCGCAACGCGTTGCCAATGCGACTGGCCGCGTTGCCAATACGTGTCGGGGCAACGCCCAGGGCGCGCAGCTCGGCCGCCCAGAGCGGATCGTCCGGCAGGTCGATCAACAACACACCCTGCTCTCGCGCCGACACGGCGATTCGCTGCAGTGCTGCATGCAGCACGGTGCCGACATGGCGCGATTCGATGCCGGCCCAGTCAAATTCCGGTTCCTGCTCGGGACGTGGCGCACCGGCCGCACGCACCAGGGTATCAAGCACGGTTTCCGCACCCGGTAACTGCCAATCATCGGGCAATCGCCGCAACCGCCTCGGCTCCGGTGTTAGCCCGGCCGCAGCGGGCGCCGCGATTGGGGTCGTGCCAGACGCGATTGCCGCACGATCCAGCGGATCGCCAGCACGGAAGTTGTCGGCGAGCACCGGCCACAACAGGCGCAGCGTCGAGTTGGCGGGTGGCGACTGCAACTCGCCGGTATCGTCCGTTGACAGGCTGGCGACCCAGTGCAGCGACTGGCGTGCGCGCGTCGCCGCCACGTACATGAGCCGCAGTCTTTCCTGCTCGGTGCGCTGGCGCGACAGCTTGGCCAAAAACGCGTAGACCCCGTCGGTCTGGGCCGCGGCCGCATCGGGGCGCGCAGCTAACACCAGGCTCGCGGCACCGCGGTGCTCACCGGGAATCTCGCGCCAGGCTAACAGTCGTCGCGTCTCAGCCGCCCAGTGCATCGCCAGTCCCGTGAGAATCACGTGATCGTACTCCAGCCCCTTGGCCTGGTGGATCGGGAGGATCTCGAGCTTCGTGTCGGGGCCCGCTTCCGCATACAGGTCCTGCGCAAGCGACGCCAGCGTTTGGCCGCCGCGCCACTCGCGGCTGGCCGCCGCCAGGGCCAGCCCATCGAGGTAATTTTCAGCATCGCGCAGCTTAGTGCCGGTACCCAGGCAGGCAGGGCCGCCGAGATTCACCCACGTGTCGGCGACCGTCGCGGCTATGCCACCAAGCGCCACGGCCGCGAGCCCAGCTAACAGATGCTTGGCCACGGACGGCAGCCGTGGACCGAAACCGGCGGGCCAGGCCTGGTGATCCAGGCCATGTTGCAGCGCCGTCGCAATAGCGCCGTCGCCGGCAGAGCGCGCCAACTCCTCGAGCACGTCCAGCGCAGCCGCGCACCACGGCGCACGCAGCACCGCCAACCACGCAATCCGGTCCATGGGATCGAGCAATGCCTGCGCGAGCGAACTCAGATCCTGGATTGCCTGCAGGTCCGCCAGCGCGACCATCTTGACGCCGCGCACCGGCCAGCCATGCTCGCGCAACAGTTCGGTGAGTCCAGCGACGTTGCGGCGTGTTTGGGTCAGGATCGCAATGCTGCCCTGAGGCGACGCCTGACGAATTTCCGCGACCAGGGCCAGAATCCGTTGTGCTTCCAACTCGCGTGCGCTCTGGCCGGCGTCCCTGGCTAACAAATGAAAGCGTACTACGCCGGGTGCACCGTCGGTGCGTGCTGCAACTGCGTCTGTGTAGGCCGCCTGTCCGGCCTGCGGGTCATCGCGCTGCGGCATCAACGGCGCAAAGCTGCGGTTGACAAACTCGACGATGGCGGCCTGACTGCGAAAATTGCGGCGCAGCTCCAAGAATTTCAATTGCAGATATTCGCTCAGGCCGTCATGCCGGGCGCGCAGGAACAGCGCAACCTCGGCATCGCGAAAGCCGTAGATCGACTGCATCGGATCGCCGACCAGAAAAACGCTGCGGCCGTCACCCGTCGTCCATCCATGTGTCAACTTTTGCAGCAACTCAAATTGATCGATCGACGTGTCCTGGTATTCATCCACCAGGATGTGCTGCAGCGACTCTCCTAGGCGCAGCGCAAACTCCGTGGGTTCGAAATCGTCGACCAATGCCTGGCGCGCGCGACCACTTACCGTAATCAGATCGCGCAAGCCCTGGGCAGTCATCAATTCTTCCAGAGCCGCTGCCGCCAGCGGCAGTAACGCGCGCAGTGCCAGCAGCGCGCTGCGGCTGTCAGCCGCGAGCTCCGCGTGCGGGAGCTCCTTCAGGTTCACCAGCAATTCGCGTGCGCCTGGCAGGAGTTTCAGCTGATCCGCCAGCTCCCTGACCAATCCCTTGTGCCGGCCCGTAACCAACGGCAGGCCCTTGAAGGCGCGAAACGCGCTGCGCAATTCGTTTTCCCCCGTCAGAAAGTAGCGGCCTAACAACCGCCACATCGGCAACAGCTCCGCCAGCGGCTGCAGCGGGCGCGGGGCGCACCACATGCTCCAGTCAGGATCCTGGTCACCGAGCGCGCTGCGTTCGCGGGCCGTGTCATGCAGCACACGCGCGGCGCGTTCCAGAAAATCCGCACCCAGGGCCTGCTGCGCCTGCCGCTGGGTCGCAACCGAAAGATGCTGCAGGCAGCTTGCGACTGCCGCACATTGCTCGCCGAATGACGCGATAGTCACGTGCTGCCACCAACGGTGCCGCTGTGTCAGCATTTCGGCCAATTCTTCCTCCAGGGAATTCCAGCGATTGTCCACCAGGCGCAACAATCGGGCGAGCTGATCGCGCAGCTCGGAGTCCTGGGCGGCATGCTCCATCGCGCGGCGAGCGGCATCCCGGTACAAGCCCACTGGTCGTTCGACTATGTCGCCATCGCCGCTGCCAGCACTCGCCGGCAACTGCGCGGCAATCCAGTGATTGAGCGATTCGATGGTCTGGATGCGCAATTGCGCCGGATTCTGCATGAGATCCCAGCCCTGCTGCCTGGCGTGGCGCAGGGTCTCGCCCGCGAGTGCGATCGTGCGACGCAAACTGTCGTTGGCAGCGTGCGGCACGGGCTGTGCACCGCTCGCGCAAGCGAGCGCACCCAGCACCCGTTCACGCATTTCAGCGGCGGCCTTGCGCGTAAAGGTAATTGCCAGGACCTGCTCGGGTTTGCCGACTTTTGTCAGCATAACGAGCAGCCGCTGCACCAGCACCGTGGTCTTGCCACTGCCTGCCGGGGCGCGCAGCAGGATCGAGTCGCCAGACTCGACCGCTTCGCGGCGAACGTCACTGTCATCCAGCATCGACACCGTTAGCTCCGTTGTCATCGCTGTCGGCGCCGCCAACATCTTCCACGCCGCCCAGGCCCAGGCGTTCATCGCGCCGGCACAAACCCCGCAGGTCACAGTAGTCGCAGGCGTCTTTCAAGGGTTGCAGTCTGGCGTCGCCCCGCCAGAGGCGCTTTGCGAGTTCCCGCAGCTGCCGGCTCCAGCCCGGCTCAGCCGCCGACCAGTTCACCGTCTGCTTGCGCGGCGCCAAAGGCGGAAACAACGCAAGCTCGGGCGCCACCGCACCACCGGCGATTATCTTGCTGGACAACAGATGCCAAGTCAGGAGACCCGCCACCGCGGTCCCCTCAGCTAACATCGCTTCGCGATAGATCAGCAGCTGGATTTCCCGCGGCGGGTCGTCCGACCAGCGTGGCTTGCCGGATTTCCCGGCCTTGTAATCAATCACGAGCGTCTGATCGCCAACACGATCCACGCGATCGAGTCGTACCCAAAAATTCACGCCGTCCAGCGTCACAGGCAGCGCGGCTTCGAGATTGTCGATGTGAAAAGAGCCGCGTTTGCGTTCCTCGTTCAACAATGCGGAGATCCGTTCCGTCAGGCGCCGTTCCTCGACCGCGAACGCTGCGCGACGCGCTGCCGGGAAATTCTCGCCCTTCGTCAACTGCTCGCGTACCAGCGCCGCGACGATGTTAGCAACAAAATCCGCAGTCTCAGTCTCTGGAATTGTTGCGAGGCCCGCCGAACCGCGAAGCTGGCCCCAGATACGCTGCAGCGCGAGATGCAGCAAGGATCCGCTTTGCAGAGCTTCGATACCCGGGACCGCCTCGTCCTCTTGCGCCAGCGCGAGACGCAGATGCGCCGAGCCGCGAAACGCACACTCGTTGAAGAGATTCAATGTCGGGGCGCCGCTGCGAACCTCGCCCTCGATACGCCGCGTATAGCGATCATCGGCGAATTCCGTTAGCTGAGGCGCCGCTGCCCGGACCTGGGCCGCGCGGCTGCGGCGCGCAGGTGCCGCCGTGTCGGCAGGCGTTGCCTCGAGCCCCAACTCCAGTAACAAGGGGCTGACACTGGCGCCGTGCTCATCCAGTAATGACGGATAACTCAGATGCAGGTTGGCCGTAGCGCATCGCCAGGCTGTTAGCTCGCTGCGCGCTTCCCGCAGGCGACCCGCAGCGCTCGCGGCCGGTACTTCCGATTCCATTTGCAACGGTTTGGGTACCCACGGATCCGGCTGCGGAGCCAACGGCCACTGCGCGGCCGCGAGTCCGCAGACCCAGATCCCGTCGTACTGCAGGATCGGATCCTGGGTCGAGCGCGCGATATGCAGGCGGCTGTCGGAGCGTCGCTCGGGCCACGGCGAGCGCGCGGCGCGCGCGGCCAGCAATCCCAGCGCACGTTGCAGCGAATCCGCACCGCCGAGCGCTGTCAGCTGGTTGCACTCGATCAGCAGCTCCTGCCAGGCCTGTTGAATGCTGAAGCTCTGGTCCGTGCTGCCAGAGACCCAGGTCGATGGCAATAGCTTGCTGGCGGCTGCCAGTCGATCCGGCCAGTTGCCGATCTGCTCCCTGTTAGAGAACAGCGCGTCATGGGCAGCCTGCAGATGCGCCAGCCATTGCTGCGCAGCCTCGAGGGCACTCGCGCTCCCGGAGCGCAATATCGCTGCGATGCGCGCCAGGTTGACATCGCCGGTAGCCTGTGTTGCTAACAGCTGTGCCAATTGCGCGCGCGCCACCTGCTCCGTCAGCGCGGCGCCGCCATCGCGCAGGCCCGCACAGCACTCCGCGATCGGCAGCGCGCCCGCCAGCAGGCGCAGCAGGAACAACTGCTGGCGCACAGCCGCTGCGTCGACGAGGCGCCGCTGGCGATCGAGAAAAATGGCCTCGTCGCGAGTTGCATCCAGCCGATAGGAAGCTGACAGCGCGCGCTGCAGTGCCGGTTCATAGCTCTTGCCGTCCGGTACCACGACCAGCACCCGTGCGGCGGGGTTCTGTTCGAGCGTGTGGCGGGCCCAACTCAGCGCCGCGGCCACCTCTTCCGCGGGCGCCGCGGCGGCATGCAGTGCGATCGCCTTTCCGGCTCCGGCAGGCCCGGCCGCGGCGGTGGCCGGCGCTACAACCCAATCGCGAAAGGCGCGCGGAACTGTGGCAAACCCCATTGCAAGGCGGCGCGCGGCTGCTGGAACGCTCCCCGGCTGGCAGAGCGCCGGCGCGCCAACGCCAAAGTTGCGGGCGCAGTCGCGCAAATATTCGAACGCCGCGAGCAGGGCTACAGTTTCTGGCGTCGCAAAGGCAGCCAGCCTCGCCGCGGCGATGCCGTGATCACGCAGTAATTGCAGGCTGCGTTGCCAGGCATCGGCCAGTCCATTGGCAGAAGAACTGCCACCAGCAGCTTGGGCATTCGCATGCTCGCGCAGCAACGCCCATTCAGTCGCGCGACTCATCAGCGGTTGCCGCGCATCCGCAGCCATCCGGACGAGCAAGGCCGCAGGTGTCGAGATATCAGGTGTCGGCCAGGTCGCGAGGCCGGCATTGAGTTGCTGGTCCGCATAGGCGAGACGAATAATGGCCGCGCGCGCCGGATCCGGTACCAGAATGCCCTGCCCCGCCGCGAGCGCCGAGCGGATTTCCGGCGGCAGACTCATGAGCAGAGTCTATTGGAAACGCGGGCTATTTGAAGCGGGCGCGCGCCTCAAGCACATTCGAAGGACCCCCGCGCGTCGCGGCGTAGTCCGACAACAACTCCTCGGTGCGCGTAAACACCACTTTCAGGGTCGCGACATCGGGCAGGTTGGTGATGCGGAAACTGTTGCGGTAGGGAACATTGAAACTGGTGCCGGGCGCAACCAGCACATGTTTGCGCTCCAACAGGTCGAGTGCGAATTGTTGGTCGTCGATGTCCGGCAATTCACCCGCCTTGATGCGCGGAAAGGCGTAGATCGCGCCCGCAGCGTTGCCCGGCAATTCGAGGTACTTGCTGGCCGCCACGCCGTCGACAATAGCGCGGCGCGATTCATACAGACGGCCCCCGGGCGCGACCAGGTCCTTGATGCTCTGGTAGCCACCTAACGCTGTCTGCACCGCCCACTGGCTCGGCACATTGCTGCACAGGCGCAGGGAAGCTAACAACTCAAGCGCTTCCATGTAATCCGTCGCCGCCGACACCTTGCCGGACATGACCGCCCAACCGACCCGCAGGCCGCAGGCGCGATAGACCTTGGAAATGCCCGACATGGTCACGCACAGCGTGTCATGCACCAGCGTCGCCATCGGAATGAACTGCGCGCCGTCATACAGGATCTGGTCATAGATCTCATCCGCAAAGACCACCAGCGAGTGCCGCTCGGCCAGCGCGGCCAGTTGCTCCAGCACCGCGCGTGGATACACGGCGCCGGTCGGATTGTTAGGATTGATAATGACGATGGCCCGCGTGCGCGGGGTAATAAGACGCGCAATCTCTTGCGGATCCGGGACATAGCCCGCTTCCGGACGGCAGGGATAATGCAGCGCCTTGCCACCGTTCAATGTGACCGCCGCGGTCCAGAGCGGGTAGTCCGGGCTCGGCACCAGCACTTCATCGCCCGGATTCAGCAGCGCGCGCAGCCCAAGATCGATAAGCTCGCTGACGCCGTTGCCAATGAAGACATCTTCCGCGTTGACGCCCGTGACACCGCGCGCCTGCTGCTGCATGACCACGGCCTCACGCGCCGGGAAAATGCCCTTCTGATGACAGTAGCCCTCGGACTCGCCCAGGTTTTCGATCATCGCGAGACGCATGGTTTCGGGCGTCCGGAAGCCAAACAGCGCCGGATTGCCAATGTTGAGCGACAAGATTTCATAGCCCTGGCGGGCCAGTTCCAGCGCCCGCCGGGCGAGACGGCCGCGAATCTCGTATTTGACGCCGCGCAGGCTGTCACTGGTTGCAATAGTGGATCCGGGCTTCATCTCGAAAGCATACCCAGACCCGGGCGCAAACCCAAGGATTTACAGCAGATTTGGGCTCAGCATCTCAACGCAACAGGCGGCACAGGTCGATCCTGCGTCCCTTACCGGTCAGCGGCCGGGCCGGATCGCCCGTCGGTTGTTGCTGCCAACCCGTTACTTCCGTCGGCGCTTCTTCGTGTGCTTGTGCTCGACCGTGCCGTCGCCATGGTGGTGCGGCATGTCGCCATGCGCATGCCCGTGGTCAAACTCAAAATCGACCGGGTGGTTATGCCCCTGAGTGTTGACCCACTTGTAGAGATCCGGCTTCCAATGCTGCATGCGGCTCGCCGCGCGCTCCCTGTTCTCTTCGACATTGGTCCAGGGATTGAAGTGGAAGTGGTTGTACAACTGCGTGTCAGTGCGGCCTATGGCCAGGATGCCGAGCTTGGACGCGAACGCGCCGTGGTTGATGTATGGCGGACGGTAGAAATAACCGCCCGTGGGCAGGTCGCCAAATTGCATCATCCAGGACGTGCCCCAGATGTGGTACGCCTCTTCGCAGCAATCGTGGTAGGAAATGTTGTCCTGCCAGAAATTCGGCGTCATGCAATACAGGAACGTGAAGCCCTGGGTGCGCTGATCAAACTTCAGGACCTTGACCAGGCAGCCGGGCGCGGTGGCCGGATAAAAATTGGTCGAGGTCCACTGCATGTTGTCGTACGAATTCACCGCGGCGAAGCGATGCCGCTCCGCTTTCGCATGATCGGTATCGGATTCCACGAACGACGGTTCACCATAGTTGAAGAACAGCAAAGCGGTGGCGCCGCGCGGCGAACTCATCGCCTCCAGGGTCACGCCAGCTGGCACCATGAAGTAGCTGCCGGGACCCCAGGTCTTGCTGCCGACTGTGATTGAGCCCGACTGGATGAAGAGCTCGTATTCGGCATAACTCATGCCGGGAGGTTGCTTGTAGCCGGGTTCGTACAGCACCGTCATCGTGCAGGCGCCGTCGTCCGTATCCAGGGACAGCATCTTGTATTGCATGCCCTTCGGGAAGCCTGGCAGGGTCATCTTCTTGAAGGAGACGTCGCGATCGACGAACGGTTCGATATGTGGGCGTGCCATGTGTTAGCTCCGTCTAGAAAACAACTCTGAACTTGCGCTTCGGCTTGCTGGGAATTTCTTCCGGCCGGACTTTGCGCATCTGGTCGAAATGCACATGCACGCCGCGGGTCTGGATCCGCTCGAGGAAATCCGCGATCCAGCGATCACGCTTGGGCGCCAGGGCATCCTGTTCACGCACGATCTTCTTGTAGCGCTTGGTCTGTTCCAGCGTTTCCTTGCGCAGCCAGACTTCGGTTTCACGGCTACGTCGATGCGGTATCAATTTCATGGTCGGCAACCTCCGGTCAATCCTTCAAGGAAAACTTATAACAGGGCACTAGAACCCAAGCAACATGGCCAGGCCGCAACAGGCGAGTGCGCTGCCGGCGGCGACATGCCCCAACTTGCCGTGTTGCCAGCCACCGAGCTGCGAGACCCGATCAAATCCGCGTGTCAGGGCAAATACGGTTACGATCATCGTCAGCAGCGTCACAAGCACGAAGACCGCTGCAACAGCCAGCGTCATGGCCGCGTCACGCTGCGACGCCGGCAGCATGACGAGCGGTATCAGAGGCTCGCAGGGCCCCAGTACAAACACGACAAACAAACTCCAGGCAATCAGGCTGCGCCGCGAAGCACCCGGGCCGGAATCAGCCGCGAACACATGCGCGTGGACATGCTGCTCGCGGTGATCGTGGCCGTGGTCGTGCACCGTGCCGTCGCCATGCGCATGTGCATGACTGTGACCGGGCACCGCACGGCGCGTGATTTGTTTGATGCCCCAAATAGTGTATGCGGTGCCGAAGCCGATCAACAGCCAGGCCGCGAGGTTGCCGCGCAGCCCTTCCCATCCCGTGGCGCCGGCCACGGACCAGCTGCCGATGGCGACACCCAGGCCTAACAAAAGGCTGCTGCCCACGTGACCCAGGCCGCACACGGTCGTGGTCCAAAGCGTACGCGACAGGGTCCAGCCACGCGATCTGCCCAGCACGACAAACGGCAGATAGTGATCTGGTCCCAACACTGTATGCAGGAAGGCGATGCCCGCCGCGGACCAGATGATCGGATCTGTGAACAAATCAATGTACCCCGTTGGCCAAGCGCCGATTATCGCGTAGCGGGGCTGCGAGGCCCGATTTCTTAGAGACGAAGGCCCGCTGCGTGGCCATCGGCCGTGGCAGCCAGCACGGACCGCGGCATCAGGCAGTCGCCGATACGGCTCACCTGCAGACCACGTTCAATCAGTGGCGCTTCGAGGGCCAGGCGTGGGCGGCGTGGGGTTGCGTACGTAAGCAACGCAACTTCGTCGACGCGGGTGCGGTCGCCGTTATAAATGTTGCGGCAGGCTATCTCCCCCTGCTCCCAGTTGGAGTCGGGATCAATTTCATGAAATGCCAGGATGCGAATCCGCAACTGATTGAAGCGCCGCCAGATTCTGAGCTGGGTCACCAGTGGCACCTCCTGCGCCAGGCGCTCGCGCGGCGTCACCACGACGACCTCATCGAAGCGGCCGGCGAAATGTTCCGCCGCTGCGTAGGTGCCTTCCGTCGCATCCATATCGAAGATCAGTGCGCGCCCGCCAATCCAGCCGGCCTGAACCGCTAACATGCGGACTGAATCGCGCAGGTCGACGATCGCACCGGAGGCGTGTAACTCCTGCGGCCAGGCGCGCGGCCAGGCGCAATCACTGCCGGTTGCCAGCAGCACCTGCTCCGGCTTGAGCGACACAATGTCGGAAACCGCCGCCCTGAATCCCAGCTCCAAGGTCACGCCGGCGCGTTTCGCGGCGAGCACCTGATAGTCGTAGATGCTCGACAGGTGCTCGCCACCCGGCAGCAGCGCATGCAGGCGAGTTGCACCGCCCGGCTCGACGCCCGAACCTAACACCGTGACCTTGTGACCGCGGGCCGCCGCAACCCAGGCGGCCTCGAGGCCGGCGATGCCGGCGCCGACCACGACGATGCGCTTCTGCTGTGGAGCCTTCGCCGGCCAGTAGTCCACTTCGTCGGGCTGTGCCACGCGCGGATTGTTGTCGCAGGCCAGCGGCTTGTTCTCGACGATCGTGCCCCAGCAGGTGTTGCAGGAGACACAATAACGGATCTGTGCCTCGCGGCCACTCCGGGCCTTGAGTGGCCAGGCCGGATCCGTGACCAGCGGGCGCCCTAACGCAATGAGGTCGGCATCGTCGCGCTGCAGGATGCCCTCGGCTTCCGCAGGGTCGGTGATCAGACCCAGGGCCATGACCGGTACGCCATGGCAGTGCGTCCGCAGCGCCCGCGTCAGCGGCACGAACGGTGCGCGCGGACCCGAGAGGTCGGGGATGTGCATGCCCAGGCTGTTAGCATGCGAGCCCCAGGCGAAGGCGACATAGTCGACGGTGCCGGGATCGACGAGGTACTCGGCGATCTTTGCGGCCTCGCACGGATCGATGCTGCCGGGTACGCCGTCATCCCCAGGCAGCTTGAGCCCGAGCAGAAATCGGTTTGAACACGCCGACCGGATTGCGCTAACGGTGTCGCGCACCAGCTTCATCCGGCAGGCGAAATCGCCGCCGTAGTCGTCCTCGCGTTCATTCGACCAGGACGACATGAATTGGTGAAAGATATGCCCATGACCGCAGGACAATTCCACACCCGCAAAGCCGCAGCGCTCCAGGCGCGCAGCCGATTCGGCAAAGTCGGCGATGAGATTCTGAATCTCCGCTGTCGTGAGTGCGCGCGGAACCGTCCAGGACAGGTCGTCCGGCAAAGGCGACGGCCCTATGGCATCTGGCGTACGTCCCTTCTCGTGGCGTCCGCGACCGGGATCCTGGATCTGTCCTAACAAAAGGCAATCGTGCCGGCTCACCGCCTCCGCCCAGCGCTTCAGGCCGTCATTGCCCTCGTCGTCCCAGACCCGCACTTTGTGAGCTAACACCTGCGTGCGCGCGACGCTCAGGGACTCGCTGACGAGCACCGCGGCGCCGCCGGCGGCGCGATTAGCGTAGTACTGGATCAGGCGCGGTGTGACGCGCTGGCCAGCCGCCATGCGGGTGGTAATCGACGCGTGAATCACCCGGTTGCGCAACTGCAGGCGCCCTCGCTTGAAGGGCTGGAACAGCAAGGGATAGGGATTGGCCCCGGTCATTGTGTCAGCGCCTGCCCTGCTGCAATTGCTGCCGGCCAAAAAACGCTGCGCGCGTGGCCTTGTCAGGATTGCCGATCTTTTCGTCCGCCTTCAGCAAGCCAACGCCCCGCTGTACCGCCGGACGATTGGCGATTTTCTCGTACCATTTCCTGACCCTGGGAAACTCGTTGATCTCGATCTTGTGAAGCCAGCGCACATGTACCCAGGGCCAGGTCGCCATGTCGGCAATGGAATAATCACCTGCGAGGAACGGCAGTTTGCGCAGACGCCGGTCCATCACACCATAGAGTCGCAAAGTTTCGTTGCGGTAACGGTCGATGGCGTACGGAATCTTGCGCGGCGCGTAACCGAAGAAATGCCCGCACTGACCAAACATCGGGCCCACGCCGCCGACCTGGAAGAACAACCATTGCATGACGACAAAGCGCGCCGCCATTTCGCGTGGCATGAACTGCCCGCACTTTTCCGCCAGGTACTGCAGGATCGCGCCAGATTCGAAAATTGCGAACGGCTTACCGCCCGGGCCATCGCGATCGACAATGGCGGGGATCTTGTTATTCGGGTTGATCCTGAGAAAGCTCGGTTTGAACTGTTCGCCACGCAGAATATTGACGGGCTTGAGCCGATAGCCAAGGCCCGACTCTTCGAGCATGATCGCCACCTTGTGGCCGTTCGGTGTAGGCCAATAATAGAAATCGATCATCTTTGGGACGATAGCATAGGCCCAATCGGGAGAGAGACATGCTGAGCGCCATCATTGCCGTCACCCTGACCGCGCCTGACCTACACACGACCGAAGAAGCGTACACGCGCTTTCTGGAATACAGGCTGGTCGAACGCGGTGAAGTGTCACGCGACCTCGCTGCCGCCTGGGGCGCGCCACTGGCCGAGGGCCGCAAGTTTTCACTGCTGCAGAGTGCCAGCGGCGCTGAAGTGTATCTGCGCATCGTACAAAGCCCGTCGACGCCCGGCTACGAAGTCATGAAGACGCACGGCTGGAATGCCAACGAAATCCTCTGCCAGGACCCGGATACGCTGGCACTGCGCCTGGCCAACTCGCCGTTTCGCATCGTCGGTGCGCCACGGCCATTGGGCAGCAATTCGAAAGTGCGAGCCATGCAGGCCATTGGCCCGGCAGGTGAACTCGTATACCTGACGCGGATCCCGCCGGAAGGTGGCGTCGCGATCAAGACACCCGCGCAGTCCTTTGTCGATCGTACATTCATTGTCGTGTTAGGCGGACCCGACATGGCGGCCATGCGGGCGTTCTACGCCAATCAAATGGGCATGAAGGTGACTGACCCGTATGCGTCACCCATCAACGTCATCAACGACGCCTGGAAATTGGCCGCCGACTACGCGACACCACTGGCTTTGGTTCTGCTCAGCCCAGGTTTTGCAGTCGAACTCGACCAGTATCCACAGGCCGCCACGCCGCGGCCTGTGCGCCCTGGCGATCTGCCACCGGGCATAGCGATGATCAGTTTCGCGGCGACGGACCTCGATTCGAACACTTTGAACTGGCGCGTTCCGTTGACCGCCCGAAGGGGCGCGCCGTATGCAGGCCGGCGCAGCGGCATGTTGCAGGGCGCCGCCGGCGAATGGATTGAAGTGATCGACGCTGTAAAGCCTGCTAGGGCCGCAAACTGAAGTACCGGTTGATGTGCACACCGCGGGCGTTGTCGGTCCAGCCGACCACGCGTTTGGAAATCAATCGCCGGCTCACATAGTAGTACAGCGGTATCAGCGGCTGATCGGCAATTGCCAGCCGCTCGGCCTCGTTCATCAGCTGTGCACGTTTAACCAGATCAGCGCTCTGATCGGCCTGATCCAGCAAGGCCTCAAAGCGTGGGTTCGCATAACGCGAGACATTGATGCCCACCGCGCGCGAATCCAGCAGTTCGAGAAACGACGCCGGGTCCTTGTCTTCGGCGTACCAGGCGGCGCGCGCGACATCGTAGTCGCCCTGCTGCTGCGCCGACTGGTGCACCTTGAGCTCCGTGCTGATGACGGTGGCCTGGATTCCGGCCGCGCGCCACATCGCCTGGATCGTGACCGCGATCTTGCGCTGCGAATCGTTGTTGTTGACGCGCAGCGAGACGTAGAGCGGCTTGCCCACGGAGAATCCGGCCCGTGCCAGCAGCTGGCGCGCCTGCTGCAAGCGTGCGGTCATCGTCGCAGGCATTTTGCCCGGCGCCAGGCACTGCTGCGGCGTGTAATTGACGACACCAGGCGGCACCACGCAATACGCGGGCCTTTCGCCGGCGCGCAGCACCAGGCGTGTCAGCGTGTCACGATCGATGGCAAGCGACAGGGCGCTGCGTACTCGCGGATCATTGAATGGCGCGCGCTTGGTATTTATCACGTAGTACTCGAGCCCGATCTGCTGGAACAGATGTAGTTCCTGCGGGAAGTCGCGACGCGCGTCGTCAATCTTCTCGGACGGCAGCGACACCACGATATCGAGTTCGCCGGCGCGAAATCGCGTCAACGCGGCGTTCGGGTCTTCGATCGGAATGTGATAAACGGCATCGAGTCTGACCGTCGCGGCTTCATGGAACAGAGGGTTGCGCACCAGCTTTACATAGGCGTTAGGCCGCCATTCTGCGAGCTTGAAGGCGCCGTTAGACACGTGATTGCCCGGCTTGACCCAGTCGCGGCCGAACTTTTCTAGCACGTGGCGCGGCACTGGAAAGGCGCGGTGCACCATGATATCGGTGAAATACGGCGCGGGGTGTTCCAGCTCGATGATGACCGTGCGCGCATCCGGCGTGCGCACGCCAAGCTTGTCCACAGACATTTTTCCGGTGTTGATCGCACGGGCATTGCGAATCACGTAAAGCAGCGAGGCAGATGGCGCCGCGGTCCTGGGATCAAAGAGGCGCTGGAAAGACCAGAGAAAGTCCTCACTGTCGAGCTTGTGACCGTCCGACCAGCGCAACCCGGGACGCAGGCGAAAGGTGTAGGTCTTGCCGTCCGCACTCATCTGCCACGATTCGGCCTGCCCCGGCACGGTGTTAGCAGACGGATCGACCGTGGTCAGACTTTGAAACAGGTCCTGCGCGAGATTGCCATCCTGGCCGTAGACCCACAGCTGCGGGTCCAGGGTCTGCGGATCGCCCAGGCTCTGGCGCCGCAGCGCAACTTCAGCCCCCGCCGCGAACGGCATCATCAGAGCCGCCGCTGCCCACGCGAGTGTCGCCAGGAATCTGTCAGGGTTTGGCGGCAATGCGTTCGTACTCGGTGAGTTCATAACGCGTCATCATGTACCCCGTGACCCAGGCACGTAAAAACACATAGTCACCATCGTCGGTGCACCAGACGTCGTACGGCGGGTGCTTGCCCGGCTCATTGCGAGTGTCGGTTCCGTCATCGGTGGTCTCGGAGTAACGGAAATGCAACGCATCAAATGTACCTGCCGCGACGGTAATACGTTCCCGGCCTTTGAAGGCCAGTCGCACGCCCTTCGGGTGCGTCATCAACATGGGACCGGTTGCACCGCGGTGGTCGAGTGAACACATCAGGACATCCTGATAGGCGTGGTTGTTAGGACCCTGGCTGACATCGACCATGCTGGTGAGGAACGCGTCGCCCTGGATCGGATGGGTGCCAAATCCGACCAGCGGGCGATCCAGCGCGTAGCGCTGCGAAATGCGGCCCTCGGCGACTGTAAAGCCTTCGCATTCGGCCTGGTCGGCCGTGAAGCGAAACCAGCTGGAACCGATGAACTTATCGCCCACTGACAAACGCACGAAGCAGTCGCTCGGTTTCCAGTCGGCGCCGACACTCAGCGTGACATCGCGCATGACGTTCGGCGCGTCGTCGATCTCGACGTAGGCGCGCAGCGTGCGCCGGCCATCGGTGTGCCGCGTAATGGTGAAGTATTCGCGGCCACGTTCCTGGCCCTTGCGCTCGGGTTTGTCCGAGGTGTAGTGAATTTTTCCGCGGATGCGGACATGAGGAACGGACATTCAGGCCTCCTTGATCAGGGGTTCGCGGAACAGCTTCTTGCGCGCCATGGATTTGAACCACGCAGCTAACGCCGGCCGGCCGGCGGTGAAATCAAAACGCGCATCGAGACCGGCTGCAGCCTGACCCACCGCGGGCATCTTTAGCTTCAGAAATTGCAATGCCCCCACGCTACGCATCTGCGCAAGGTCGAGCCGGCCGTAGCCCGGCACATCGCGCTCGATTTGGTCCAGGATTGCGATGATCTTGGACCAGCAGCGCTGGATATAGGCGGGTCGTTGCTGCTCCTGCGGCAGCCAAGACTCAATGATCACCATGACGAAGGTATCGAACAGACCATCGGCCATCCAGGCCTGGCGCAAACAGCGAAATCTCTCGATGCCTCGCGCCGGTACCAGTTTGCGGCGGCGATGCAGACTGTCGAGATACTCGTAAACGACGGGGCCGCCAGCGAGGTACTCGCCGCTGTCCAGAACCAGCGTCGGCACCTTGCCTAAAGGATTGATCGATGGCAGCGGCGTATCGGCATCGAATGGCCTGGTTGGCACAGCCTCGATCTTGTCGCGGAGCTCCGCAAAATTAATGATCGCTTCGACCGTGTGCACATAACCCTTGATCGGTGTATACAAAAGTTTCATTCCGGTTCTCTCCAGCGCAGACAGGCAATGCTGCGATTACTATTTTCGACAATTTCCAGCTCAGGCCTTTGCTGCGCGCAGGCGTCGACGGCACGCGGGCAGCGGGTACGAAATACGCAGCCCGATGGCGGCGCCAGCGGTGATGGTAACTCCCCCGCCAGCGCGGAGCCCAGTCGTTGCGGCTGCCGGAGCGGATCGGGTATCGGGACCGACGCAAGCAGTCCGCGGGTGTAGGGATGCAATGGCGCGGCGAACAGCTCCTGCACCGTCGCCAGCTCCATCACCCTGCCAAGATACAGCACCGCGACGCGATCGCAAAGCCGTCGCACCACGGCGAGGTTGTGGCTAACAAACAATATGGTCATGTTCTGATCACGGCGCAGATCGCGCAACAGATTGATGATCTGTGCCTGGATGGACACATCAAGCGCGCTGACAGGCTCATCGCATATCAGCAGCTTGGGATTCAGCACCATCGCGCGTGCAATGCCGATGCGCTGGCACTGGCCACCGCTGAACTCATGCGGGTAGCGATTGATGTCCTCTGGGTTCAGTCCGACGCGCATCAGCATTGCAGCCACCGCAGCGCGGCGGGCTGCGCGGTCCATGTCACGCCGGTGCACGCGCAGAGGCTCCGCGACCGTTTCACCCACCGTCATGCGCGGATCAAGACTCGCGAGCGGATCCTGGAAAATAATCTGCAGGTCGCGGCGCAGCGGCCGAATCTCACGCTCGCTCAGACGCTCGATCGACCTGCCGAGCCAGACGACGGTACCGGAATTCGGACGTATCAGTTGCAGCACCGCGCGCGCCAGTGTTGATTTTCCGCAACCCGATTCACCGACGAGCCCCAGGGCCTCGCCGGTCTTTAGGACCAGGCTGACATCGTCGATCGCCCGCAATTGCTCTGTGCGCCCCAACCAGCGATGGCGGATCGCGAAGGCGACCGTTAGGTGCTCAATCCGCAGAAAATCTGTTGCCTCGGTCATCCGGCTGGCTCGCGCAGCGGATAATGGCAGGCCAGGCGGTTGACGGCGCCCTGCTGCAGGGCCGGCCGCTGCTCGACGCAGCGTCCCGACGCAATGTCGCAGCGCGGATGGAAAGCGCAGCCGGATGGCAGTCGGCGCGGATTTGGCGGCTGGCCGCGAATCGTCGTCAATGGCCGGTCGAGCGCATCGTCGATGCGCGGCATCGAGTCGAGCAAGGCCTGCGTGTACGGGTGACGCGGCGCTGTCAGCAGCTGGCCAACCGGTCCTGACTCGACGATGCGACCGCCGTACATGACGACCACCGTGTCGGCGAGGCCTGCGACCACGCCCAGGTCGTGCGTGATCAGCGCCATCGCCATGCCCTGCTCGCGCTTCAGCTCAGCTAACAATGTCAGTATCTGCGCCTGGATCGTCACATCCAGCGCGGTCGTCGGCTCGTCGGCAATCAGCATCGCAGGATTGCAGGCCAGAGCGATGGCGATCATCACGCGCTGGCGCATGCCGCCCGACAATTCATGCGGGTACTGCGTCAGGCGCCGCGCCGCGTCCGCGACCTGCACATGCTCCAGCAATTCCAGCGCCCTTTGTCGCGCAGTACGCCAATTCAGGCCTTTGTGCTGTACCAGCGGCTCGGCGATTTGATCGCCCACGTGCAGATGCGGTGTCAGCGAGGTCATCGGATCCTGAAAAATCATCCCGAGCCGCGAACCACGTACCTTGCGCAGCGCGCTACCATTGCCGCCGAGCAGATTCGCGCCCGCGAAATGTGCTGACCCGGTGGCCTGCGCGTTAGGTGCCAGGAGTCCCATGAGGGCCAGAAATGCCTGGCTCTTGCCGGCGCCAGACTCGCCAACGATGCCGACGCACTCGCCAGCCGTAAAGTCACAGTTGAATTCACTGACGGCCGCGACTTCGCCATCGGGCGTTGCAAAACGCACGTTCAGGTCGCGGATTTCGAGCAGCGCGCCCAAGGATCAACGCTCCCGCGGGTCGAGCGCGTCGCGCAACCCGTCGCCCAACAGGTTGAAGCACACCAGCAACGACACCAAAAAAAAGCCCGGCACCAGCAACATCCATAGCGCCGACTCGATTTCCTTCGCACCCTCGGTGATGAGACTGCCTAGACTCGCCGCCGGTTCCTGCACGCCAAGACCGAGGAACGACAACAGGCTCTCGAAGAGAATCATCTGCGGGATGGTCAAGGTTGCATAGACAACCACCGGGCCTAACACATTGGGCATGATATGCCTCGCCACGATCCGCGGCGTGGTGACGCCTATGGCGCGCGCGGCTTCGATAAATTCCCGATTGCGCAACGACAAGGTCTGCCCGCGCACGATGCGCGCCATCGTCAACCAGCCGACTGCGCCAATAGCGGCGAACAATGCGAAGATGTTGGCACGATCGATGAACGTCGAGAGGATGATGACGATGAAGATATACGGCATCGAATACAGAACATCGACAAAGCGCATCATCAGGTCGTCGACGCGTCCGCCGACAAATCCCGCGATCGCGCCGTAGGTGATGCCAATCACGAAACTGACGATAGTGGCCAGCAGTGCGATCTGCAACGACAGCTGCACGCCGGTCATGGTGCGGACAAACAGATCCCGCCCGAGGCGGTCGGTGCCCAGCCAATGATTGTTAGGTCCACCCAGCCCGACCGTCATGTTTTCCCAGTCGAGGGTGTCGAAAGTGTGTGGACTCAGATGCGGGCCGACAAATGCGAACAGCGTCAGCAGCAGGATGAAGCACGCCGCAAACAGCGAAGCGCGATTGCGCCGCAGCCGCAGCCACGCGTCAGCCCACAGGCCGCGTGCCGCGACTTCAGTCATAACGCACCCGCGGATCGAGCCAGCCATAGAGCAAGTCGGCGATCAGATTGCAGACCACGATCAGGCTGCCATAGACCACGATCATGCCCATGACCAGCGAGTAATCCCGATTGATCGCGCCCTGCACCAGGTACTTGCCCGATCCTGGCAAGCCGAATACGGTCTCCACCACCAGCGATCCCGTGACGACAAATGCGAACGCCGGACCCAGCCAGCTGACAACAGGCAGCAGTGCCGGTCGCAGAGCGTGACGCCAGATCACCAGGTACTCGGGCAGGCCTTTGGCGCGCGCCGTGCGCACGTAATTGCTGCGCAGGACCTCGAGCATGCTGCCGCGAGTCAGGCGGCCGACATAGGCAATGATGCCAAAGGACAGGGCCGCCACCGGCAAAACCAGGTAACGGATTTCGCCGCTCTCCCAGCCCGCAACTGGCAGCAATCGCCACTGCAGGCCAAACAGGATCTGCAGCAGCGGCGCAACCACGAAATTCGGCACGGAAATGCCCAAGCCCACGATCGCCATGGTCGTGTAGTCCGCCGCCGTGTTTTGCTTCAGCGCCGCGAATGTGCCGAGCGGAACGCCGACCAGCATACCTAACAATACCGCCGACAGGCCGATGCTGAGGCTGATCGGCAATCCCTGCGCGATCAGCTCGGTGACCGAAAAATCCTTGAACTTGAACGACGGCCCGAAGTCGCCATGCGACAGGCCCTGGAGGTACCGCAGGTACTGTTTCCAGATGGGTTGGTCCAGGCCGTAGGCGGCTTCAAGATTGGCCTTGATTTCCGGCGGCAGCGCCTGCTCTTCGTCAAAGGGACCACCCGGCGCAAGACGAATGACAAAAAACGCGAGCGTAATGATGATGAACAGGGTCGGGATGATTCCGACGATGCGGCTGATGGCGTAGCGCAGCATGAGGTCTCAGATTTTCCGCGGCCTGAGCGAGCCTGCACACAGCATCGCCAGCGCCACCAGCCCGCAGGCCAGCAGGAAGCCGTTCTGGTAATTTCCGGAACGATCCGAAAGCTCGGCCGTGATCCACGGACCCAACGCCCCGCCGCCTGCGTCCAGCACCGTGATCGCACCCATGACGCGACCTAACGAACGCGCACCGAACACATCACCGGTAACTGCCTGCAGCAGCGTGTAGTTGGCTCCCCAGCCAAGCCCGAGAATGATCGCGGCCGGTGCGATCCACGCGGCCCGCAGCGTCGTGAGCAGCAGCGCCCCACCCAGCATCAGCGCGAGGCAGGCGATCCACACCGTCTTGCGGCCGAAACGGTCGCTGAGCCAGCCCGCCAGCACCTTGGCAGACAAGCCGGCGAGAAACAGCGGGATCAGCATCGCGGCGGCGGCCGACTGGGCCAGTCCGAGCTGCATCATGTGCAGGATCAGGTTGTTGTTGATGCCGAGAAACGCATAGAAAGTGCCGAATGCCGCGCCGCCTAACAACCAGAATTCGCGCCGGCGCAGGATCCGCCAGTAACTGAGATCCTCGCCCATGGCCCTGGCCTCGACCGCGGCCGATCCCGCACCCAGTGGCTTAAGCCCTAGCGCTGCCGGCCATTCCCGCATCAGGCCCCAGACCAGCAAGGGCAGGACCGCCAGCAACGCCAGCGTGAACAGGCTCGCGTCGCGCCAGCCATAGGAACTGATAAGCGCCGTGAATATCAAGGGCATGAAACCATTGCCGAAACTGGTGCCGGCTAACACGATGCCGATCGCGAGTCCACGCGATGCCACGAACCAGCGCGAAACGGCCACCATGCACATCGCCATCCCTGCGCCGCCGAGGCCCAGCCCCATCCAGCCGCGCGACCAGTAATAGTCCTGGATGCTGTCGACATGCCCTAACGCATGGAAACCCCAGAGCAGAGACGCGACGCCAACCAGCATGACCCTGCGATAGCCGTAGCGATCCGTGAGCGCACCGGCCACCACCGTGATCGACGACGTCACCCCGAGCTGAATCGCATCACCGATCTTGATCGCACCCCGGGTCACGCCCAATTGGGCTATCAGGGCCGGATCGAATGCAGCGATAGCCCCGACTGTCAGGCCATTGGTGACCAGGATGATGATGAACGCGGCAGGCACGATTGCCCACCAGCCGTAATAGATACCACCCGGCGCAGACGGTGCTGCAGCGATGTTCACAGCGACTGAGTCACTATGAACTGCGGGCTGTCCGCCATGGTTGCAAATGTGCTAACAATCTTCTGCATGGTGGGCGACTGCACATCCATGCCCAGCTGTTCCAGGCTCTTGAGGCGCAGGATTTCGATGTACTGATAAGGGCTGGCGCCACCGCCCATCAGTCCCTGGCATTTCAGGACTTCAAAGCTGGCCACCGACGGCAGGCGATTCACCTCCGGCAGGTCCAGCTCGCGCGCGAATTTTTCGTAGTCAGCCACGGCTACGCCGGGTTTCAGGTTAAAAAATACAACCACGGTGGTCATAGCTACTTCCTGTCGGTATTGTCCTGTCGTCGGGCTGGCAGTCTAGGAAGGCAGGCCCGTGTCCTGCAAGCAGCAACGGAGCCACTCATGTCCTCAACCTGGCTGATCAGCACCGATGAACTCGCCCACAGCCTCGCGAACCCCCGCCTGCGCCTGTTCGACACCCATGTGTTTCTGACGCCGAAACAGGGCGGCGGCTACGAGGTGCAATCGGGCCAGGAGTCCTGGCGGCAATCGCATATCCCCGGCGCGAGTTTCATCGACGTGCAGGCGGACCTGTCCGATCCGGATCACAGGCTACGCTACATGATGCCGCCGGATGACTTTTTCGTCGCGGCCATGTCGCGGCTCGGTGTCGGAGCAGATCATCAGGTGGTGCTCTACAACCGCGGCGCTACGTGGTGGGCAACTCGGGTGTTTTTCATGCTGCGCACGCACGGCTTCGATGCGGTGCGGGTACTCGATGGTGGTTTCGACAAGTGGCAGCAGGAAGGCCGGCCACTGCAGAGCGGCGCCACCTGGTATCCGCCCGCGATTTTCAGGAGTGGCGTGCGCCGCCGGATCTTTGTCGGCAAAGAGCAAGTGCTGGAGGCGGTGCGTAGCGGCGGGCAGCTGCTGGTCAACGCGCTGGCGCCGGAAATCTTCTCCGGCAGGATCTTGAGCTACGGCCGGCCGGGCCGCATCGCCGGCAGTTGCAGTGTTCCCGCCAGGGATCTGCTGGATCCGGTGACCCAGGCCTTCCTGCCTGCGGAACAATTGCGCGCCAGGCTCGGCGCCGCTGGTTTGTTAGGCGAAAAACCGGTGATCAGCTACTGCGGCGGGGGCATATCCGCCACCACCGATGCCTTCGCGCTACTGATGTTAGGGCGCGAAGATGTGACGATTTACGACGCGTCAATGAATGAATGGGGACCTGATCCGACGCTGCCGATGGAAACCGGCTGACCCGCCCTTTCAAAACGCGAAAGTGAATCCGAGACGCGAGCGCACGTTGCGTTTTTCGAGGTCGTCGCCCTCGACCTCATCGTTTTCACTGACATCCAGATTGCGATTGGTTTCGTTACGCAGAATCACCAGCATGTCAGTCGTCTGGTCAATGGCGAACGGAAACTCATGCCAGGTGCCAATGTGCATCATGAAGCCCGCCTGGCCGTCAAAGAATATTGCCCGCACGTCGGCCGGGTCTGGAGCTGAGCTTGGGGTTGGCGCACCTAACACCATGACAAAAGGCCGACCACCGAGCGACACAAAGGTCTGGGTATGCTTGAAATGGCGTTCCATCCACACGACTTCGCAGGGCCGGGGATGAACTCGCGCGACCGACAGGCAAGTGTCGGCGTCCGATACGAAACGATCCTGTGCCCAGAGCTCGACCGCATCGCCATAAAAAACGCCGGTCCTGGGTACGCGCGCCGGATCGGCGGCCACCAGAGTTCCATAGGGCGCCACAGACTTGGGCGTAGCTGATTCAACAGGAAGCCGCCGGATCATTGTTGTACTGTACCAGCATGAACACTTTTGGACTGTGGCAGTACTTTCACATCCTGCTCTTTGTCTACTGGCTGGGCGCCGACCTCGGGGTTTTTCTAGCCTCACGCTACGTTGCTCGCGCGGACCTGCCGACGCCCGAACGCCTACGGTTTCTGGAAATGCTGCTCAAGTTGGACATGGGTCCGCGTACCGCATTGATTCTGATGGTGCCGGTGGGCTTTACGCTCGCGACCCAACTCGGCCTGACACCATTCGCAGCGGATCTGCTGCCAGCCATCTGGGGGTTCGCCGTGCTGTGGCTGATTCTTGCCTGGCGTTTGTACCTGATGGGGCGTGATCCAAGCGCGCAGTCGCTGGCGAAACTCGATCACTGGATCCGTGTCACGGTGGCCGCGCTGTTCCTCAGCCTCGGGGCCCTGTCGCTGGTCGAGGGCACGCCCGTGATCGCGCGCTGGCTCGCCTTGAAGATGATTTTCTTTGCCATGGTCGTGGTCATCGGCCTGTTACTGCGCCGCATCATTCGCGACTGGGCGCAGGGATTTGGGGTGCTGAATGCCCCGCACGCGACTGCCGAGGCCATTGCAGGCGCTAACACGACCATATTCAGCGCCTATCGCCGCGCGACGCGGCTGGCGCACACGCTCTGGCTGCTGGTCGCATTGATCGCGTTGTTAGGCGTGATCAAACCGGTATGGAACTGAACCCGCCCAAACTGGCCTCGCCCCGCGAGCACTACCCGCGCTTGCTGAGCCCGCTGCGGCTCGGACCGATCGAAGTCCCCTACCGCGCCTTCATGTCGGCGCACGGCATGGGCCTGGGTGGCAGCGGACCGGGCATCAGCGAGCGCTACCACGAATATCTGTTAGCTCGTGCGCGCGGCGGAGTGGCGCTGCTCGGCATCGAGTCCGCACCGGTGCATCACACGACCTACAGCCGCAGCCTGGTGATCCGGCTCGACCAGGATGGCTCGGTGCCGAGCCTTGCCAGGCTGGCAGATGCTGCACATGAGGCCGGCGCGAAAGTCGCCATCACGCTCTGGCACGGTGGGCACAAGGATGGCGCGCTGCGCGGCGCCTATCCCGTGGCGCCGTCGGCGGTGCCGGGCATGGACGGCACCGTTCCGCATGTGCTCAGCAGCGCCGAGATCGAGGAGATCGTGCGGGCTTATGGCGCAGCCGCCGCGCGCTGCCGCACCGCGGGGCTCGACCTGCTCGAGGTGCAGACCGCGACTGACTATTTGTTAGGGTCCTTTCTGTCACCAGCGCTCAATCATCGCACCGATGCCTATGGGGGCGGTCGCGAGCGGCGCCTGCGCGTTGTGCGCGAGGTACTGGAGGCCGTTCGCAAGGCGGCGGGTGACAAGCTCGCCGTTGGCGTGCGTTGCTCGGCCCGTCATGACATACCGGGCGCCAGCGAGGATTACACGCTGGACGAGTCGCTCGCCGCCATGAGTCAGCTGGATCGGGACGGATTGGTCGATTTTGTGAGCGTGATGTCAGGTTCTGGCTGGGCTGAAGGGGTGTCGATCCCGGCCTTGCACCACCCGCGTGCCCTGCTAACAGAGGAAGGGCGCGCGTTCAAAAGGGTGCTTCGGGTCCCGGTCACGATCGCCGGCCGCATTCGCACCGCGGCCGAAGCCGAAGAAATGATCGCCGGCGGCGCGGCCGACGCGGTTGCCATGGCACGCAGCTGGATCGCCGATCCGGACTGGGGTCGCAAGCTGCTGGCCGGCCAGGAGCAGAGAATCCGCCCCTGCATGTCGTGTAATCAGGGCTGCGTCGGTATGGTGTTCCGCGGCGTGCCTGGGACCTGCGTGCTCAATCCGCGCGCCGGCCGCGAATATGAAGTACCTGACCCGGAGTGCGGGTCGCAGTCCCCGCGGCTATCGGCCAAGGGCCAGCCGCTTCGTGTGCTCGTGATCGGCGGCGGGCCGGCGGGTCTTGAATCTGCACGGCTCGCCGCCCTGCACGGATTTGCCGTGGAACTACATGAAGCGGGCGGCGAGCTCGGCGGCCAATGGCGGCTCGCGGGTCTGACGCCCGGGCGCCATGAATTGCTGCTGTCGTTAGCATGGTGGCGCAGCGAGCTGCAACGCCTCGGCGTGCAGGTGCATTTGAATTCGCGTGTCGATGTGGACCGGCCACCGGCTGCGGACCAGGTCGTCCACGCGGTCGGCGCACTGCCCTCGCAAACGGCGGTGTTGCGACTGCGACCGCACTTGCGTGCCGGCATTCCGGGGGCGACGGATCTGGCGCACAGCCGCGACTACCTGAGCGGTCGTGTTAGTGTCAGAGGTCGCGTGGCGCTGATTGACGAGGAGCATGGCTGGCCCAGCCTGTCCGCGATTGCACAGTTAATTGACGATCCCGCGGTCACCGAACTCACGGTCGTGAGCACCGAAAGCCAATTTGGTGCGGCCGCCGTCGGTCCCACTTTCGAATCCGGTGCCCTCGCGGCAATCCAGGCTCGCGCCGGCAACCGATTAATAATTCACACGAGTAAAACAGTACAAGCTGTTGATAATAATAATATTTTATTGACTCACGGAGCGCCATTGCCGGGCTTTGACGTGGTATTGCTCGCAACCGGCACCGCTGCGCTGCGAATTCCCGATCGCGCTCTCGCGGCTGGAGATTGCCTGGCACCGCGCGGGATCTGGTCCGCCACACGCGATGCCGAACGCGTGGTCGCTCGCCTGACCAGCTAAGCTGTTAGCAGGGCTTTCAGTGGTTGGGTTTCGTCGGCCAGGCGCTCCGGACTCGCCTTGATACGCCCGGCCACGAGTTTCTTGGCGGTCAGGAATTCACCGGGACGCGAAATCGCATCTGCTGCAATCACCTGGCCGTCGCGCAGGTACAGGGCCATGAAGGATCGCGCCTGCGGATCGCCGCGCAGAACCAGCTGCTCGTAACCCTGGGACAATCCCACCATCTGCAATTTGAGGTCGTATTGATCCGACCAGAACCATGGCACGGCCTCGTAGGCACGTGGTTTGCCGGCGATGACGGCGGCGGCCACATGGGCCTGTTCGATGGCATTGGGCACAGACTCGATGCGCGAGCGCGTGCCGGACCAGACATTCGGATGGGTTGCGCAATCACCGATGGCAAAGACCCCGGGATGCCGGGTGCGCATATGCGCATCGACCACAATTCCATTGTCAGTTTCCAGGCCTGCCTGCGCTGCGACCTCGATGTTAGGTACCAGCCCAACCCCGATAATGTACAGCTCGGCCTCGATCCTGCCCGCCGAGGTCAATAGTGCGGTGACACAATCGCCTTCGACATCGACGCCCTGGACTGCCACGCCGGTGCGCAAATCGACGCCGGCGCCGCGGTGCACGCGTTCATAAAACGCCGAGACCTCGGGCGCGGTCACGCGCGCCAATACCCGTGGCAGGCCCTCGAGCACCGTCGGTTTGAGCCCGGACTTGATCGCGGATGATGCGACCTCGAGACCGATGTAGCCGCCACCGACGATCGCAACACGTGCACCGGCGAGCCACTGAGACTTGAGCTTCTGCAGATCGCCGATATTGCGCAGCGTATGCCAGTTGCCAGCGCCCGCAGCCTGGGCGGCGCCAGCGACCGTGAGTTGCCGCGCATGGCCGCCGGTCGCGAATACCAGTGACTCGAAACCTAACAACAGGCCATCGTCGAGTCGCACCTGCCGCGCGACCAGATCCGCTGCCTCCACACGGCGGCCCATATGCAGCGTAACGCCATTACGTTCATAGAAATCGGCTTTGCGCAGCAGCAGGCTGTCGGGCGCCAGCTCGCCCACCAGGCTCGCCTTGGACAGCGGCGGCCGTTGATACGGCAGCCAGGGCTCGTCGCCGACCACGGCAATCAGCCCCTGGTAGCCCTGGTGGCGCAAGTCCGCCACCAACTCGGCCGCCGCCTGCCCGGCACCTACGACGCAAACCCCGGTGGAATCTCCGCCGGTCATAGACGCGTCGCGCTGCCGTGTCTCATGGCCATCGATTATATTGTTAGACTTCGCCATGGCCTACGATCCCAACAACGTTTTCGCAAAAATACTTCGTGGCGAGCTGCCGTGCGTGAAGCTGGCGGAAAATGCGCATACGCTGGCCTTCATGGATGTGATGCCACAGGCCATGGGCCATGCGCTCATTGTCTGCCGGGAGCCCGCTGAAACCATACTCGATGTGTCGCCGGAGGGTGCGGTCGAATGCATTCGGATGACCCAGCGCATCGCCAGGGCGGTCAGCATCGGGCTGCAGGTGCCGAGCCTGCGCATCATGCAGTTCACGGGACGCAGCGCCGGTCAGACTGTGCCGCATCTGCATTTTCATGTCATCCCGATCCGGACCGGAGAATCGCTGCGACATCATGCCGCAGAGATGACACCGGCGGCGGACCTCGAGCCCATCGCGGCCCGGATACGTGCGGCACTCGCGCAGGCCGACGGCACCTAACAAATTACAGCTCTGAATACCCCATCAGACTCACAGGGATATCGTCTGGATCGAAAAATATCGCCTCGCTGTAGCGCCCGGGCGGCGTTGCATCGCCGGGTGTCGTTTTCACGTACTCGGTTGGTTCGGTCAGAAATTTGACATCGAGCGCGCGCAGCTTCGCGACAATTTCCGGCATGCGATCCGTGGTCATGACCACGGTGGCCTGGCCGAAGCGCGGAAATCCGTCGGGCCTCGGCAGCGCGGGCACCGGACGTGGCTTGGCATCGCGAATTTCATAAAGCCCCACCCAGCCGTGGGTTGAGCCCGGATAGCCCAGGTGCACGATGCGCAACGTCGCCTCCTCGAGTCCGACCATGCGGCCAATGGCGGCGCCGGCAACCTGCTTGTCCTCCAGAATGCTCAGACCTAACGCATCGCGATAGACGCGCAATGACTTCTCGGCATCGCGCACCCACAGAGTCACGCGTTTGACCGGCCCCGCCGCGCTCATGGCGCCAGTCCCAGGCTGCCGGGATTCATGCGGCCCTGTGGATCCAGCATTCTCTTCAGGCAACCTAACAAGTGCGCGGCGGACGGATCCAGGCCCTCCTGGTAGGGGTAGAACTTTCCGAGCTGGAAGCTGACTGCGCCATGCTGCATGAAGCAGTTGGCAAGATCGCTGCGCAGGCGGTGCACGGCGGCAAAGGCGGTCGGATTCGCCG
Source organism: Gammaproteobacteria bacterium (assembly GCA_031382085.1). Classification (GTDB taxonomy): domain Bacteria; phylum Pseudomonadota; class Gammaproteobacteria; order Steroidobacterales; family Steroidobacteraceae; genus UBA964. The sequence goes on from JANMYM010000015.1 coordinate 140,851, forward strand.
GGTGGCTTGGCAATTTGGCGAGGTAGTCCGCCGCCAGGACCCGCTCGTGAAAACTGTTGCGTGCATCCGGCCAGTACATTACCGGCTCCAGCAAGGTCCCGGCGCCGCCGACGGTGGCGCAAAGATAGCCGTGATCGATATCGAACTTCTCGCAGTCGGCGCCATGGTCCGCAAACACCTTTTCGCAGGCTTCGAACATCGCGGCGGCCCGCGAAAACGCCACGATGCCATGCACCGGTACCCACCGCTCGCCGTTAGGACCCAGCATGCTGTTGACCTCGGCGAAAGGATTCGCGCGCATGACCTTGGGCACGGTGTTTTCTACCTCACGACCCTTGACGGTCATGATCTGCCGAACGCGGGTGGCCTTCGCGTCCGCGTCTGCCGCGTCGCGTCCATCCAGCGAAATATGCGTCGAGAACGCGCCCTCCTTCAGGAAATTGCGCCCCGCGAGTACCACGCTCGCCCCTTCCTTGAGCGCCTTCAGTCCGCCACCGGCGGCCTGCATCACCTTGCCGAGCGACTTGACGTCCTCAGCGAGGCTGGTGCGCTTCATGCGCTGCGCCTGCAGACCGGGATCAAAGGCAAACTGCTCGGCCACCAGGTCCTGGCGCGCCGCCTCCGCCATCGCCGCGAACCAGTCGGCGTGGCGATCAAAGGAAAAGGACAGGAACCGCGCTTCCGGATCGGGACGGACCAGGCGCAACGTTGCGGCCGTCTTGATACCCAGTGCACCCGTGTCCGACAGGAACAGGCCTAACAAGTCCGGTCCGGACTGGCGAAAGAATGGCGCGCCGTTCTTGTTGGCGTGCGCACCCAGATGCAGCACCGTGCCATCGACCAGCACGACATCGAGTCCGATGACGCTTTCCGCAGCCGCGCCGTACTGACCGGACCCCAGAAACATACTGCCTTGGGACAGGGCCCCGCCAATGCTGGATTTGAGCCCTGACAACGGCCCCCAGTAGGGCGTTCGAACGCCCCGCGGTTGCAGCGCGTCGTACAACGCCTTCCAGGTGGCGCCACATTCCACCGTGACATGACAGTCGTCCGAATTGATGTCGCGGATACGGTCCATGCGCAGCATGTCGACCATGATGGAGTCGGGCTTGGTTGGCAGGTAGCCGTCTGTGTACGACATGCCACCACCGCGCGGGACGATCGTCAATCCGGATGGCGCGATGGCTTGCAGCGCCCTGCTCAATTCATCCGTAGTGGCCGGACGGATCAGCGCCAGGGGCCGCAGACCACTCCGGTAAACGTCGGTGGAGAAAAAGTCGAGTTCCGCGGGTTCGGTGACAACGTACCCGGTCCCCAGCACACGTGTTAGATCGGCAATTACTGCGGCATGGTTCATGATCAGAGTCCCTGGATGGGTGTCACGGCGAGCTGCCGCGGATGCAGGCGGTGGACCCAGTTTGTCGATTGCGTGTCCATTTGCATGACTATGCGAATACGCGGGCCGACTCGCAAGCGCGGCGCGCTGCTAAGCTCCACAAATGGCCATTGTGGAACGAGCGCGCAGCGATTTCAGCGAGCGCATGGAGGTTGCAATCGTCGGCGGAGGCGCCTGCGGATTGACCGCCGCGACTGCCGCCGCAGAGGCTGGCGCGGAGGTGCTGGTCCTTGAGCAGGACCAGCGGCTGGCCGGCAGTACGGCCATGTCCCTGGGTGCCGCCTGTGCGGCCGCGAGCAAGGAACATCAGCAGCACGGCATCCCGGACAGCCCGCAGCAGTTCTACAACGACGTGATGGCGAAAACCCAGGGTCGCGCCGACCCGGAGCTAACAAAGCTGATCGCCCATGAATCAGGACCAACGGTCGACTGGCTGACCGAGCGACACGATGTCGAGCTGCGCCTCGACTTCAAGTGGACCAGTCTCGGGCACAGTCACCCACGCCTGCACATGACACCGGGCCGCAATGGCGCTGAGCTGGTCGCATTGCTGGAGCGCGCCGCACAACGTGCCGGTGCGTCCATCATGACCGCGGCGCGGGTGGTCGATCTGTGCGTCGATCGCCAGGGAGCCATTTCCGGCGTTGGTCTGCAGCGACCGGACGGGTCGCGCGAGTGGCTGGGCGTCGACGCGCTGGTGTTAGCCAGTTGCGGTTTTGGCGGCAATCCGCAACTCATAGGCGAACACATTCCCGAGATGGTCAACGGCCGCTACTTCGGCCACGAAGGCAATCATGGCGATGCGATCATCTGGGGCAAGGCACTGGACGCTGCGCTCGCGGACCTGACGGCGTATCAGGGCCTGGGCACGCTCGCCGATCCGCAGGCAATGGTGGTCCCGCACCCGTTGATTCTCGAGGGCGGCTGGATGGTCAATCAGCGGGGCGAGCGCTTCACTCATGAAAACGAAAACATCTCCGGGCTGTGCGTGCCGGTGAACCGACAGCCCGAGAGCCGCGCCTGGGTGGTATTCGATGAAGCTCGTCACCAGACCTGCCTCGGACATTCGGTCGAGCAGCGCGAGCTTGCAGCCGTCGGCGCGATCCGGCGCGGCGCGACGCTCGCCGAGCTTGCGGAAAAATGCAGTCTGCCGCCGGGCGCGCTTGAGCGTGAAGCGGCCGCCATCGACAGCTGCCGCAACCAGGGGCGAGCGGATCGATTTGGCCGCAGCTTCGATGGTCTCAAGCCCTTGGCGCCGGAGTTCTGCGCGCTGCGTGTCACGGGCGCGTTGTTCCACACCCAGGGTGGCCTGATGGTCGACGCACACGCCCGCGTGCAACGGCGGGCGGGTGGCGCGTTCGCCAATCTGTTCGCGGGTGGCGGCGCCGCACGTGGCGTGTCGGGCCCGAGCGTCACCGGCTACCTGCCAGGCGCCGGCATCTGCATGGCAATAACACTGGGCCGGATCGCAGGACAGTCCGCAGCGAGGATCGCAAATGCACAATCGACGTGAATTTTTGTTAGCTGCGGCAGCTGCCGCAGCGGCGAGCGGACTGGCGAACGATGCAGTCCCGGCCGCTGTGATGGTGCGCGACATCGATCTCGCTACCCCGGACCCGGCGCGCGCGCTCCCGGTGCGGGTGCTTATGCCGTCGACCGGTCGACATTTGCCGCTGGTGGTGTTCTCGCACGGTGCGTATTCCTCCGGCCGTCTCTATGACCCGATTCTGCGACACTGGGCCGCGGCCGGATTCGCAGTCCTCGCGCCGACGCATCGGGATTCGGTGTCGCTGGGCGTCAAGCGTGGCAGCAACGATCCGCGCTATTTCAGCTGGCGACTGGAGGACATGGAGTTTCTGGTTACATCGCTGGATGCAATCCGGCGCCAGGCACCTGAGTTCAGCAGCCGAGTCGACCCCGCTCGGCTCGCGGCCACCGGACATTCGTTTGGCGGACTGGTGGCGCAGACGCTTGCGGGTGCGACCTATTTCGACCCTGCGTCAGGAACAACCATTCATCGCACGGTGAAAAGTGTGCGCGCGGCGATCGTCTTCAGTGGCGCCGGCCGTTTTGCGCCGCTGTTGCGCAGCGAGGATTTTGCGGCCCTCAAATTGCCGCTGCTGGTGACAGTCGGCACTGAAGATCTGCAACAGGCGCCCGGCCTGAGCGGTTACCAGTGGCGGCGCGAACCCTTTGACCTCGCAGCCAGCAAACCGAAGTACCTGCTGACACTGCAAGGCGCAGACCATTACCTCGGCGGGCTGGTGGGTCGCAACGATCTGCCGCAGGCTGCGCAGGGGCCCGCATGGCTAACAGCCTTCAATCAAACCTGTGGGTTCTTTCTACGGCGCTACGTCGCGGGCAAACGAGTGGCGATGCCTGGCATTGCGGATGGAACCGGTCATTTGGAACGCGCCTGATCGGGCAGGTGCGCAATGCAGTCGACGCGTCGAGCCGTCCAGGGTGCGGGCTTAGGAAGCCCGCGCTTTTGCGACTTCGGCGATGACTTCGTCGGCGACGTTGCGCGGCACCTGGTCGTAGTGCGAGAACTCCATCGTGTACGAGGCACGACCGCTCGTCATGCTGCGTAGCTGGCCGATGTAGCCAAACATCTCCGACAACGGCACCAGCGCCACCACCGCGATGTTAGTGCCGCGTTCCAGCTGGTCCTGGATCGTGCCGCGGCGGCGATTCATGTCGCCGATCACGTCACCGAGGTGATCGCCCGGCGTCACGGTCTCGACCTTCATCACCGGCTCCAGCAGCACCGGCGCGGCCTTGCGAATCGCTTCGCGGAAGCAGGCTTTCGCGGCGATTTCGAAGGTCAGGGCGTTCGAGTCGACATCATGGTAACTGCCATCGGTCAGGGTCGCCTTGAAATCCACGGTTGGGAAATGCGCCAGCACGCCATCTTCCAACTGGACGCGCAGGCCTTTTTCCACGGCCGGTACGAATTCGCGCGGCACAGAGCCGCCGGTCGTTTCGTCGACAAACTCGAAACCTGCGCCGCGCTCCCGCGGTTCAAACGTGATCCACACTTCCGCGAACTGGCCTGAACCGCCGGTCTGTTTCTTGTGCACGTACTGCTCTTCGACACGCCTGGTGAAGGTTTCGCGATAGGCGACCTGCGGCTCGCCCATCGTGCCTTCGACATTGAATTCCGTGCGCATGCGATCGAGCGTGACTTCGAGATGCAGCTCGCCCATGCCGCGCAGAATCGTCTGCCCGGTGTCGCGGTCGGTCTCGAGCCGCAGCGAGGGATCGGCACGTACCATCTTGCCCAGCGCTGCGCCGAACTTCTCCTGCTCGGTCTTGGTCTTGGACTGCACCGAGACGCTGATGACCGGTTCCGGAAAGCGCATGCGCTCCAGCACCACTGGGTTGTTAGCATCGCAGAGCGTGTCGCCGGTCTCGGTATCGACCAGCGAGACCAGCGCGATGATGTCGCCGGCGCGTGCTTCGTCGATCGGGTTGGCTTCTTTGGCGAACATTTCTACCATGCGGCCGATCTTCTCGCGCTTGCCGCGCGTGGTGTTCTGGATCGATGCGCCGCGTGCCAGCACGCCGGAGTAGACGCGCACGAAAGTCAGCGCGCCGTAGATGTCGTTGATGACCTTGAAAGCCAGCGCCGCAAACGGTTCGTCATCAGAACATTTGCGCTCGCCCACCGGCTTGCCGTCTGCGTCGACCGTGTTGATGGCGGACACGTCGGTCGGGGCAGGAAGATAATCAACGACCGCATCCAGCACCTGTTGCACGCCCTTGTTCTTGTAGGACGAGCCACACAGCACCGGAGTGAAGGCGCCGGTGATCGTGCCCTTGCGCAGGCATTTGCGCAGCGTATTGGCGGACGGGACCGAGCCATCGCCGATGTAAGCTTCCATCGCAACATCATCCTGCTCCAGGCAGGTGTCCACGAGTTCAGTGCGGTATTTCTCGACGTCCGCGAGAATCATGCGATCGCTCGGCACTGTGATGCCGAGTTTGTCGGCCAGATCCGCGGTGACGTCGAGAGTCTGCCATTCGGCGTCCTTGTCGTCCGAATCCCAGACCAGTGCCTTCATCTCGACCAGGTCGATCATGCCCTTGAAGTTATCTTCCGAGCCGATCGGAATCTGCACCGCCAGCGGCCGCGCGCCGAGACGCTTCTTGATCATGTCCAGGCAGCGCACGAAATTGGCACCGCTGCGGTCCATCTTGTTGACGTAGCACATGCGCGGCACGTTGTAGTTGTCTGCCAGGCGCCAATTGGTCTCGGACTGTGGTTCAACGCCCGCGACACCGTCAAATACGACCACCGCGCCATCCAGCACCCGCAGGCTGCGATTGACTTCGATCGTAAAGTCGACGTGTCCCGGAGTGTCGATCAGATTGATCTTCTTGTCGCGCCAGAAGGCCGACACTGCGGCGCTCTGAATCGTGATGCCGCGCTTCTGCTCCTGCTCAAGGTAGTCCGTGGTCGTCGACGTCTTCATATCCTTGGTGTCGTGGATATCGATGATCGTGTGTTTACGACCGGTGTAATAAAGGATGCGCTCGGTGGTCGTGGTCTTACCGGCGTCGACGTGGGCGATGATGCCAATGTTGCGGATGTCGGACAGGGCTGTAGTACGGGGCATTGCGAGCTTCCAATTAACGGGGCCTATTTGAGGGCGCGAAGGATAGTGGAAATGCTCGGAATTTTCGATTTTCCGGTGGCTGTTTTTGTGAAATCGCGCCGCTTTGGGTCGCGCCACCCCCAAAAGCGCCCCGGAGAGGCCATTTTGGGAGGCCAAACCCCGCCACTCAGCTAGAATCGCGCCCCCTCTGCGCACCCCCCTATGCTGTCTACCAACAATCTCACCATCCAGTTTGAAGCCAAGCCCCTCTTTGAAAACGTCACGGTCAAGTTTGCCGACGGCAACCGTTACGGCCTGATTGGCGCCAACGGCTGCGGCAAGACCACGCTGATGAAGATCCTGGGCGGCGAGCTGGAACAGAGCAGCGGCGACGTCATGCTCCAGACCGGCCTCAGACTCGGCAAGCTGCGACAGAACCAGTTCGGCTACGAAGAGCAGCGGGTGCTTGATGTCGTGATGCAGGGGCATGGCGAAATGTGGGCCGCCATGCAGGAACGCGACCGCATCTACGCCAACCCCGAGGCAAGCGAAGCGGATTACATGCACGCGGCGGAGCTCGAAAACCGGTTCGCCGAGTACGGCGGCTACACCGCCGAAGCCCGTGCCGCCAGCATCCTGGTCGACGCCGGTATCCAGCAGGATCAGCACGACGGACCGATGCGCGAACTACCGCCGGGTCTCAAGCTGCGGGTGCTGTTGGCGCAGGCGCTGTTTTCAAGCCCCGACGTCCTGTTGCTGGATGAACCGACTAACAACCTAGACATCCACTCGATCGGCTGGCTCGAACGGATCCTGAACGACTACAACGCGACCATGATCATCATCAGCCACGACCGGCATTTTCTGAACCAGGTGTGCACGCACATCGCGGACCTGGACTTCCAGCAGCTGAAGATCTATCCGGGCAATTACGACGACTTCATGCTGGCCTCGACCCAGGCGCGTGCGCGCGTCGAATCCGCGAATGCCAAGGCCAAGGACAGGATCTCGGACCTGCAGGAATTCGTGCGACGGTTTTCCGCGAACGCCTCGAAGGCTCGCCAGGCGACCTCGCGCAAGCGGCAGATCGAAAAAATCAGGATCGAAGAGATCCGGCCTTCGTCGCGGCAGAATCCCTACATTCGCTTTGATCAGAAAGTGAAGCTGCATCGCTCGGCGGTTACCGCCGAAGGCCTGAGCTATCGTTATCCGGGCACCGATACCGATGTGTTCACGAATCTCAGTTTCACGATCGCCGCAGGACAACGGGTGGCGATCATCGGACCTAACGGCATTGGCAAGACGACCGTGATGCGCTGCCTCGCGGGCGAACTGCATCCAACCAAGGGGCGCATCACCTGGGTCGAGAATGCGCAACCGGGTTACATGCCGCAGGACCCGCAGGCCGAGTTCGAGGCGCGGATTGATCTATTTACCTGGATGTCGCAATGGTCCGGCAAGGCGGACGACGACCAGCTGGTGCGCGGCACGCTCGGCCGCCTGCTGTTCTCAGGCGATGAAACCAAGAAGCCGGTCACCGTGCTCTCGGGCGGGGAAAAAGGCCGCATGATCTATGGCAAATTGATTCTCACCAAGCCTAACGTCATGCTGATGGACGAGCCGACCAACCACATGGACATGGAAACCATCGAGTCGCTGCAGATTGGCCTGGAAAAATACCCAGGGACAATTGTGTTCGTGTCGCATGACCGGGAATTTGTCGGCAGCCTCGCCAATCGCATCATCGAAATCCTGCCGGGCGGGCGTATCGAAGACTTCCGCGGCACTTATGACGAGTACCTTGAAACCAAGAAGCTGACGTGACGCGTCAAGCGCATAATGCTGTCAGGCATTTCGAGTGCAAATGCGCAATGACATCGCCTGCTAACCTGACCGACCCGCTGGCAAATCGCAGTGCCGGCGCCTGGAACGAAATCGTGAGTCGTTTCCAGAAGCCATCGTCGCTGCGCGCGAGCTGGCAAATCCTGAACACGTTCATTCCGTACCTGCTGTGCTGGGTCGTCATGTCGTACACGATCGAAATCTCGTACTGGATTACATTGCCCATCGCGATCCTGGCCGCCGGCCTGCTGGTCAGGATTTTCATCATTTTTCACGACTGCGGGCACGGTTCGTTCTTCAAGTCCCGGCTGGCCAACAAGATCACCGGCTTCATATCAGGAATGTTGACCTTCACCCCTTATTACCATTGGCGCTGGGAGCACTCGATCCATCACGGCACCGCCGGCCAGTTGGATCGCCGCGGCACCGGTGACGTCTGGACCCTGACTGTGCGAGAGTATCTTGAATCTTCGCGATGGCGCCGTTTTGCGTATCGCCTGTCGCGCAATCCCGTAGTCCTGTTTGTGCTCGCGCCGCTTTATCTGTTCGTCGTTCGGCAGCGATTCCCCTCGAGTTCTGCGCAAGCGCGCGAACGACACTCGGCATACTGGATGAACCTGGCAATCTTCGTGATGGCCGTCGGTTTGAGTGCGGTGCTAGGCATCAAGCATTATCTGCTGATTCAGCTAACAGTAACGAGCATGTCGGGCGCTGCCGGCATCTGGTTGTTCTATGTCCAGCATCAGTTTGAAGAAACCTACTGGGAGCGCGGCGAAGACTGGAGTTATATCCAAACCGCGCTCAAAGGCAGTTCATTCTATAAGTTGCCGCGTGTGCTGCAGTGGTTCTCCGGCAACATCGGCTTTCACCACATACATCACCTGAGCCCACGCATCCCCAATTACAACCTGCAACGCTGCCACGATGCGGATCCGGTGTTTCAGACTGTGGAGCCGATGACTTTTTTTTCGAGCCTCAAGTCAATTCCGGCACACCTGTGGGATGAGCAACGCAGAAAGCTGGTCGGCTTTCGTCATATCAGGCAACAGCGCAAATTGCTCAAGCGCAAGAGCCGCGATACCCAGGCGTGATGCGATGTCCCAGCAGTTTCAGGGCGCGGGTCAGGTAGTGCGGTTTGCACTCCTCGTCGCTGCACAGCAATCCACGCCCTGTGCCTCGCACACAGCTAACGCGCCGAGGAAATTGGCGCCGGAACTGATGCCCTGGACTCGATGCCGTCCTGCCTTGTGGTCGGTGCGTAGCGTGGGCGAATTGGCGGTCTCGAGCGGCTGCGCGGGGACATCGCCAAATCTTTCCCGCAGGTAGCGCCCGGCCCAACGCCGCGAACGAGATGCCCATATTGCCACTGCTCGCCTCGACGATGGTGTCGCCGGGGCGGATTTCCGCCTGCTGGCAGGCGCGCCGCAGTATGAACAGCGCCATGCGGTCTTTGATGCTGCCGGAAAAATTGAACGCCTCGTATTTCGCGTGAATGCGCTAGTCGCGCGCATGAAACCGGCAGTGGATTTCAATCAGCGGCGTTTGCCCTACACCTTGCTGCGGTGACTCGATTTTTGCCAGGTACATCGCACCCTGTCAGAGCGTCAGCTATTGCCGCCATCGTGCGAGTGGCGTACAAACGCGGTATTACTCATTCATTGTCAGTACGCCGCTCTGGGCGCTGGCGCGATTAAGTTAAAACAAAGCCGCACCATACGCGCAGGCGCACCGTGCGGCTGCTACAAAATGGCTGGAGAAAATTCCCATGAAATTTGCAAGAACAGGACTTTTGGCGGCCTCCGTCGGCGCACTGCTCAATGTGTTTGCGCTCGCGGCGCCAGCAACGGCCGACGCCGCCGGGAATCGTTTTCGCGCGACAATTCCCGATGGTGGCCAGGGTGAGGCTGGCGAGTTGCGCACGCCTCTGCAGTTCGAAGAAGAAGCCGCGAACAATCCGCTGGCCGGATCACAGGTGTTGTTTTCACGCTGCCGGCGCGCGCCGTTCGGCACCACTGGCGTCTATGGCGTGATCACCGCTCCGGAACATGATGCGATTGTCGGCGACACCACCTTCAGCTTTTTGGACGGCTCCAGCTGCTATAACCCGCAGAACGAGCAGAACGTCGTGATCAACCCGGCTAACAGCCTAAACGTGGTGACCTCGGCAAATGAATACCGCGCCGATGCGCACGCGGTTTATTACTCAACCGACGGTGGACTGAGCTGGGCCAATGTCGCATTGCCGGGTTGGACGCCCTCAACCGGCGGCGCAGGACAATTCTCGCATCTGAACTCCTGTGGCGATCCGGTGCTCGCGTTTTCCCGGGACGGCAGCCGTTTGTACTACACGGGCCTGGTCTGCAACTTCGACAAGTCCCCGCGCACGATGTCGGGCGTCGCGGTTGCTGTGTCGACCGACGGCGGCGCAAACTGGTCGCCGCCGACCATGGTCGACTACCGTGCCAGCGGCGATTTTTTCAGCGACAAGGAATGGATTACGACCGGCCCTGGCAACACCGTGTACGTGACCTGGACCAAGTTCTATCAGGGACCGCGCGGCCTTGGCTACGTGCGGTCACCAATCGTCATGGCGAGCTCTGGCAACGGTGGCAAATCGTGGTCGTCCGTAAAGGAAGTGTCGGACGCGGCTCATCCGTACAACCAGGGTTCGCAGGTGGTCGTCAGCCGCGATGGTACCGTCTACGTTGCGTATGAAGGATCGGATCCGATTACCGGCTACGCAACCGACCAGCTGGTTGTCGCACGCTCGGTGGATGGCGGTAAATCGTTTACTAACAGCCAGATCGCGCGTGTTTACGATGACCTGGACTGCTATCCATTTCAGCGCCCGGGTGCGCAAGGCCGGCAGACGCTCAGCTTTGAGCAGTTCCGCATCAACAGCTTCCCGTCGATGGCTATCGATCCGACCAATGACAAACTGGCAATAGTCTGGGCCGACAATCAGGGGTCTGGAAACTGTGGCAACGGCGGTTTCGGCTTTACCGGAACGACGTCCAACCAGGTCAAGCTCGTCACGTCTGCTGACGGTCTGGCCTGGACGGCACCGCGAACCATTACGACGGGCTCAGCTGACAAAGTCTACCCGTCGGTGGGTGCTAACGCCGGTCGCGTTGCCGTCGGCTATTACACGCGCGCCTATTCCCCCACGCCAACGAGCACCGATCGTCGCTGCGGCATCATGGAGCTCGATACCGTGACCGGAAACGTAGTTGCGCCGACGAATGCCGCACGAGCTGCGGCGGCGGTGTGCGTCGACTGGGCGCTGCGCTCCTCGACGGATAATTTTGCCGCCGAAACGCGTGCGACCGCCGAGTCGTCGAACCCGTATATCCTGTTCTCCGGATCGTTCATCGGTGATTACACCGGGACCGCTGTCGCGGCGAATGGCAAGGCGGTGACTGTCTGGACCGACTTCCGCGGCAATCCAGGCACAACATCGCCCAACCAGGACGTTGCGGTCCGAACAGAGCCCTGATAATTCTGCGCGGAGACGCCACGCCCGGGCAGAGTGGCGTCTCTACGCGGGGCTCTGCACGCCGCAACTCTCATCGGTCGATAATTGACTTTAATATTATATTTTAACATATTGATTTTTCGATACTTATTTGTCTTCATAACGCTGTTCAGATACGCGACCTTCGAACCCGACGCGGCGGCACGGCACTGAACTTGTTAGCTCATCGCGTCGCGCTAGGCAGCCGTCGACGCAAACAGGACGGAATTCACCACGGTGGCGTCGCTCTGATGCAACCGCGCTTTTTCCAGATGGACGAACTTCAGGCATGAACATTCAACAGCTGTGCCGGATGATTGCCCCGGCCTGGGTGATCGCCTGCGTGGCCACTGTTTCTTTAGCCGGACCAGCGGCCGAAGTGGTGCCATCTGTGGCGCTGCCTGCGGGACCGGCCGCGCCCTACCTGCTGAAGCAGCATTTCGTCCTGTGGGGCTCCGCCATGGCCAGGCTGTCGCCCGGCAATGCGGCGGAACTGGACACCCGAGGCGCTGCAGCGCGGCTGGAACTTGCGAACCGCCTGCCGACCACACCCTACGGTGCGTTTCCCTACCCGCTCGAAACGCGCTTTATCGACATGGCGAACATGGCGAGCGGTTTTGGCGGCACGGGAACGTTCAAGACCCACCCTAACGACTTGGGCGATGGCTATCTTGATGCCGACTACAACGCCTGGTACACCGCCGATCTCTGGGACATGCTGACTCAGGAGGTGTTGATTCCCATCGGCATTCACCAGGCTGCGTCCGTTCGCACGCGGGAACCCGGTGGTCGCGATGGTTTTATCTGGGCTAACGCCGGCTATTACCCGACCCTGGATGACCTGGCGACAATCGAGTTGCTGTATCAGCGTGGCGGCGCCCATCAGGGCCGACAATTGTTGCATCGCCTGCTAACATTGGATCTGCTGGCTGCCGAGGCGAAGGACCCAGGCTCTTAATCTGATGTGCTGCCATTTTTCGTCCTACGTCGTCAGTCGCAGCAAGCAGCGTTTTCTGCTTCCCTGGCTGTCCGGATCGGGCTACAACGAGGTCACGCTGTTTCCAAACGGGATAATTGCGCTCCGAATGGCCAAGGCCGCCGAATTGCCACCGGGCGAGCAAGCTACATCGGACGATACAACAGCGACGCGGCGCGCCGTCGATCGGATGGTGCCATTTTGAGGCCCGGCGGCCGGACTCGGCGCTCCGCTGGCGGTCGGTTGACGCAGCTGCCGTGGACAACGATCATCAATCCTTATGCGCCGATGGAGGTGTTGTCCGCCGATCAGGTTGAGGCAATTCATCTGACGTCGTTGCGCATACTCGAGGAAATCGGCATCGAACTGATGTCGCCGGGCGCCCGCAGCGCGCTGCGGACGTCAGGCGCCGAGGTCAACGAGGAGAGCGGCAACGTCCGCCTCGATCGTTCGCTGGTAGAGCGGGCCCTGGCCACGGTGCCAGCATCTTTCACGCTGACCTCGCGCAACCCGGCCAAGCAGCTTGTGTTAGGCGGCCGGAACATGGCGTTCGGGCTGGTCGCCGGACCGCCCTTTGTGCACGACTGTGAACGCGGCCGCCGTTCCGGAAATTTCCGAGACTACTGCGACTTCATCCGCCTGGCGCAGTATTTCAACGCTATCCACGTGCTTGGCAACCAGGTCTGCGCGCCGGTGGAACTGCCGGCCAACTCGCGTCACCTGGACGCGTACCGGGCTAACCTCGTGTATACGGATCTGGCGTATCACTGCACCGCCATCGGCGCAGGACGCGCCCGCGACGGCATCGAGATGATGGCCATTTCACGAGGCCTGTCGCTCCCGCAGATGGCTGAGAGTCCCGGCGTCATCACCATCATCTCGGTCAACAGCCCGCGCCGGTTTGACGAAGCCATGGCGGATGGACTCATGATGATGGCGCAGCACGGGCAGCCGGTGGTGGTCACGCCGTTTACACTGATGGGTGCGATGGCGCCCGTGTCGCTGGCCGCTGCGCTGGCACAACAAAATGCGGAAGTTCTTTTTGGCCTGACGCTCGCGCAGGCCGTGCGGCCCGGGACGCCGGTCATGTACGGCGCGTTCACGTCCAACGTCGACATGCGCTCCGGCGCGCCGGCTTTCGGTACGCCGGAGAATGCCAAAGCGAATGTGGCCAGCGGTCAGCTGGCGCGCCGCTACAACATCCCGTACCGCACCTCGAATGCCAGCGCCTCCAACGCCGCCGACGCCCAGGGCGTATACGAAACGGAAATGTCCTTGTGGGGCGCGGTCCTCGGGCACGGTAATCTCGTGTACCACGCGGCCGGCTGGCAGGAAGGCGGCCTGACAGCCTCATTCGAAAAGCTGGTGTTAGATGTCGAGATGCTGCAGCTGATGATGGAATTCCTGAAGCCGATCGTGGTCAACGAAGCGGAGCTGGGATTCGAAGCGCAGCTGCAGGTCGCGCCCGGTGGACACTTCTTCGGCGCCGCGCACACCATGGACCGCTATGAACATGCGTTTTATCAGCCTCTGGTGTCAAACTGGCAGAATTACGAGAACTGGCAGCTGGGCGGCGGCAAGGACGCTACACAGCGCGCAACAGATATCTGGAAACGAGCCTTGTACGAATACGAACAGCCGCCCCTTGACGCTGCCATCGTCGAAGCGCTGGATGCATTTATAGCGCGCCGGCGCTCAGCGATCGGCGGCGGTGAACCCTAGAGCCATTTTTTAAGCATGCGTTATTCTGTTTTCAGGTTGCTGGCCGAGGCGGCGCGCGGCAATCGACACTGGCAACCGACATGGCGCAATGCCGAGCCGCGCAAGGGCTACGATGCCGTCATTGTGGGGGGCGGAGGCCACGGCCTTGCGACGGCCTATTACCTCGCCAGGAATCACGGCCTGGCAAACATCGCAGTTCTGGAGAAAGGCTGGATCGGCAGCGGCAATGTCGGCCGCAACACCACCATCATCCGCTCGAACTACCTGCTGCCTGGCAACACACCCTTTTACGAGTGGTCGCTCAAACTCTGGGAAGGCCTGGAGCAGGACATTAATTACAATGCCATGGTCAGCCAGCGCGGTGTGCTGAATCTCATTCACAGCGACGCGCAGCGCGATGCTGATGCGCGTCGCGGCAATGCCATGCGGCTGCACGGCGTCGATGCCGAACTCCTGGATGTGGCCGGCGTACGCCGGCTCGCACCATTTCTTGATTTCGACAACGCGCGATTTCCGATTCGCGGCGGCTTGCTGCAACGGCGTGGAGGCACGGTGCGACATGACGCGGTGGCCTGGGGCTATGCGCGTGCGGCCGATAAGTTGGGCGTCGACATCGTGCAAAATTGCGAAGTCACCGATATTCGTCGCGAGCGCGGCGCCGTCGTCGGTGTTGAAACCACGCGCGGTTTCATCGCCGCGCGCAAAGTGGGCCTCGTCTGCGCCGGCAACTCGTCCCGGGTCGCGGCGTTAGCAGGTCTGCGCCTGCCCATCGAGAGCCATGTGCTACAGGCTTTCGTGACCGAAGGCCTGAAACCAGTGCTGCCCGGCGTTATCACCTTCGGTGCAGGACATTTCTATGTCAGCCAGTCCGACAAGGGCGGCCTGGTGTTCGGCGGTGACATCGACGGCTACAACACCTACGCGCAACGCGGCAGCCTCCCCACGGTAGAGGACGTCTGCGAAGGTGGTATGGCGCTCATGCCGATGCTGGGGCGCGTACGCCTGCTGCGCTCCTGGGGCGGCCTCATGGACATGTCGATGGACGGCTCGCCCATCATCGATCGCACGCCGGTCGATGGACTGTATCTGAACGCCGGCTGGTGTTATGGCGGCTTCAAGGCGACGCCCGCCTCCGGCTGGTGCTTTGCACACCTGTTAGCTCATGACGCGTCGCATCCGCTCGCGGCCGCCTACCGACTCGACCGGTTCCAGACCGGGCACCTGATCGATGAAAAGGGTCGCGGCCCGTACCCTAACAAACACTGACGAAGATGCGCATCAATTGCCCCTACTGCGGCCCGCGCGGCCATGACGAATTCCTCTACGGCGGTGACGCCACGCGCCAGCGCCCGGATCCGGCCACGCCCGACGCCGAAGCCGCGTTTTGCGACTATATCTATCTGCGTGACAATCCGGATGGCGCTCATCGCGAACTGTGGTTCCACGCCTCCGGCTGCCACGCCTGGTTGACGGTAGAGCGCGATACCCGGACCCAGGTCATTGGCGCAGTTGTTCCGGCGCGGAGCCGCACTTGACCGTACCTCACCCAGCCGGGCAACCGGCGCGACTGGTTCGCAGCGGTCTCATTGATCGCAGCCAGCCGCTGCGCTTCTCCTTCGACGGCCGGGATCTCACGGGCTATGCAGGGGACACTCTGGCCTCGGCGCTGCTGGCTAACGAAATTCACCTGGTAGGACGATCGTTCAAGTATCACCGGCCGCGCGGCATCCTCTCGGCCGGACCCGAAGAACCCAATGCACTGGTCGAACTGCGCAACGGCGCACGGCGCGAAGCTAACACCCGGGCCACGGTCACGGAACTTTACGACGGTCTTGAGGCGCGAAGCCAGAATCGCTGGCCCTCGTTGCGTTTTGATGCACGGGCAGTGAATGGTCTGTTCGCACCCTTGCTGGCGGCGGGTTTTTACTACAAGACCTTCATGTGGCCGGCGGCATTCTGGGAAAAGATCTATGAGCCGCTGATTCGGCGCTCGGCGGGTCTCGGCACCATGGCATCCGCGCCCGATCCCGACACGTACGAGAAATCCTCGACGTTCTGCGATGTGCTGGTGATCGGCGCCGGGCCTGCAGGGCTGATGGCGGCGCTCACGGCGGCGCGCAGCGGTGCACGCGTGCTGCTGGCGGACGAGGATTTTCGCTTCGGAGGCCGGTGCCTCAGCGAGCAGCGCCACATCGGCGATCTACCGGCACAGGAATGGACCGCGACCGTAATCGCAGAACTGGCGTCAAACCCGGACGTCATGCTTTTGCCGCGCACCACGGTATTCGGCAGCTACGATCACGGCGTTTTCGCCGCACTGCAGCGCGTCAACGATCATTTGCCAGTCCCGCCGCAGTTCGAGCCGCGTCAGCGACTTTGGCGCATCGTCGCGCGGCGCACGGTTCTCGCAGCCGGCGCGATCGAAAGGCCGCTGCTGTTCGGCGACAACGACCGGCCCGGTGTCATGTTAGCCGGTGCGGTGCGCAGCTTCATCAATCGATTCGCGGTCAGTCCGGGCCGGCGCGCCGTCGTGTTCACGGACAACGACGATGCCTGGTCGACCGTGGCTGACTTGCAGGCCGCCGGCGCAGAGGTTCTCGCCGTCGTTGATTCCCGCGACGGTGCGATGGACGCGAACCGGCTGCGTTCTGTTAGTAACATCTCTGTCAGAAACACAGACGCGATCAATGGCGTCGTTCGTCGCGCGTCAGGCGGACGCGCCCTTCAGGCTGTCGAGGTGGTTTCCAATGAAGGCCAACTGCAGCGCATCGAATGCGACCTGCTGGCGGTATCGGGTGGCTGGACTCCGACCCTGCACCTGAGTTCGTATCTGGGCGCGCGGCCGCGCTGGGACGCCGATCGTGCGATCTTCATACCGGATCAGCTGCCGGCGGGCATGGCGGTAGCCGGCGCAGCTAACGGTGAATTCACGACACGCGCAGCTCTCAACGCCGGCTACCGCGAGGGCCAGACGGCGGCGCAGGCGCTCGGTCTGTCGCCCGCGCAGTTTGCGTTGCCATCCACTCCGGACGAATCGGCAGCGCGGCAAGCGCTATGGCGCGTGCCCAATACCCGCGGAAAATGCTTCGTCGATTTTCAGAACGACGTGACCACGGCCGACATCGAGCTGGCGCAGCGCGAAGGTTTCAATTCCGCCGAACACCTGAAGCGTTACACGACCCTGGGAATGGCGACTGATCAGGGCAAGACATCGGCGCTCAACGCGCTTGCCTTGTTAGCTGAGCAGACGGCCAGGCCCATCGGCAGCGTTGGCACAACGACCTTTCGCCCGCCATACACGCCGGTCCCCATGGGTGCACTGGCGGGCCACCATCGTGGCCGGGATTTCCGTCCGGTGCGATTGCCGCCCTCGCATGCCTGGGCAAAGGAACAGCACGCGGTCTTTGTAGAAACAGGCGCATGGCTCCGGGCCCAGTATTTTCCGCGGACCGGGGAAAGCGACTGGTTGCAGTCAACCATCCGGGAAGTGACGGCAGTCCGATCGACAGTCGGCATTTGCGATGTGTCGACCCTGGGCAAGATCGAGTTGCAGGGGCCGGACTCGCTGCAATTCCTCGAGCGCCTGTATGCCAACGGCTGGCAGACGCTCGCCGTGGGTCGCGCGCGTTACGGCCTGATGTTGCGCGAAGACGGCATCGTGATGGATGACGGCACGGTCGCCCGTCTCGCCGACCAGCACTATTTCATGACGACCACCACCGCGAACGCAGTCGATGTCTATCAGCACATGCAGTATTGCCACCAGGTGCTGTGGCCGGATCTCGATGTGCAGTTCGTCTCGGTGTCGGAACAATGGGCGCAGTTCGCGATCGCCGGCCCACGCGCGCGCGCGCTGCTGCAGAGGATCCTGGACCCCGGGCAGGATATCTCGAATTCGACCGTCCCCTACCTCGCCGCTGCTAACGTGACACTGGCTGACGGACGCCGCGCACGCCTGTTTCGAATATCATTCTCGGGCGAGCTGGCTTACGAACTGGCGGTCCCGGCGCGATCGGGGGATGCGGTGATACGCCAGTTGTTCGCAGCAGGCGCCGATCTGGGCGTGATCGCTTACGGACTCGAAGCCCTCGGGGTCATGCGCATCGAAAAAGGCCATGTCGCAGGCAATGAACTGAACGGTCGCACGACCGCGCAGCAGCTCGGTCTGGGGCGCATGCTGTCCACGAAAAAAGACTATATCGGCGCGGTGATGTCGCGCCGCGCAAGCCTGCAGGAACCGGCAGGCCCGCAGCTTGTCGGGCTGAAACCTGTCGACCGCGCGTTGCGGCTTGCAAGTGGCGCGCATTTCCTGCCCGTCGGCAGCCCCGTCACAGCTGCTAACGAACAGGGCTATGTGACTTCGGCCGCCTATTCGCCCACGCTGGGCCACTGGGTCGGGCTGGGTTTCCTGGCTAACGGCCGCCAGCGCCATGGCGAACGCCTGCGCGTCTGCGACCCGCTGCGTAATCGCGAGACCTTGGTCGACATTTGCGACCCGGTATTTATCGACCCACAGGGAGAGCGGCTTCGTGGCTGATGCAGACGCGTTTGCCTTCACCCCGGGCCGCATTGGCAGGCTCGGCGGTCCGCCAGGCCTGGTAGTGCGCGAACACACCTGCGGACTGCTCGCGAGCATGATTGCGAGGCCCGGTCAGACCCCGACCTTGTCCGCCGCCACCGAGCGCGCGTTCGGAGTCCCGCTGCCATTGACGCCACGCTTTGTGTCCCGCCAGGGTGTTAGCTTCATCTGGTCGGGGCCCGGGCACTGGTTGATCGAGTCCACGTCTGCTGCCATCGGCATGGACGGTCTGCTAACAAGCGTGGCCGGCATGGCTGCCGTATTTGAACAGACCGACAGTCGCGTGGTGCTGGAGGTCGTCGGTCCCAGGGTCCGTGATGTGCTGGCCAAGGGCCTGCCCATCGACCTGCACCCAGCCAGTTTCCAGGTCGGCCACGTTGCACTGACATCTGCCAGTCACATCGGGGTGCAACTTTGGCAGACTGCGGTCGACCCGGTTTACAGAATTGCCGTCGCCCGCAGTTTTTTCACAAGCTTCTGGCACTGGCTGGCGACGTCGGCCAGCGAGTATGGATGTGCGATCATCGCGCCTGATTATTAGTCGTTGTATAAACTCGACATTACGATGGCGATCTGTCATGAAGGCAATTGAAATCAGTGCCGCCCGTCTCGGACCAATCCGTCTCGCCTTTTTACTGGCGCCGCAGTTTCCGATGCTGGCGTTTGCATCGGCCGTTGAACCGCTAGGGGCGGCCAATCGGCTGAGCGAGCGCCAGTTGTTCGAATGGCGCCTGAGTTCCGTCGATGGCGGCCCGCCATGGCGAGCTATGCTGTCCCGATCGCGGCCCATGAACCGCTTGAGCAGCTGGCCAAGGTGGACATCGTGGTGGTTTGCGCGGGACTCGAGCCGTTGCAATTCGGGCGCAACCACAAGATCCATCATCACCTGCGACGATTTGCCCGCCATGGTGCCCTGGTTGGCGCCATCAGCTCCGGAGCATTTGTTCTCGCCGACGCCGGCGTGCTGGCCGGGCGCCGCATGACCGTGCATTGGGAATACGCGGACCTGTTCCGCTCCCGCTACCCGACCCTGAAGCTGAGCCGCGACCTCTATGTCTTCGATCGCGATGTCTTTACCTGCTCTGGCGGCACCACGGCGCTCGACATGATGCTGCATTTTGTCAGCGAAGCCTGCGGCCCCAAGCTCGCACTGGCCGTGGCGGAGCAGTTCATTCATCCGCGCATCCGACGCGAGGAAGAAGAACAGCGCACTGAAATCCAGGCGCGCTACGCGATCGACAGTCCGCGGCTGGTGCAGATTGTCGAAATGATGGAAGCAGCGCTGGAGGTGCCGCTGCCGATGCGCGACATCGCGCAGCGGGTCGGCATTTCGGCCCGCCAGGTCGAGCGCCTGTTCCGCGAACAGTTGGGGGTTTGGCCGACGACGTTCTACCTGCAGCGACGCCTCGAACGGGCCAAGGCGCTGCTGCGGCAGACGCTGCATCCGATCCGCGAGGCAGCGGTCGAGTGCGGCTTTGGCTCGACTGCGCATCTCAGTCACGCCTACAAGAAGGTGTTTGGACTGGCGCCGACCCAGGAGCGGCTGCGCGCCGCCAGTCGGCCGGCAAGGCCTGTGGTCACTCAGTGAGGTATCCATGCTAACAGATCTCGGCCTTGTCTCCTCCCTGTTAGTCGTGGCTCACTTGCTGCGCGCGGCAATTCCGTGGCTGTCGCGATACTTCATACCCACTGCCATGATCGCCGGCATTCTGGGCCTTATTGCCGGGCCGGGCGGTTACGACTTGCTGCCGTTTTCACGCAACGCGAGCGGCGATCCGAATCTAACAAGCTATCCCGGCGTGCTGATCACGCTGCTGTTCGCGACGCTCCTCATGGGTCACCGCGAAGGCGGCTCCGCAAGGCAGGCCTTGCGCTCGAGCAGCACGTCGTTTCTTTTCAGCATGGGGTCTGAGCTCATGCAATACGGCGTGACGCTGTGCGTCGGGGTCGCGCTGGTCAGCTATGTCTTCATCGGCCTGCCAGCGGAATTCATACTCATGATGCCCGCCGGCTTTGCCGGTGGACACGGCACCGCGGCCGCCTATGCGGACGCGCTGCCCAACTGGCCCCCGGCACGCAGCGTGGGGTTCACGTTCGCCACCATCGGCATCCTCGCGGCCGTGTTCGGCGGCCTGATCCTGATCAATATTGCGCAGCGGTTCGGTTGGGTCGCGACCCAGAGAGCCGACGGACCGGCGGAAAGCACAGACCAGGCTACCTTCGTTCCGACCGCGTTCCAGGCGTCCCTCGGTCGCGCCACGGTCAACGGCATCGCGCTGGAACCACTCACCTGGCATTTCGCGCTGGTCTTCGCGGTCTACGGGGCTGCTATGGCCATCCTCCCGAAACTGCGGGAACTGCTGCCGGCGAATTTCGTACTGCCCGCATTCGCGGTTGCCATGTTGCTGGGCTGGCTGCTGCAATCCCTGCTCAATGCCGCGCGCGTCGGGCAGTATGTCGATGCACAGGTCACCAACCGCATTGGTTCATTGATGTCGGACTTCCTGGTGGCATTTGGCATTGCCTCGATCAACATCCAAATAGTCATCGACTACGCTGTGCCACTCGTGGTCTTTTCATTGTTAGGTCTGGCTTTGTCGGTGGCCTGGCTGCTGATCGTGGCGCCGCGCGTTTACAGCAAGCGCTGGTTTGAGCCGGGTATCTTTACCTATGGCTGGAATGTCGCGACGATCCCATTCGGTGTTGCGTTGCTGCGCATTGTCGATACGCGCTCCGACTCCACCGTACTTGCAGACTACGGTGTCGCATATATCGCGATCGGTCCTCTGGAGGCGCTGCTGTACACCATTGTGTTAGCAGCGCTGGCTTCGGGCTATCTGCTGCCGGTGGGAATTGCCCTGATTGTCCTGGCGGTGGCGATGGTGCTGATCGCAACTCGACGCCCGCGCGCTGCGCCCGC
>JANMYM010000024.1:0-100322 GCA_031382085.1 Gammaproteobacteria bacterium
TCGAAGCCTAAATGACTTCGTTGTAGCATATATTTTCAAATCGCAAAATTCACCATTTGCAACGCGTGTGTACAGATAAGCCTGTCGGCATCGTAAAAAGCATCTGTTAGGCTACTGCGCCTCTTCCGGCGTTAGTTGAACTATTATTTATGCGAATACACACTTCGCATTATTTGGCGCGGATTTATGCCGAATTGCAACCCTAACCATCGAAATACTGTTCAAATTCAACATCAAATCAGCGATCCAGGGATTTCCATATATTTAATATTGCGAAATACATTTCGCATAACTATTCGTTGCTGCCGAGCAGCTCCACCGGTCACGCTACCACCTCGCGTTCGTAGAATCCCGCGAGCTCGGTGGCGATATAGTCGAATGCCGTTGAATTTTCGCGCGCATGATCGCCGATCAGGCGAAAGAGGCCCTCGCCCGCGGCGCAGTTCAGGGGATCATCCACCATCGCCGGGGCGAGCAAGAAATCGGCTACATTCGGCGCGCAGGCGACGGACCAGACCCTTGCGGCCTGCAACTGCCCGGTTTCGGGCATTTTGCTCCCTGGCAGATGACCTTCATCACTGCCGCGCCGTGGTCTAATTGCACATGACCTTGAGCAGGCGCCCGTTCTGGCGGCAGACCCGTACGTTCATTCACGTTGGCCTTGCGCTGTTGCCATTGGTCCTGTTACTGCCGCATGTCCTGGGGCTAACGCGCTACGGGCTCATCGAGCGCGTCGAAGCTTACCTCTATGATTTTCGCGTACGGCAGGCGCTGGTGTCGGATCAGGACCCGCGAATTGTCATTGTGGATATCGACGAGCGAAGCCTTGCGGCGGTCGGGCAGTGGCCGTGGTCGCGCACCCGCATCGCCGAGCTGCTGGATCGCCTCTTCGATGATTACGGTGTGCGAGTGGTCGGCATCGACATCACTTTTCCGGAACCCGAGAAGGCAACGGGTCTCGATGTGCTGCGGGAGCTGTCGCAAAGTTTTGCCAGCGATGCGCGGATTGCGCCGTGGGTTGACGCCCGCCGCGGCGCGCTCGATGCCGATCAACGGTTTTCCGAGGCGCTGGTCGCGCGCGATGTCGTACTGGGATACGTCTTCAAGGCAAAACTGGACCGCGGCCAGCCCGGGACGGTCGGCGCCATTCCAGATCCGATCGCGGTGAGCGGCGCATCGCTGACGCGCGTGCCGTGGGTGGAGGCGGTCGGCTTCACGGGCAATCTGGCGCTGTTTCAACAGAATGCGATCGCAGGTGGATTCTTCAATACCTCGTTAGTCGATGACGATGGTGTCGTGCGTCGCATGCCACTGCTGCAGCGCTATCGCGGGAACCTCTACGAATCGCTGGCGCTTGCGACCGCGCGGCTGTCGCAAGCGGGCGCAGGTTTGCAGTTCGGATTTCGCGGCGCGCGCAGCGCGGCGGAAAGGCTGGACTACATCGAACTCGCGGGCGTGCGCACGCGAGTCGACGAGCAGGGTGCGGCGCTGACGCCGTTTCGCGGTGGCGTGGGCAGTTTCCCCTACGTCTCCGCGTCTGAGGTACTCGCGAAACAGGCCGACGCTGGCGTGCTGAAAGATCGCATTGTGCTGATTGGCACCAGTGCGCCGGGCTTGCTCGACATCCGGCCAACGCCGGTCGCGAACCAGTATGTCGGCGTTGAGGCCCACGCGAACATGGTCGCGGGTCTGCTCGATGGCAATGTGCGCGCCGTGCCGCCGCGCGCGTTGCTGCTGGAGCTAACAACGCTGGCGATCCTGGCATTGCTGATGATTCTGATTGTCGCGCGAGCGGGTCCGCTCAAGGCGCTGGCGGTGGTCATCGGCGCTGCACTGCTTGCGATCATTGGAAATCTGGTGTTGTTTCGTTTCTACGGCTGGGTGTTGCCGCTCGCAACACCGCTGATTTATGTCGCCGCGGCGGCCTTCCTGCTGCTGAATTACGACTACTTCATCGAGTCGCGCCGCAAGCGGCGCCTGCAGGGATTCTTCGGCCAGTATGTGCCGCCTGACGTAGTCAGCGAGCTCGACGCGGACGACGCGCAGATTTCCCTGGAGGGCGAGAGCCGCGAGATGTCGGTGCTGTTCTCGGACGTGCGTGGCTTCACGACTTTGTCCGAGAAACTCAGTCCGCGCGAACTCACTGCCATGATGAACGAGTTGCTGACGCCGCTCACCGCGGTGATTCAGTCGCAGCGCGGCACGATCGACAAGTACATGGGCGATGCGATCATGGCGTTCTGGGGCGCACCGCTCCTTGACGCGCAGCACGCGCGCCATGCGGTACTCGCTGCGATGGGCATGGTGCAGCGCCTGGCCGCGATACGCGACGATTTTGCGCGGCGCGGTTGGCCGCCGGTGCATGTGGGCGTCGGCGTGAGTTCCGGCCTGATGAATGTCGGCAACATGGGCTCGCAGTTCCGCATGGCCTATACCGTGCTGGGCGATACCGTGAACCTCGGTTCGCGTCTCGAAGGGCTGACGAAACAGTATGGCATCGACATCCTGATCAGCGCCCCGACCGCGGCCGCCATTGGCGACATCGTCTGTCGCGAAGTGGACCGGGTGCGCGTCAA
Organism: Gammaproteobacteria bacterium; assembly: GCA_031382085.1. GTDB lineage: Bacteria > Pseudomonadota > Gammaproteobacteria > Steroidobacterales > Steroidobacteraceae > UBA964. The sequence continues at coordinate 2,577 of JANMYM010000024.1, forward strand.
AGGCAAGAACGAGCCGGTCGCGATTTTTGAACCACTGGGCGCCGCCAGTGAGCTGACCGAAACACAACACCTGCGCATTGAACGTTTCGAGGAGGCTTTGTTAGCGTATCGCGCCCGCGATTTCGCCAAAGCGCAAGACATGTTGCGCGAGCTTGCGGCCGTGCAGTCCGAGAAATTGCTCGACGTCTATCTCGAGCGGATTGCGCAGTACCAGCTGACGCCGCCGCCGGCCGACTGGGATGGCGTCTACGTCTTCATGTCGAAGTAGCACCACTTGCAAACTGTGAACTGAATCACAGGCCCGGTGATGGGCTTCTCACTTCCAACATTACCTGCAGCTGACATATTGCATCGCACTGCTGTGCGGCTGCATTCTACATAACACGATTCAGGTGCAGCCGCCGCGGGTAGCGGTGCAGGGAGTTCGCGCATGAGCAAGTTTCGCATTGGCCTGTCGCTATTCATACTATGTGTTGCGCCACTGGTGCAGGCACAGTCCGGCGCTGATCCGCTCATGGGTCAGGCGCAATTGCTGATTGCGGAACACAACTCCGCCGCAGCGTACGCCTTGCTCCTGCCACAGGAAGTCAATCGCGCCGGCGATCCGATGTACGACTATCTGTTAGGCATTGCGGCCCTCGACAGCGGCCGCGCGGCGGCGGCCGTGACACCGCTCGAACGCGTGCTGGCGGCGCAACCCGGTTTCTCCGGCGCGCGTATGGAATACGCGCGCGCGTTGTACGCGCAGGGCGACTTCGCGGCGGCCGCTGAGCAGTTTCAGACGCTGCTGACGCAGTCTCCGCCGCCGCGCACGCAGGCGGTGATCAAGACGTATCTCGAGGCGATCAGTCGCGGGCGCGGTGTCGCCGGCTCCAGGTTCACGCCTGCCATCGATTTCGGCACAGGCTACGACAGTAATGCGAATGGTTCGACAGCCGAATCGCAGTTTCTGGGTTTTACATTGAATACCCGCAATATCGAACAGCAGTCTTCCTTTCTGGAGGCGGGCCTGGGGCTCGCCCATTCAGTGGCGCTCAGTGCGCGCTCAGGGCTCGCGTCATCAGTGCACCTCTCGCATCGGCATAACCCGGATGCGCCCTTTGTCGATCAATCCATCGCGGCACTCGCCTCCACCTGGCTGTTCAAGTCCGGTGAGACGCGCGGCAGCATCGGCGTCAACGGCTTCTATGGTCTGCTGGACGGAGAAGATCACCAGCTGCAGGCGAATCTCGAATTTGGTCTCGCCCGGCGCTTCGCCCGCGACTGGGAGATATCCGGCCTGGCGCGCATCGGCCGCGTCGACTACCGGCAGCCGGTACTCGCGATCATGGAAGTGGACCGCCTGTTAGGCGGCGTAGCGCTGACACGTTTCAATCTGGGCGATCGATCGGGTCGCCTGGGCGTAGCGCTGATCGCCGGCCAGGATGACGCGCGACTCGCCGGATCTCCCTACGGGAATGATCGTTACGGTGCGCGTCTGTTCGGCGGCATGTTGCTTCGGCCACAGAGCACGCTGTACGCCGAGATTTCGTATCAGCGTGCCGACTTCTCGGGCGGCTCTGGATTTTTCGGTGTCGATCGTCGCGACAACCAGGCGGTCGCCATCATTGGACTTGATATCCAGAACTGGCCGGCAGTCGGTTGGAGCCTCAGTCCGCAACTGCGGCATACACAAAACGATTCAAGCGTTGCTCTTTATGAATTCTCGCGTACTGAGGCGGCAGTATTTCTGCGCCGCTCGTTCCGCTGATCGGAGTCGACCATGAAAAGAATATTTCTTGTTTTGGCATTGTTTGCAATCGGTGCCGCTCATGGCGCTGCCGGCAAGGCTGTGTTCGTCTCCGGCACGGTCACCGCCGAGGGTCCGAGGCCGCGCGTTCTCGCAGCCGGCGCCGATGTCAATGTCGGCGACACCATTGTCACTGCGGTTAAATCACGCGCGCAACTCGCTATGAACGACGGCCAGCGCTATGCGCTGCGGGCCGGCAGTAGCTTTCGTATTGACACTTTTTCATTGCCGGCTGCCGTTAGCAACGGAGCGCAGGCCACTGCCGTAGCGGCGGACGGACAGAGCTTCTTTACTCTGCAGAAGGGTGGCTTTCGTAGCGTGTCGGGCGCGATCGGCAAGCAGGATCCGTCTGCGTACCAGGTGCGCACACCCGTTGGGACGCTCGGCATTCGCGGCACAATCTGGGCGGCGGTGTTCTGTCGAGACGACTGCGATGACGCGCCTGGCCTTGCGCCCGGCCAGCCGATCCGCAATGGACTGTACCTCGGCGTCGATCAGGGACGGATTCATTTCGCGGGTCGCGGCCTCGATCTCGAATTGAACGCGGGCGAATATGCCTTTATCCCGCTCGACGAAGTACCCATCGAGCGCCTGAAGCAGCCGCCCGCATTCCTGCTGGGTGATGGTGCCGGCCCACTGGAAGTGGCCGGCAATGGTCCACGTACACCTGCACGACCCTTCAGCAAACCGGCAGATTTTTCCGACCGGCGCAGTCCGCCACCGGAGCGGACACTATCCGACGTTGCGCCCTTGCCCGTGACCAGCGACGAGGTGGATCAGGGTATCAGCGCGCAGGGACCGCGTGGAGCAGCCGTCGATCTAACAAAAGGCGGCAACCCACCGCAGCGTGTGCTGGCGTACGCGTTTGGCGGCGGTCAGACGCCGTTGGTCAATGCCGGGAGCACGCTTTCGTCCGTGATGCTGTTTGATGTGAATGGCAACCTGATCGGGTTCGCGACCCCGAGCGGCGCGTTGCAAAACTACGCTATCGGCTCGGCGCAGCAGGCGAGTCCTGGCATCGATGTGACAACCGGAATTCGCTGGGGCCGCTGGACCGCAAGCAATGCGACTGTCACGACGCCGGGTGCTGCGCCCCAGACGTTGAACCTGGCGCAGCAAAGCCTGCCGTGGATCGTCGGGCCGGAACTTGTTAGCCCGCTCGCGGTGCCAATTGCTGGATCGCGCACATATGTCCTGGCAGGTGCTACCACTCCCACGGACACACAGGGCAATAGCGGCACGCTGGGCGGCGCCTTTCTGGCGGCCGATTTTACCAATCGCAATCTGACTGCGACGTTAGCACTCGACATTGCCAACTCGAACTGGTGGGCGACCGGCACGGCGCCGATCGCAGCAGGCGGCAATCAGTTTGCGGGTACCTTCAGTGATGTGCGCATCAATGGCGTCACCGGCAGCAGCGGTTCGCTGGCCGGCTTTCTCGTGGAGGCACAAATTCCGGGACCGGCGGCTGCCGGTGCTGGTTTTGGCTACTACCTGACCGATGCGACCGGACTGCGTGGCACGGTCAGTGGCGTCGTCGCTCTGCGCCAAGGGCAGGGAGCGCCACCGCCGCCACCACCGCCGCCAGGCAATCGGCAGGCCGGCTTCGTGCTTGCGAGTTACCTGTTAGGACAGGTATCGCGGCCGTATACGACGGCGGCATTTAATCCAACAGCGCAATACGTCGTCGACGCCAGTGGCAACGTGACACAATTTCGGGCATTGAATCCAGGCTCGCAGCTGGAAACCTATAGCCGCAATACCAGCAGCAACGTAAACACGGGGTTCGATGCCGGTACCGGTATACGCTGGGGACGCTGGTCGGGCGGATCGGCCGGCCTGCAAATTGGCGCAGCCCAGAATCTCGCGGCGCAGAGCCTGCATTGGATACTCGGTTCAGCGTATCTCGGCGCGCCGACGCTGCCGGCGGCGGGTTCCGGCTATCTCACGCTGGTCGGCAACACCACGCCGACCGATACGCGCGGCAACGCCGGTTCGTTAGGCGGCGCCAGTTTCCTGGTCGATTTTACCAGGCAGGTCTTCGACTTCGCCGTCCTGGCAACGATCGATGGCCGTACCTACTACGCAGCTAACAGTGGCGGCTTTGTCCCGGGCAGTCGTGAGTTCAGCGCGGGCCTGCAGAGCGTTGTGGTCGGCAATATTGCCGTTGTCGCGGGAGCCTACAGCGGCTTCATCGTCGTACCGGGCGCCCTAGGGCCCGCCAATCTAGGCGCCGCGGTCACGTGGTATGTCGATCCGCAGGTCGCATCGATCGGCAATGTCAGCGGCGCGGCCGTGTTCTCGTCTGCCGGCAGTGGTTACCCGGGAGGCGGTGGTAACGCCCTCACGCCGCCAGCACAGCAGCGGCGCGACATCGCTTTCTCGATCGCGAATACACGCAGTCCAACGACCACATCGAATGCCGCTGCCGAATTTGTCCGCAGCGGATTCAACCTGACGCGGTTTCGCGGTGCGTTCGTCCCGCGAGTAGGTTCGGTCCCCTTGCAAGGCGAGTTTGATATTGGCGATGCCTCGACCGCGGACGCTGGATTTGATCTGCGCGGCATGCTGCGCTGGGGACGATGGGCGGGAGGCGCGGGTTCGGTCACCACACCACCAGGTTCCGGTAATGGGGCGCTGCTTAACTTTTCGCAGCAGAGCCTGCACTACATCATGTCGGCTGACAACGCCAATGCGCCCGTGCTGCCAAGCACGGGCAGTGCCACTTACACCTGGATTGGCAACAGCAATCCGACCGATCAACAGAACCAGGTGGGTACGCTCAACAGCGCGACCTTTGCCGCAAATTTTACCAACGCCACGGTTGCAGCGTCGATCAATGCAAGCTTTGCAAACTCCACCTGGTTGGGGGCCGGCAATGGCACAATTACCGGCGGCACTAACCTGTTCTCGGGCAATTTGAACGGTACATTCACGGACACACAGTTCAACTTCTCGCTACCCGCCAGTGGTTCATTCAACGGGTTCTTCACCGGTCCGCAGGATCCGGCGGGCGTACCTAACGGCGTCGGTCTCAGTTTCGAGATGACCGAGCAACAGACTCAGAGCTCGGTCAATGGAGTTGCCGCGTTCGTCGCCCGTCCATGACGCTGCGCAGATGAGCGAGCGCTTCAAGATAGCCGTCATAGGCGCGGGGCCCGGCGGGCTCTCAGCGGCGACGCATGCCGCCGAGCTCGGCGTGTCACACGTGCTGCTAGAGCAGAGCGGTGCGCCGGCAAACACAATCCAGCGCTTTCAGAAACGCAAGCATGTGATGGCCGAACCTGGCGTGCTGCCGCTGCGCAGCCCGTTGGTGTTTGGCCCCGCGCGTCGTGAGGAGGTGCTGGCCGCGTGGACCGAAGGCCTGGCGAAACACCACGTCAATGTCCGCTACAACGCCAAGGTTACAAATATCAGCGGCGCGCGTCCCGAGTTCGTCATCACACTGGCGGGTGGTGAGCAGATTCTTGCAGAGACCGTGGTCTTCGCGATCGGGTTGCAGGGTAATCCGCGCCAGCTCGGCATTCCGGGCGAGGATCTGCCCTGTGTGCAGTACCAGCTCGACGATCCGGAAGAATATCGCGATGAGGCCATCATCGTAGTCGGTGTTGGCGATGCCGGTCTCGAGAATGCGCTTGGCTTGCATGGCCACAATCGCGTGACCTTGCTGAACACCGGCACCGAGTTCGACCGCGCCAAGGAAGGCAATCGCAACGCTGTGCTGCAGGCGATCGATGCGGCTGCGATGAGTTGTTACTACAGTTCCAAAGCCGTTGCCCTTGAATTGGCTAACGAGGCAGAGCAGGCGCAGGCGCCCTACGTGTTCATCATTGATATTCCGACCGGCCAGGCACGCCTGCCGGCGCACCGCGTCATCGCGCGCATCGGTGCTGTTGCGCCGCGAAAATTTGTCGAGAGCTGTGGCATCGTATTTCCGAGTGCCGATCCGACGTCGCTGCCGGCGCTGTCGTTACAGTACGAATCGAATGTGCAGGGGCTCTACGTGATTGGCGCGCTGGGCGGCTATCCGCTGATCAAGCAGGCCATGAATCAGGGCTTTGAGGTGGTCGAGTACATCCTCGGCCACAAAATCGAGCCGGCGGATCATCCGCTGTTCGTCGAAAAGTTTCGCAGGCTGCCACTACCGCAGAACGTCGATGCCATCCTGGCCTTCATACAACAGCGCGTGCCTTTGTACCGCGACCTCAATACGCTGATGTTCCGTGAACTCGCGCTTGGCAGCGATGTACATGCGCCGCAGGCTGGCAGCGTGATTTTCCGCAAGAACGACTACAGCAACAGTTTCTACGTCATCGTGCAGGGCTCGGTTGAAATCGAACTGGGCGACAGTGACCGATATCGACTGACACTCGGTGAAGGCGAATTCTTTGGCGAGATATCGCTGCTTTCCGGTCGTCGCCGTTCGGGCACTGTCTACGCGGGCGCCGGCTGCGTGCTGCTGGAATCGCCGCGCCGGGAAATCAACAAGTTGTTGTCCTCGGTGGAAGCCGTCAAGCGCGTGCTGGACCAGCAGTTCATCGCCCGCGCGATTCGCGCCGCGTTTGCGCCGCAAGCAAGCCAGGAGGACTTGAAACCGATTGCCGACCGCGCGCAGCTGAAACGTTACAAGACCGATGAAGCCCTGTTCCATGAGGGCGACAGCGCGGACACGCTGCATCTGGTGCGTTCCGGGTCGGTTGCAATCTCGCGGATGTTAGGTGGTCGCGAAGTCGTCACCTCGTATCTGGCCGCCGGAAATTATGTCGGTGAAATGGGCCTGATGGGCGGCACGCGCCGCAGTGCGACCGTGAAGGCCACGGTGCCGACCGAGACCGTGTGCCTCGACGCGGCGAGTTTCTCGCAGTTGCTCGAGCGCAATCCCCGGCTGCGTGACGCGGTACAGGCCACGGTGCGCAAGCGCATCGCGGCGAATGTCGAAATGCAATCCCAGCCGCAGGCGGGCGACCTGATTTCGTTTCTGCTGCGGCAGGGATTGGGCGAAGCCACCGACGTCCTGTTGATCGATGAAACCTTGTGCGTCGGTTGCGACAACTGCGAAAAGGCGTGCGCCGCGACACATGACGGAACCTCCCGTCTCGGCCGCGAGGCTGGACCCACGTTCGCGCACGTGCATGTGCCGACCTCGTGCCGGCATTGCGAGAATCCGCAGTGCATGAAGGACTGTCCGCCGGATGCGATCCGGCGCGCACCTAACGGCGAAGTATTCATTGGCGACAATTGCATCGGTTGCGGCAATTGCGAGCGCAATTGCCCGTACGGCGTTATTCACATGGAAACGTCCGGCAGCAAGGACGATGCCAAGAAAGCGGTCAAATGCGACATGTGCTCCGGACAGGCGGGCGGGCCAGCCTGCGTACGCGCCTGTCCGACCGGTGCGGCAATTCGCGTCAGTCCGGAAAAGTTCGTCGAGTTCGTTAGCCGCGCAGCGCGGTCGGTCTAGGCCATGCACGAGTCATTGCTCGCTTACCGCCGCAAGCGATTCCTGTGGATCGCAGTCGCATTGGTACTGATTTGCGTGCTCGCGTACGCGCTGCAGGATGATGCTGAGCCCCATGACGGCGGCACCTGGCTCGGCTACACACTCGGTGGCATCGGCGCAGCGCTGATATTGTGGCTCGCGGCGCTGGGTCTGCGCAAACGCAGTTACCGTTCGACGTTAGGCAGCCTGCAGGGCTGGGTGTCGGCGCATGTCTATCTCGGTCTTGCCCTGCTGGTCATCGTCACGCTGCATACCGGTTTTCAGTTTGGCTGGAACGTGCACACGCTGGCGTATGTGCTGATGTGCCTGGTAATCGCCAGCGGTGTCGTTGGCGTGGTGTTGTACGTGCGCTACCCGCGCGAATTGTCGGCCAACCGCGCGAGCCTGACGCGCGCTCAGCTGACCGGGCAGCTCGCGGAGATTGACGCGCGCAGCCTGCGGGTTGCGGGCCGATTGCCGCCGGAATATCGCGACCTGGCACAGAGCGCGCGCGATCGTACGCGGCTTGGCGACGGCGTCCTGGCCTTGCTGCGCGGCGCGGATCGCTCGCAGGTGCTGCTGCCTGGTGCTGCGGGCGGTGGTGCAAGCATTGTCATGAATCCGGGTCAGCGCGCCGTGATTGACTTCCTGTCTGAGCGCTTGTCGCGCAGCTCCGATGGCGCACAGACGCAGGCACTGACCGAATTGATGTCGCTTGCCGCTGCGCGGCGCGTGTTGCTTGAGCAGCTCCGGCGTGACGCGCAGCTCAAAGCCTGGCTGCAAATATGGCTGTACGTCCATGTGCCCGTGACATTCGGCCTGCTCGCGGCGCTGATCGCGCACGTGCTCAGCGTGTTCCTGTACTGGTGAGGCACGAGCAACCTGTATGCGTGCTCTGATCCGATTTGTCGGTCGCGGCCCAGGAGGCGCCGCCCTGCAGCGCGACCGGATCTTCGATGGCGAGGTGATCACGCTGGGCCGCGCCACTGATCAGGTCATCAATCTGAAAGATCGGCGCGTCGAGCTTGAACACGCCCGTATCGTGCGCGTCGGCGGGCGCTTTCTTGTTAGTAGCCGGGCATTGACCGGTGTGCTGGTCAATGGCACGGTGCGCCGGGATGCGCCGCTCGCGGTCGGCGATGCGCTGCAGATCGGCGCCAATGTTCTCAAGCTCATCGCGCCTCCCGCAGGGTTCGATCTCGCGTTCACCTTTGAACTTGATAACAGCGTCGATACGCGCGCGGTGGAGGCGCCGGCGCTGCTGCTCACGCTGGCGGAAGTGGGTGCACGCATGCAGCCGTGGGCCTGGGCACTGTCGATTGCAGTGCTGGTTGGAGCGCTGCTGGTGCCCTGGCTGAGCTCGCCACAATCCGGCGCACCGTTGCCGACCCGCCCGACTGTGCTGCCGAGCGATCACGCCTGGCAGTCCGGTCCGCTGCACACAGCCCACGCCAATCTCAGCGCGAAATGCGAGTCCTGCCATGAGAGGCCATTCGCGCGCGTCACCGACCAGGCCTGTCTCACCTGCCACGCGGCGTCGCTGCATCGACACGCGCCGCCGGACAATCGTCAGCTGCCCGTGTTAGCTATGACGCACTGTGCGAGCTGCCATCGCGAACATGACGAGCCCTCGACACTGGTGCGCAACGACGAACAGGTATGTGTCAGCTGCCATGCAAACCCCCAGCACCCGGCGCGATCCGGGCCGGTGGCGGATTTCCTGCGCCAGCATCCGGCATTCGCGGCGGCACGCATCCGGGATGAGTCGCATGTGAAGTTCCCGCACGATGTGCATCTCAATCCAAATGGCATCAAGACAACCACGGGCAACGAAGTCATGACCTGTGCCGGTTGCCACGAACCGCAGGCGGGCGGCGCGCGTTTTCAAGCGATTTCGATGCAGCGTCACTGTCAGCGCTGCCACTCCCTGTCGTTCGATCCACGTGCACCGGAGCGCAATGTGCCGCACGCCAGCCCGGAAATCGTGCTCGAGTCCTTGCTTGAGTACTACTCATCCGAGTACCTGCAGGGCTATCCGGATGCGTTGAACACCGCACGGCCGGTTCGCAAGGTGGCACGGCCGGGAGTCGATCTGAGTGCCGCGCAACGCGCACGGGTACTAGCGCGCGCCCGCGCGCAGGCTGAGATCACCGCGCGCGATTTGTTAGAACGCCGCGCCTGCGTTGTTTGTCATGACGTGCAGCGTGGCAAGGCCGCATCGACCTGGACTGTGACACCGGTGAGCTTGCGTGCGGTCTGGATGCCGAAGGCCAGGTTCAGTCACGCCGCCCATGCAACCAGCCTGACACCCTGCAAGAGCTGTCACGCCGCGCAGAAGTCCAGGCACGCGACCGACATGCTGATGCCGCCGATCGAATCCTGCCGCGCATGCCACGCCGGCCCGCACTCGGCCGCGTCCACACAGATCGCAAGCAGCTGCACCAGCTGCCACGATTTCCACAGCACGCAGTACCCGCTGTGGCAAGCAGGCCCGGAGCGCGCTGCGTCAACAGCCAAAGCACGGCAGCGATGATTTTGACTAGACGACAAGGCTTGCTGCTGACAGGACTCGTTGCCGCTGCAGTGTTGCTGGCCGCCTGCGGAGGCGGCAGTACGCCGATCGATCCGGCAACAGCACCGCTGGCGCGGGAATGCAGCGGATCGTGCGCGGGCGCCGCGAGCTTTCTCGCCGTGAGCGATGTGCAGCGCGTGTTGGCGCAAGCGGTGGCGGAGGCGCAGGCGCGCAATGCGCGCGCGACAATCGCGGTTGTGGACCGGGTCGGCAATGTACTGGCCGTGTATCGCATGGCCGGTGCTGCTAACACGATGACTATTACCAGTATCCAGGCGAACATCGGCGGGCGCGCCGTCACGGGCGGTCTCGAAGGCGTCAACATCGTGCCCGCAAGCCTCGGCGCCATCGCCAAGGCGATCACCGGAGCGTACCTGTCCAGCGAGGGCAACGCGTTCAGTACCCGCACCGCCAGCCAGATCGTGCAGGAGCATTTCAATCCCGGCGAACTGCTTACGCCCGGCGGCCCTTTGTTAGGCGTGCAGTTCTCGCAGTTGCCGTGCTCGGATGTCGCCGCTCGCGCCAGTGGCGCGGCAGCGACACCGGGTCCGCATCGCTCACCGCTCGGGCTGGCCGCGGATCCCGGCGGTTTTCCGCTCTACAAAGACGGCACGCCTGTTGGCGGCGTCGGCGTGCTGGCGGATGGATTCTATGGCTACGATGCAGATGTGCTGGATCGCGACCGCGACCTCGATGAGCAGATTGCGTTTGCCGCGGCCTTTGGACTTGCCGCGCCCGAGGATCGTCGCGCAGATCGCATTACCGCCGATGGCAAGACCCTGCGATTCAGCGATGCGGAATCCGCCGATCTGGTGTCTGTGCCGGTGAATGCGCCGGCGTTTGCCACATTGACGGCCACGGTCGGCACGTTGATTGCGGTTCCCGGCTACAGCGACGGTACCAGCCACGCAGGTCTCGCGTTCACGAGTGCGGCTTCAGGCATTCGCTCCGACACGCTCGACTACAGCGGACTCGACGCGTTCGTGTTGGTCGATGCGGCTAACAACGAACGCTATCGGCCGCGAGCAGGCACTGAAACGAGCGGCGCCCTGAACATTACCGAATCACAGGCCGTGTTGCGCAGCGCCTTGCGGGTTGCGAATCGTGCGCGTGCACAGATTCGCCAGCCACTCGGCACGCCCGCGCGCGTCAGCGTCGCGCTGGTTGACAGCGCCGGCGTGATCCTGGGCATTGCCCGGTCGCGCGATGCGCCGGTGTTTGGCATCGATGTCTCCGTGCAGAAAGCGCGTAGCGCAGCATTTTTCTCTGGCGCTTCCGCCGCGGCTGCACTTAATGCCTTACCCGATGCAGTGTTCCTGAATGGCGGGCTGAGCGTGCGCAGCCGGCAGGCGCCCGGCGCCTACGTGTCCCAACTGCGCAGTTTTCTCGCGCTGCCCGCAGCGCTCGCGGATGGGCAGGTTGCATTCACGGCGCGGGCGCTGGGCAACCTGGCGCGGCCGTTTTATCCGGATGGCGTCGATGGCAACACCGCCGCGCCGTTGTCACGCAATTTCGCCAACTGGAGTCCGTTCAGTACCGGCCTGCAGCTTGACCTGGTGCACAACGCGATCATCCAGCATGTCGCCTTCGTGCTGGGAGCGGCCCCGGATGTGCCGGCGAATTGCAGTGGTGTCGGCGGCTTCGACACTGCGTTTGCGAATTCCGGCGCAATCGCCGCTGTCGCAAACGGCATGCAGATCTTTCCAGGTTCCGTGCCGATCTACCGCGGCCGGCAGTTGGTGGGCGCGCTGGGTGTGTCCGGCGATGGCATCGACCAGGACGATATGGTCGCTTTGTTAGGCGTCGATGAATCAGGGGTCGCCGGAATTGGCAATGCGCCGCTGGATCTGCGCGCCGATCGGCTGTTGCCGCAAGGTTCCCGCTTGCGCTATGTAGGCTGTCCGGCGGCGCCTTACCTCGACAGCAACGCGAGCGGGGTTTGCGATGGCCGCTGAACGCCGGCTGCCTCTGGCACTTGCGCTGCTAACGCTATTAACACTGGAGTCACAGGCAGCGGACCGGTGTCCTGCGGAAGTTCCCGCGGATCCCAATCGCCGTAGCACGACCGCAACGCCGGGCGCATTCGAGCCGACGCCCTGCGACCCGCAGCGCCTGCCGCCGCCCGAAGCGGCCACGACGCCCGGCGCGGTGCTCGTGCCCGATCGCTGGCGGATCGTTTCCGCACTCGGCTATCCCGAGAACCTGCTGGATCCCTACCATGGCAACAACTGGCTCAAGGGCGACCGACCGGCGTTTGGCAAGGACTGGTTTGTTAGCCTGACAGGTATCTCGGACACGCTGGTTGAGGCACGGCGTTTTCCGGTACCGGTTGGCGGGCCGGTGACGGCGCGGCAGGGCAGCCTCGACGTCTTCGGCGCGGGCGCGCAGTGGATCGAAACCCAGACCCTGCTGGCCGAAATCGTCGTCTACAAGGGCGACACAGTCTTCAAGCCGCCGGACTACGAGTTTCGTTTCATTCCCGTTTTCAATATTGCGCGGGTCCAGACGCGCGAGCGCGGACTTGTCAAGGCGAATCCCGATTTCGGCACCAGCCGTACTGAAGCCGTGTTAGGTATCCAGGGATTGTTCTTCGACAAGCATCTGCGAAACGTCTCTGAGCACTATGACTTCGATTCTTTGCGCATCGGGGTGCAGCCGTTTACCAGCGATTTCCGCGGCTTCCTGTTCAACGATTCACCGCTGGGCCTGCGGTTCTTTGGTACGCGCCACAACAATCGTTACCAATACAATCTCGGCTGGTTGCGGCGCTTTGACAAGGATGCGACCACCGGGCTCAACGATTTTTCACAGCGAGGACTCGCGGCGCTGCGCAAGGATGACCTGGTCATCGCGAATTTCTACGTCCAGGATTGGCCGCGGCCGGCCTTCACGACGCAGGCGACCCTGGCGCATAACATCAATCGCGAAGGTCGCCGTGTGCAGTATGACGATCACGGCGTGTTGCAACGACCAGCGTCGCTAGGTCTCGAGCAGCCGCGCAATTATCGTGTCACCTATCTCGGCGTGAGCGGCGATGGCCATTTTGCGCGCTGGAATCTGACCGCCAGTGGCTACTTAGCATTCGGCCGGGAAGATCATGGCGTGTTCACCTACCTCGCGCAGGACATCCGCGCGGGTTTTCTTGCCGCCGAGCTGTCACGTGATTTCAGCTGGATCCGGGTGCGCGGCTCGCTTCTATATGCCAGTGCCGATGCAAATCCCTTCGATGATGTTGCCACCGGCTTCGACGCCATCAATGAGAATCCCTTGTTCGCCGGTGCCGACACCAGTTTCTGGATCCGCCAGCCCGTGCCTTTGATCGGCGGTGGGCGTGTCGCGCTGTCTTCACGCAACGGCCTGCTGAACTCGCTGCGCGCGTCCAGGGAGTATGGGCAATCAAATTTCACCAATCCCGGCACGACCCTGCTGGGGATCGGTGCGGATCTGGACCTGACGCCGCAGCTGCGGGTTTCGATGAACATCAACGAACTCGGTTTCGTGGATACGACGGTGCTGGAAGTCGCGCGGGCGCAGGCCGGCATCGAGCGGCGCATCGGGCTCGATCTCTCCGCCGCCGCCACGTGGCGACCGTTCGCAACGCAGAATGTCGTCGTCCGGCTCTCTGCTGCCATCCTGATCCCGGGCGCAGGCTATAAGGCGCTGTATGGCGGTGACCTCGCGTATTCCGTACTCGGCAACCTGGTATTGCAGTATTAGCCATGCCTGACACCCGCCATTTGCTCGGCCTGTTGTTTCTGTTCGCAAGCGCTGCGAGCTACGCCAGTGAAAAGCCGCATGCGGTCCCTCGCGACTATGCCGCCGCCGGCGCGCTCACGGCTAACGCTCCTGAAAACCAGGATGCCGGTGCGGCTCTCGACAAGAGTCGCGGCTGTCTGTCCTGCCACACGGCAACCGAGCAGGCGACGATGCATGCGAGCAAGGCGGTCGTGCTCGGCTGCAGCGACTGCCATGGCGGCAATGCCAGAGAACTCTGGCTCGGTGGTTCGCAGCAGCTCGCCATGGCCGCGCGTAACAGCGACCCCGAATTTCGGCGCGTCCGGGATGCAGCTCATGTGCTGCCGCGCTTCGCGCGTGAATGGGGCTATACGGAGACCGGACGCGCTAACAGCGCCACACCCGAGCGCAGCTACACACTGCTGAATCGCGAAGCACCCGAATTCATCCGCTTCATCAATCCCGGTGATCTGCGCGTCGCGCGCGAGACCTGCGGATCCTGCCACTTGCCGATTGTGGAAGCCGCTGAGCGCAGCCTGATGGCGACCAGCGCGATGTTCTGGCAAGGCGCCGCGTATAACAACGGATTACTGCCGTTCAAGAGCGCGATCATCGGCGAGGCATACACGCGTGAGGGCGCAGCAGCCGCATTGCGTGGGCCACCGATCTCGGCCGAAGACGCTGAAAAACATGGCATCGTCAGCACCCTCGCGCCACTGCCACGCTGGGAGAATCTCGCGCCCGCTGACGTGTTTCGGGTATTCGAGCGCGGCGGCCGCAACATCCTCAACACCTTTCCCGAGGTCGCATTGCCGAATGTGTCAGGGCAGCTGCAACGCCTCGAGGAGCCGGGACGCCCGGACATCAGGCAGAGCGCGCGCGGCCCGGGCACGGGTGCGCGCATCGCGGTGCCGGTTCTCAATATTCACAAGACGCGGCTCAATGATCCGTTGATGTGGTTCCTCGGCACCAATGATCAACCGGGGGACTATCGTTCGTCGGGCTGCAGCAGCTGCCATGTGGTCTATGCTAACGATCGCGATCCTCTGCACTCGGGGCCGTACGCGGCGTTCGGGCACACTGGCACGACGCAGACCGCTGACCCGACAATTCCGCGTGATGAACCAGGCCACCCGCTACAGCATACGTTCACGCGCGCCATTCCGACCAGCCAATGCATGGTATGCCACATGCATCAGCCGAACATGTTCATGAACAGCATGCTCGGCTACACCATGTGGGACTACGAATCCGATGCGCCGCTGATGTGGCCGAAGCAGCAGCAGTTCCCTTCGGCCGAGCAGATGCGCAGCGTGTTAGATCGAAATCCGGAAGGGGCGGCACCGCGCGGTCTGTGGGCCGATCTCGAGTTCCTGAAAAACGTCTGGACCGACGTCAACCCGAAGGCCAGGGACACGCAGTTCGCGGACTATCACGGTCACGGCTGGAATTTCCGTGCGGTGTACAAGCGCGATCGTCGCGGCAATCTGCTCGATGCGATCGGCAATCGGGTCGCCTACGATGATCCCGAAAAATTTACCAAGGCCGTGCATCTTTCCTCGGTGCACGTCGACGTTGGCATGCAATGCGTCGATTGCCATTTCGCACAGGACAATCATGGCAACGGTCATATCTATGGCGAGGTCGGTGCCGCGGTGGAAATCGACTGCCGGGACTGCCACGGGACGGCGACCGCGCTGCCGACACTGCGGACCTCCGGGCCGGCGGCGGGACCTAACGGCCTGAACCTCGCGGCGCTGCGCAATCCCGATGGCCGCAAACGCTTTGAATGGCTGGATGGCAGGCTGCTGCAGCGCTCGGTGCTGAATCCGCGGCTGGAATGGGTTGTAAAACTGGTGCGGCACAGCGTCACGCCGGGCGATCCGGACTACAACCCGAAGGCTGCCCGCGCCAAGCTGATGTCGCGCGATCCACAATCGCAGCGCTGGGGGTCGCCCGCGCCGGCCGCCATGCTCGCGCACAGCGACGACAACATGGAGTGCTATGCCTGCCACACGTCCTGGACTAACAGCTGCGGTGGCTGTCATCTGCCGATCGAGGCCAACTGGAAAACTGCGCGACATCGCTACGAAGGCGGCGAGACACGCAATTATGCGACCTACAATCCGCAGGTGGCGCGCGACGAGATCTTCATGCTCGGGCGTCGCGGCCCCACCGACGGCGGCAAGATCGCGCCGGTGCGTTCATCGTCGGCGCTGGTGCTTTCCTCGACTAACGCCAATCGTGAGAAAATCTACGTGCAGCAGCCACCCGTTTCGTCAGCCGGCTACAGCTCGCAGGCGATGAACGCCCACTATCCGCACACCGAGCGCAAAGTCGAAACCAAGACCTGCAGCGATTGCCATCTCGCCAGGAACGGTGACAACAATGCGATCCTGGCGCAGACCCTGGGGCAGGGAACACAATTCATCAATTTCGTGGGCTACAACGCCTACGTGGGCACCGAGCGCAACATTGCCGCCGTGCAGGTCACCGAGTGGGACGAGCCACAGGCTGTGATCGGCAGCTATCTGCAGCGCTACGCGTACCCGCAGTGGTGGCAGGAGCACCAGTCACGCGGCAGGAAACTGCAGCATGCAGTCGACATCAGTGCCGGACCGGCGGGCTGCGTGCAGTTGCGCGGCGAGTACCTGTATGCCGCGGAGGGGCCGCGCGGATTCCGGGTGTACGACGTTGCCTCGGTGGCTAACAAAGGCGTCAGTCAGAAAATTATTTCCGCGCCGTTCTCGCCGCTCGGCCAGAGTGTAGCGATCGCATCACGCAACGCAACCTGTGTCGCGCTTGCGACCACGCAGCCTGTGGCGCCGGCGAAGTGGCAGCCGCGCAATCTCGAACAGCCCATCAAGGCGATCTACAGCTACGCGGTCATCAGCGATGCAGTCGAAGGACTGATACTGGTTGACATCAACACGCTGCAGGACGGCGAATTCCGCAACAACTTCCTGAAGCGTGCGGTGACCTGGAATCCAGGCGGCGCGCTCAGCGGCGCGCGTCACGTGACAGTGGCCGGTGATTTTGCCTATGTCGCAACGCCGCGCGGCATTGTCGTTGTCGATCTGGCCAACCCCTTGCAACCGCTGCTGATCGCCAGTGTCCCGCTGGACGATGCCCGCGCCAGCATGCAGCAGTTCCGGTACTTGTTTGTCACCGACCGAAACGGGCTTGCAGTAATAGACGTCACCGATCCGCGCCGGGCGCGGGTCGTCGACGGCGCTCACGTGCCGCTGAAGTCCGCGTATAAGCTGTTCGTGTCGCGTACCTATGCATACGTGGCCAACGGCGCTGAGGGACTGGCCATCATCGACGTGGAAAAGCCGACGCAACCCCGGCTCTATCAGCGCTGGAATGCGGGCGGCGCACTGCGCGACGCGCGGGATGTGATCGTTGCGACCACCAACGCCTCGCTGTTCGCGTACGTCGCTGACGGCGGCGGCGGCCTCAAGGTGGTGCAACTAACAAGCCCGGAGTCGCAACCCAATTTCTATGGCTTTGCGCCCGAGCCCAGGCCCGAACTCATCGCGCAGTACGCCACGCGCGGCGCGGCGCTGTCGTTGTCCCGGCCGCTGGAACGCGACCGCGCGGTAGACGAAACCGGCGGCCAGATCAGCGTATTCGGGCGGCGTGGCGCCCGACCATTCACATTGCCGGAGATGCAGCGCATGTACCTGAACAGCGCAGGACAGCCGTGGTTCGTCGATGACCTGACAGGAGCCGCTCCATGAAGCGCTGGACCGTCGGAATGCTGTGCATGATCGGGTTCGGCGCGGTGTTTGGGGTCGCCCATGCAGAAAGGCTGGGCGTCGCAAGCTGCGCGCAAAGTTTCTGCCATGGCTCCGCGAAACCGCTCACCGCCACGCACGTGCAGCAGAACGAGTACATCACCTGGCTGAACTTTGATCCGCACGCCAGGGCCTATGCGACGTTGCGCAATGCCAAGTCGCGCGTCATCGCGACACGGCTCGGGCTCGGAGCCGCCTATGAGGAGAAAGTCTGTCTCGACTGCCACACCGATTACGTGCGCCGGGCTGATCGCGGGCCGAAATTGCAGATCGACGATGGCATCGGTTGCGAAGCCTGTCATGGCTCCGCGTCAAACTGGATCGCGCCACATCACGCCGGCGCCGACAAGTCGCATGCATCTAACATTGCGCACGGTCTGGTAGCGCTAGATCGGCCCGAGACGCGCGCCGAAGTCTGTATGAACTGTCACGTTGGCAGCCGTTCGCGTTTTGCGAGCCACACCATGATGGCCGCTGGACATCCGCGCCTTTCATTCGAGCTCGACACCTTCACGGAGATCTGGCGCACCAGCGGGGGTCGTGAGCACTATCGACGCAACAGCGACACCGCCAACGGTACCCGCACCTGGCTTCTCGGCCTGGTCAAAACCGCCACTCTGCGCCTCGATCTGATTGCTGCGCACGGGAAGGGCGAGGGCGCCATGCCGGAATTCGCTGTCTACAACTGTTACGCATGCCACCGGCAGATGCGTGTCGAAGCCTGGGCCGGCCCGCAAGCTGACGACCTTGCGCCAGGCAGCCTGCGTTTCGATGACAGCGCGCTGCGCGTGCTGATCGCGGCATTCGACGGCGCAAAAAGACCGATCGCCCAGCAGCTGCGCGCTGCGACGCGCCAGTGGCAGAAGTCGTTGAACAATGCGCAACAGCTTGCAACCGCGCAGCAGAACCTGCGGCGCGTGTTAGCTGCGGGCAGCAGCGAAATTACCGGAATGAATTTTGTGGCAGTGCAGTCCAGGGCGATGCTCGAATCGCTGGTTGCAGCGGCGCAGCGTGGCGAGTTCCCGGACTACGCGTCGGCGGAGCAGGCGGCAATGGCGATGGTGCTGCTCATGGCGGATTCCGGCCCCGACACCAGGCGCCGGCCTGATGTCGACAAGCTGTTCCGCGCGCTCGAGGATGACAGTCGCTTTGATCCGAAGGTGTTTCGCAACGTTGGCGCCGTCACCAGGTAGTCAGCGCTCAGTGCCGCGGCGCAGCGGTGTTAGGCGTCACTGGCTGCAAAATTGAGCTCAACGCCATTACCGGCCGGATCCTGCACAAAGAGCTGCACGATGTCCGTGCCCGGCACCAGCGTGCGCCGATAACTCACGCCGGTGCGGCGAAAGTGTGCTTCAAAATCCGCGAGACCGGAGCAACTGAAGGCGACATGATCGAAGCTGCCGTGCCGGGTGTGTCCGGCGCCGGGAGCATCGGACGCCTCCACCAGGTGCAGGACCGCCAGGTCCCCGAGATACAGCCAGTAGCCAGCGAAGTTGAAGGCCGGTTGAGGTCCGACTCGCAAGCCGACCACCGCAACGTAGAAGTCGCGCAGCTTGCCGACCAGTTCGCGGTCGGCGCGCAGGTTGAAGTGATTGAAGAACAGTGCGGGCATCTGTTGCTGCCTTGTTAGCCTGGTATGTCGGGTTCGACGAGGTTAGCCAGCTGGAGCAGGGATTCCTGCCAACCGAGATAACACATTTCGGTTGGGATAACTTCCGGTATGCCCGATTGGACGATCGACACTTCGGTGCCGCACGAAACCTGGCGCAGCGACACGGTTACTTCCATCTCGCCAGGCAGGTTGGGATCATCGAACTTATCCGTATAGCGGAGCAGTTTGCCGGGCACCAGTTCGCGATATTCTCCGCC
Organism: Gammaproteobacteria bacterium; assembly: GCA_031382085.1. Classification (GTDB taxonomy): domain Bacteria; phylum Pseudomonadota; class Gammaproteobacteria; order Steroidobacterales; family Steroidobacteraceae; genus UBA964. The sequence continues at coordinate 21,821 of JANMYM010000024.1, forward strand.
AAACGAATGGCCGTGGCCGGTCGAAAAATTGCTGAACGACATCCGGAAGCTGCCGCCGACCCTGGGATCCAGATGGTGCACTTTGCAGGTGAATCCGTAGGGCGGCAGCCATTTTGACATGGCATCGGCATCCAGGAAGGCGCGAAATATCTTGTCCGGTTTGGCGCGCAGTACGCGATGCAGTTGGACGTGTCCCGTGGGCATTCCTTGTCTCCGGTTGATTTGTGCGCAGTTTATGACGTGTGGACAATTCGATAATAGGAATAGCCCGTTGAGACTGCGCAACTTAGACTTCTAAGTCGCGAGCTTGGCAATCAGCGCTCCAATTATTGTGCCAGTTACAACAGCAGAAGGGAGCATGTACTTGGCGTGCATCAGTAACTTTGAGTCTTTGGATAGAACCACAACAGTTGCGGTCAGAAGCCCATAGAGCGCACCGTATCCGGCCGATGCGGCCCAAGACGTTTGCAGTGTGATGGATTGAGCGACCATCAGTGCCACGAGAACGCCCCGCATAGTACTGGCTGCGATGACGTTACCCTTGAACGGAACGTGCTTGTCGAAGTAGATCGGTAGCGCGCCCAGGCAACAAACCACCGAGCCAATGACAAGTGAAAGAGGCAGGTTTGCTGACATGTCGCCTTGGAGTCCCGGTGACCGCTCGCCCATTCGCCAATTATGCTACCGGGGCCGCAAGCGGTGCAGCGGATTGTTAGACATCAAACCGCTAACATGAGTTTGAGGCCGTCATTTACTTTGCGCATCGTGTCGGAATCTAGCGTGCGCATCCGTTGTCTGAAGAGTGCCCGATCCACGGTAAGTATCTGAGAAACGTTGACCACTGATGGCTTGGGCAGACCGGAATCAGATTTCCCGATTCGTACATTGCCTGGGGCATCTGCCAGCGCGAGGTTCGACGTAACTACCGCGACCACAACGGTTTTAATTCCACTGCTATTGAATAGATTGGATTGCACGATTAGCACCGGTCGGCGAAATCCTGGACCTGATCCGGTTGGTGGCGGCAAATCCGCCCACCATACTTCACCACGTGTCATCAACTATCGCTTGAGACTGAGCGCGAGCAAATGATCGATCTAAGCTGGAGTCTTCCTTACTGTAGATGGCGTTCAATTTAGCAGTAACCGCCGCAGCGCCCCGTTCGCTTAGGTACGCCGCCAATGCATCTGAATAGAGCTGGCTACGAGACAATTTCAGTTGCTGTGCCAGATGTTCTCCGGCTTCAAATACCTCGTCCGGCACTGAGATGGCGATCTTCATACCCGGATAGTATCACCAAGGTATGACCAATTTCAAGTTTGACGCCTAACTACTATTTATGCGACTACACACTTCGCAATATTTGGCGTGGATTTACTCCTAACACTGCAACCCCAACCATAGAAATGCCGATCAAATTCAACATCAAACCGACGCTCCAGGCATTTCCAAATATTTAATATTTCCAAATACATTCTGCAAAAAGTTCGTCGCTGCCGAGCAGCGCCGTCGGTTACGCAACCACTCTGCGTTCGTAGCATCCCGCGAATTCTGTCGGAATTTCGCGCGCATGATCGCCGACCACGCGAGCGAGGCCCTTACCAGCAGCGCCGAGCAGGAGATCGGTCACATCCTGTTAGTGATCTGGCTGCCGTTTCCGCGCGAGGTACAGGCCAACTACAGCAACCACGCCGCCTGACGCCCCGTACAGGTGCGCATCCAGCACCACCGGCAAGCCGCCCGCGAAGCCCAGGTCGCCGGATATAGACTGCTCAAAAATCAGTTTGCTGGTCAGCAGCGCTAACAAAATACCGCCGCGCCAGTCGCGCAAGCTCGCCAGTGCCAGGCCACCGGCCGCGATGACGCTATGCAGCACGCCGGAGGCGCCGGCATACCAACTGACCGCCGGCGACCCAAACCACAGGCCGGCATCGATGGCGATCATGCTGCCAAGGACGACGACCAGCCAGCCGCGCGCGCTCAGCGCATGGCCAACAAGCAGCACCAGTATCGCGGCGGCTGCCGCGTTGAGCAGCGCGTGCCGCACGCCGAGATGCACGACATGCGCGCTCAGCAGGCGCCACCACTCACCGCTGGCGAGGGCGCTGCGGTCATACCGGCCGTCGGCCTGTATCGCCTCGGGCAGCAGCAGCGGCAGCAGTAGCCCGGCAAGCACTAACAACGCGACGACGAACAGGCGGCGATTCATGGGGCCTGCCCGCCGTCGCGCCGAGTCTATTTCAGCGGCTTGCGAAAGCGCAGCGTGTAACGATCGCTGAAACCTTTGATGGACTCGCGCTGGCTGTCGTATTGCAACATGTCATCCGGGCGATAGTGCAGCGGCGAATAGTCTTCGAAAACGAAGCCGGCGGCCTGCACTTCCTTGATGACCGTCACTGGATCGGAACGGCGCCAGGTTTCCGGGTTGTAAGGCTCCATGTGACGCTTGGTGTGATCGTTGACGCCGTAGACACCACCCGGCTTCAGTGCCAGGAAAACCTGCTTGTTGAGCAGCGCGCGCGTCGCCGGCGTCATGTTGTGGTAGTTACGGAAGGTCAGCACCATGTCGGCGTCGCGCACCGGAATGTCGATCGAACTGGCCTGGAAGATGCCGGGCTGATCGGTTGGTGCGAGTGTTACTTTGGAATCAACCGCCACGACCTTGTCCAGCTTCCATTCCGCGAGTTTGGTGGCGGTCCGGGCCTGGCCAACGGTGATGTACAGCTTGCCCTTGTCGGCCAGCACCTGGCCGAGGACCTTGGTGTACCAACCGGCGCCGGGAAACAGCTCGATCACGGTCATGTTAGGTTTCAGGCCGAAGAACCCCAGGGTCTGGATCGGCTTGCGCTCCGATGAATCCCGGGCGCGTTCTTCGGGTGTGCGGATATCGCTGGCCAGCGCCTTTTCGATGGCCAGTGTCGTTTCATCCTTGGGGGGCGCCGGCGGTGCCTGCGCCGCGACGGGCAGGGCCAGCGACAACGCGAGCAGGCTTGCGTTGATCAGATTTGTTATCGGGCGAAATGTCATGTTCAAACTCCTTGTTAGGTCACGGTCTTGCATGCAAAAAATCAGTCTGTCCGGGCGGATTCCGCCGGTGCTGGCCGCGCCAGGCCGGTGCTGCGGGTAACTCGCAGCAGCTTATCGTCCCAGCGGCCCTGCAGAAAGGCATCCACGTCGCTGGCAAACTGCTCCGGTTGCTCGAGATAGAAATAGTGGCCGACTTTTTCATACTTCTTCAACAGCGTCGGGGCGTTAAACAGCCAGTGCTGGAATACATCGCCTTCGAGGTGAACGACCGTGATATTGCCTTTGCCCCACATCACGAGTGTCGGCGCGGTGATCTGACCTAACACCGTTTCCGGATCGCCGGTCTGGAATTGCTTCATCATGGTCGCGCCTTCGACGCGCAGCGTAGCGCGGCGGTTCATGTCGTAGACCCGCTGCACCAGGTCCTCCGGCGGTTTGCCGCCGCCGCCAAACTGTTTGGCGAGGTTCTCGCGCCAGTAGCGCTTCGACTTGAAATAACTGCGCACCCACTGCTGCAGCCGCGTGCCGCGCGCGCGATTGGGGTCGGTGGTCGCGGTGCGTGGCATGCCGGCGCTGTTGACCAGGATCAGGCGCCTGACCTGGTCCGGGTGCGCCGCTGCATACCTGAACGCGGTGGTCCCGCCAGACGAAGTGCCTAACAGAAAGAATTCGCGTACGTCGAGCTTGTCGGTCAGCGCCGCCAGGATGCGTTCGTTGTGCTGCAGCGAGTAGTCGTTCTTCGGATCCGCGCCCGTCAGTCCATTGGTCATCGAATCGAAGCGAATGACCCGATAGCGGCTCTTGAGCCTTGAGGTGAGGTCGTTCCAGCTGTGCAGGCTCATGAAAGAAGCATGCAGCAGCACCAGCACCGGTCCCTGGCCTTCATCCAAGTAATGTACGCGCACGCCGTCGATATCGACAAATTTGGAATTCGGCAGCGTGTAGCGTGCTTCCAGCTCCAGCAGGCTGAGTGTCAGGGCGCCGCTGGTCAGTGTCAGCACGATAGCTAACACGGCGACCACCACAATCCCGGCCAGCCAGCCCAATGCTCTCATGCGGCCCTCTTGCCCAGTGGCAGTGTTTCGCCCAGCCAGTGGCCGAGCGTCAGCGCCGGGGTCAACATCATGCCGGGCGTGAAGGCGTTGCCGAGCGTGACGCCGCTGCCCAGCACTTCGCCGGCCGCGTACAAATTCGGAATCGGCTTGTTGTCCGCGCCCAGCACCCGCAGCTGATTGTCGACCACCAGACCGGTGGACGAGGTCGCGGAATGCCCCATGTGGATCACCCCGTAGAATGGCGCCTTTTCGATGCGTCGCGGCATGTATTCTCGACCTAACAGACGATCGGTCCAGGAATCCACCGAGGCATTGTAGTCGCGCACCGTGGCTGCGAGCCCGGCCGCATCCACCTGGATTTTGGTCGCCAGTTCCACGAGGCTGTCAGCCTTCGCGAACATCGGATGCCGGTCGAAATGTTCGCGCATCTGTGCGCGCGTAAACCCCGGTACGCCCACCGGCGATTCGTCGAATATCAGCTGGTCGAAAACAATTGCGTAGCGCAGGTCCGGCAATTTGAGCAGCGCCTGTTCGCGCCGCCAGGTGCCGGAGTCGTCCTCGCGGAAGAAACGCCGGCCTTTGCCATCGACCCAGATTTCCCAGGGCAGGCGCTCCTGCGGTACCGTAATGAAACGCTTGTAGACTCTGGCCGGGAAAGCCGCCGCCGTGAGAATCGAGCCCGTACCGGCACGATGCAGTTCGCGGCCGCGCAACTGCGCGCCGACCGCGGTCGCGAGATCCAGGCCTTCGCCGAGATTGGTCGGGTAGGCGCCCGCCGCATACGCGGGATAACCGCAATGCCGGAGAAACGCTTCCGGGTTCATCGCGTAGCCGCCCGTGGTCAGCAATAGGTGCCGGCCGTGAAATTCACGCTGGCCCGCAGGCGTTGTGGCACGCACCCCGATCACCGCGCCGCTGCGATCCCGCAACAAGCTAACAACTTTGGAGTTGACCTGGGTATGCACGCGGCCGCTGGCGAGTTCCGGCGCCAGCTCGCGTTCCACCACGGCCAGGATGTCGCGGCCTTCGTTTTTGGCCCAGAGGTAGCGCGCGACCGAGTAGGCCGGCCGTCCGGGTGAGTCACCGGTCACGGGATGCTCTGGCAGTGGCTTGAGGCCGTTGTCTAACAACCAGTTGACCGTGACAGGCGCGTGGTCCACGGTCAGGCGCACGATGTCCGGATCGGCGAGTCCGCGCGTGATGCGCATGATGTCGTCGTAATGCCGGTCCGGGCTGTCGACGATGCCTCTGGCGACCTGCGTGCGCGATCCGGCGGCGGCGATCTGGCCGTTCGCAAGATGCAGATTGCCCCCGATCTTGTCGGCGCTGTCGATGAGCAGCACATGCGCGCCACGGCGCGAGGCAAAGATCGCGGCCGGGAGACCCGCTGTACCGGCACCCACAATGATCAGGTCCCAGTGCCGGGCGCTCATCGACGCTGCCACGGTCTGTTGCGAGACCGCAAATCCCGCCGAAGAAGCCAGTGCACTCGTAACAAAATTGCGTCTCTGCATGGCAATGCCGCACCCCCTTAAGTCCGCCGATCCTAGCAAGGGTAGCAGGGCCAAAGGACCTCCAAGGGCTCCCAATCCATTGTGTGGCGGCCCGGCGTGTCGGCACCGAGCTTCGCGGTAGACTCGAGCGGTGAGCGACCTGCTGCATTCCCTGCGTCTGAAGCGCACGCCTGATGAACGCGGGCGTGCGCGCTTCGTGACCGGGCTGCGGCGGCTGGTCACCCACGAACTCGCGGCCGGTCTGCGCCAGAGTTTTGAACGCGATGTGCCTGAGCGCGAGCAGCGCGCCGCGCGCAATGGCCAGTACGTGCATCGGCTGGCGCGCTCGCTCGAGGCATTCCGCTTCTATTCGGCGCTGCGCGTTGCCGCCCAGGACATGGTGTATCAGAGCGTGTGCGCGCCGATCGAGCGCCAGCGCGATACCCTGGTCGAACGTGCTGCGGAACTGGCACGCGAGCAGCCGCTCGGCAGCCTGACCCTGAATCCCGCGTTGGCGATTCCACGTTCCGTCAGTGCGATTGATATCCACCTGATGCCGGGCAGTTACAGCCGCGAAGACGGCCCCGACGACCTGACTGCCGGTGCGGTGTATGACAACCGCCTGCAGGTAACGTCGATGGATCTAATGGGCCGCAATTTGGACGATATCGGTCAATCGATTGCGAGTTATGTACGCGCACAGCATCCGGATTTTCATCCGCGGAAGATTCTCGATCTCGGTTGTACCGTAGGTCACAACACGGGTGCGTGGAAAGATGTGTTTCCGCGTAGTGAGGTCCATGGCATCGATGTGGCGGCACCCTGCCTGCGCTATGCGCTGGCGCGCGCCCGCGCGCAAAACCGCGCGATTCACTTTCATCAGATGAATGCGACCGCGCTCAGGTTCGCCGACGCCAGTTTCGACGTGATCTTTTCCTCGATGTTCCTGCACGAACTGCCGCGGCGCGATATCAACGCCGTATTTGGTGAGGCGCGCCGGGTGTTGCGGCCTGGCGGTCTCATGCTGCACATGGAACTGCCACCTAACAGATCGCTCGCGCCGTTCGACCAGTTCTATCTCGACTGGGATTCGTTCTACAACAACGAGCCGTTTTACAAATCCTATCGCGACCAGGATCCGCGCGCGCTGTGCCGGGCGGCGGGGTTCGCTGACGAACGATTCTTCGAGCGCGCGATTCCGTCAGTATCGGATGCCGTGGCCTGGAAGTCCCGCGACCAGACCCCGATTGACGCGGCGGTCGGGAAGTTGACCGCGGGCGTGCGCTGGTATTTTTTTGGGGCGTGGAAGTAAGAAGGCACCCCGGGCGCTCTGTTAGCCGAGGTTCCCGCTTACAGCCGATTCACGCGCCGCAACAATTTGTCCAGCAGCCGAGCTGTTATGAGGAGATAACTTGACGATTCGCCGCGCTCGCACAAGACTTTGCTTTCCATCCAAGGATCGGGGGATACTCAAATGTTTCAAATTAGCAACAAAAACCGTTCTTTCGCACTATCGTCAGCATTGTTATTGCTCGGCGCCGCCGCGGCGCCGCTGGCAGGCGCACAAAATAACCAGGGCGATGCGGTCCTTGAGGAAATTGTCGTCACCGCGCAGAAGCGCGCCGAAAACCTCCAGGACACGCCAATCGCAGTGTCGGCCATCACCGGCGAAATGATCAGCAAGCTGGCCATCGATAGCACCAGCGCAATCGCGACCCGCAACCCGTCGCTGGTTTACAGCGAGGCCGGCGGTGAATCGCAACTCTATATCCGCGGCATTGGCAGCAATATTTTCAGCGTCGGCGTCGACCAAAGCATTGCGACCCATATCGATGGCATCTACACGGGTCGCGCCAACATGGGGCTCACGCAGTTCCTCGATGTCGAGCGCGTGGAAATCCTGCGCGGGCCGCAGGGCACACTCTACGGACGCAATGCGACTGGCGGCGCCATCAACATCATCTCCGCGCAGCCGACCGATACGCTGCAGGGCTATGCGACGCTCGGTACCGGCAGCTTCAGCCGCCGCGAATTCAAGGGCGCGTTGTCCGGCCCGTTAGGCGGCAGCGGCTTCTCGGCGCGCGTCGCGGTGCGCAGCCTCGATGACGATGGCTACACCAAAAACGTCGACCCGCGCGGTACTAACAAGATCGACGATAACGATCTCAAGGCCGGCCGCGCGATCCTGCGTTACAGCAACGACACGCTGACAGCGAGCCTGGCTGCCGACTACAGCAAGTTCAAGAACGGCAACACCAGCATTTACCCGCTTGACAGCGTCGGTCTGGCGCAAAGCTTTGGCGCCGTTGCGACCGGCGACCCGCATGTCACCCGCAATAACACACCGAGCTTCCACAACTGGCGGACCGGCGGCGTCACGCTGACCGCGGACTGGAAGTTCAACGACAGTCTCACCCTGAGCTCGGTGTCTGGTTATCGCGAATGGGACAGCGATTTCCTGTTCAACACCGACGGTACTGAAATCGAGATCACACGCTCCACCTTCATCTATGACAGCGTGCAGTATTCGTCCGAACTGCGACTCGCCGGCGACCATACATGGGGCAACTGGCTGTTAGGCGCGTACTGGTTCAAGGAAGACAAGTTCGGCGCGCTCGGCCTCGTGCGAGTGGGTTTCACGCCGCCGACGGTGTTGTCGCCGCGTTCGTTCGACTTTTTCGCTGACGGCAGCGGCCGCGCGACCGCGATGTTCGGCCAGGTCAATTACAAGGTCAATGATCAACTGAGCCTGACCGCGGGCATCCGCTACAGCGACGAAACAAAATCCGACCTGCTGCGCAGCACGACGCTGGTGCCGGATACCGCGCTGCTGGGCCTGTTCGCGTCCACGTCGCCGCCCGCTGCGACGGCGGCGGGCACGCGCAATGTCTCGCGCAGCTGGACGGCGGTAACGCCGCGCCTGGGTCTCGAGTGGCGGCCGGCCGAAAACCGCCTCTACTATCTGAGTTACAGCAGGGGCTTCAAGTCCGGCGGCTTCAACGACCTGTCGGTTATCAACCCGCCGTTCAATCCGGAGTTTGTCAAGAGCTATGAGATCGGCGCCAAGACTGAGTTGTTTGATCGCCGGCTACGATTCAACGCGACGGTATTCAAGTACGACTACACCGATCTGCAGGTATCCGTGTTCTCGTCGCTGGGCAATATAACGACCACGTTCACGACCAACGCCGCAGCGGCCACCATCAACGGCGTTGAGCTGGAAATGCAGGCCAAACCGACACGAAATCTCGAAATAACCGCAAATATCAGTTGGCTGGACGCCACCTACGACAGCTTCACAACGCCTTACGGCACCTGCAATGCAACTAACGCGGCACTCGATTCACGCTGCGTCGGTCGCGCCGGCCTGCCGCGCCTGATCGATGCGAGCGGCAATCGTCTCAACAATGCGCCGGAAGCGGCGGGCTCGCTGTCCTTGCAGTACGACATCGATGTTTCGTCCGGCGGCAAGGTGTCATTGTTAGGTCAGGTGTCGCATCGCGACCGCGTGTACTTCCTGCCGGCCAACCCCGCGGCGATGTCGGAAGCCGGGTACTCACTGTTCGATGCACGCGTGAGCTATGCCAGCGCAGGCGGTGCCTGGGAGATCGGCGCCTATGGCAAGAATCTTGGCGACACCGATTACTTCCAGAATCGCGTGCAGTTCACTTCGACCAGCGACGGCCGTAATGATCCGTTCAACACCGGTAGTGTGTTAGGTTACGTGGCGCCGGGGCGGCAGTGGGGTGTGGACTTCACCTATCGATTCGGAGAGTCGAAGTAGCACCAGCACTTTCGACGGCGGTTTGCACCCTGCGCTTGTCATAACTCGATTGCCATAGCACGACAAAGTGACACCACTCACGATATAGGAGTCACACCTGCCGGTACGCTTGAGTCTTCACGTTTGAAACCGACGGAGAGATTTGCAGCGATGAAACACGTCACGGCATGCATCGTGCTGCTTCTGGTTTTATCGATTGGCGCGCCTGTCAAAGCGGCAGCGCCGGAGAAATTTGAGAAGGAGTGCGTCAAGTCGCTCTCGAAGTCAGAGCGCAAGCGTCTGCACGGCGAGCACGAGGCTTACTGCCGTTGTGTCACCGAGGCAGGCCAGAGACTGGGCTTTACCCGCAAAGAGTTCGCGATCGAGCGTGAAAGAATGAGTCGCGACCCCGAGGCTGCGGCGAGCGGCCGCATGCGCCAGATCAGCAACCTGTGTCACGACGGCATCAACCGGACCGCGCGCGAACGTTCCGGATTCTGATGCGAGTCGATGCGGCGTGGTCACCAGCGCTGCCATCGATCCTGCCGGGAGCGCCTTATCGCTCCGACAATCGATTCAACACGATTTTGCCGTCGGTAATGACGAGCATCGGTTCAAACAAGGTCGTCGGATCGGTGCGCGGATCGCGATCCACGACCAGCAGATCCGCTTCAAGGCCCACGGCAACGCTGCCGGTGCGTGCCTCGATGCCCAGCACGCGCGCGGAGTTGTAGGTTGCGGACGTGATCGCCTCTAACGGCGTGTAGCCGCAGGCAACCAGCTCCGCCACTTCGTGGCCCGGTCGTACACGCGAGGATTCATCGCCGTCGCCATACGTGCCGTCGGTTCCCACCGCGACCGTGATTCCCAGCGCGCGCGCCTTGCGCACCGCGTCGCGCAGCGGGCGCATCATGTGAGTCGTGCGCAACTGCAGCGCAACGTCATCGGCACTGTCGCCGTGCGGATCGCCTAACGGACTCATGATGGCCAGCGTCGGTACGAAGAAAGTGCCTTGCTTGCGCATCAGCGCCAGGGTCTCGTCGTCCAGGTACGTGCCATGCTCGATGCTGCGTACGCCGGCCCGGACAGCTGCATTCGCGCCATGCCGGTCGTGGGCATGCGCCGCGACGAACAAGCCAGCCTTGCCGGCTTCCAGCACGGCGGCGCGGATTTCCTCGTAAGACAATTCCTGGCGGCGCGGATCGGTGCGTGCCAGACCCGCGCGTTCGCTGGCGCCGACCTTGATCACGTCCGCGCCGCGCGCTGCGACCGCTCGGACCACGACCGCAACGTTGTCGGCGCCCTGCAGCGGCGCATCCAGATACTGCCCGAATTGTGGGAAGCTCAATATGAAAGGCTCGCCAAGCCGCGGGCGCACATGCCCACCCGACACCAGCATCTGCGGACCTTGTATGTATCCCGCGCGCACCAGATCGCGCGTCGCCATGGCTTTCAGATAGGCATCGCCGAGCACGCGCGTCGTGGTCACACCGGAGAGCAGCGCACGCCTGGCCGAGGCGGGATCCTCGATATGCGTATGGGCATCGATGAAGCCCGGCAGTAAAAATGCGCCCTGCAGATCGATCGCGTCGGCACGAGTGCCGGCGGCGGTAATCTGCGCAATCTTTCCAGACGAAATGCGCAGATTGACCGCGCGAACTTTGGAATCCGGCAATCCATCGATGAGCTGCGCGTTGCTGAGCCACTGATCCGCCGCATTTGCAGGGGGCGCGATCAGCACCAGCAACGCCGCCAGACAAGTCAGTAATCCAGTCTTCATCATTTTGACCCCACAGAAAAATTGTTAGTGATCTACGAACGCCGGCTCAGTTCGTACAGGCAGATGTTAACCGTTGCCGCGACGTTCAGCGATTCAATCACCCCGGTACCTGCAATCGTGAATGGCTGGGCCTGCAGCGCCGCGAGCGCGTCGCGTGGCAAGCCGCGCGCTTCATTGCCAAAAATGTAACAATCGAACTTGCGGAACGCAGGCGTCGCGATCGACTCACCCTGCAGATCGAGGCTGGCGATGCGCCCGAAGCGCGTCGTGAGCGCAGCTAACGGCACATCGATTTCCACCGGCACATGGAAGATGGCGCCCATGCTGGCGCGCACCACCTTGCCGTTGTGCAGGTCCACGCTGTCGGGGCTGAGCAGGCAGCGGAACTTTCCGAACCACGCGAGTGTGCGCAGGATGGTGCCGAGATTGCCAGGATCCTGGATCTCATGCAGATAGATGGCGCGTTCGCCGGGCCGCGCAGCGGCTGATGTCAGCAGCGGCACGACGGCCGCAATACCCTGTGGTGAGCGTGTTTCACTGAGCATGGCCATCTGGCGTGTTGTGACCACGTGTGTGTTGAGCGGGCTGCTCCAGTCAGCGTATTCGCGCGTGAAATAGACTTCGCTGCTGCGCAGACGTGTGTCATTCAGCGCTGCATTCTGCAGCTCCTGCACCAGATGCTCACCTTCGATCAGGAAGCAGCCGAACTCTTCGCGGAATTTCTTCTGCTGGAGTTTCTTGATGTCTTCGAATTTCATGCGAGGCTCCGCGCCACGGCTTCCGCCACTTTGATGCCATCGACGCCTGCCGAGAGAATGCCGCCTGCGTAGCCGGCACCCTCACCGCAGGGGTAAAGTCCGCGCACGTTGAGGCCCTGCAGCGACTCGGCGTCACGGGTAATGCGTACCGGAGATGAAGTGCGGCTCTCGACGCCTGTTAGCACGGCGTCATCACGATCGAAGCCGCGAAGTTGCCGGCCGAACACTGGCAAGGCCTCGCGCATGGCGTCGATGGCGTAGGCTGGCAGTGCCGGCGACAGATCGCCCAGGCGAACGCCCGGCTGATATGAGGGAATGACGTCGCCGAGCTGCGTGGAGCCAACGCCGCGCAGGAAGTCGCCGGCCAGCTGCCCGGGCGCACAGTAGTCACTGCCACCTAACAGATAGGCCGTCGACTCCAGCGCCTCCTGCAGCGCCACGCCGGCGAGAGGTCCGCCGGGGAAATCCCGCCCGGGATTGATCGCCACGACGATTCCCGCGTTAGCATTGCGCTCGTTGCGCGAGTACTGGCTCATGCCATTGGTGACCACGCGCTGCGGCTCGGAGGTCGCGGCGACCACCGTGCCGCCGGGGCACATGCAGAAACTGTAGACCGAGCGCCCGTTGCTGGCGTGGTGCACCAGCTTGTAGTCGGCCGAACCGATTTCGGGATGTCCCGCAAAGCGCCCCAGGCGCGCGGCGTCGATCATCGACTGCGGATGCTCGATGCGAAAGCCAATGGCGAAGGGCTTGGCCTCCAGGAACACACGCCGCTTCTCCAGCATGCGCAGCGTGTCGCGGGAGCTGTGCCCCGGCGCCAGCACCACGTGTCGACTGCGAAGTGCTTCGCCGCTCGCGAGCGTCAGGCCTTCGATCTGGCCATTGTCAATGAGCAGATCGGTGACCCTGCTCTCGAAGCGCACTTCACCACCGAGCGCGATGATCTCCGCGCGCATCGCCGCCACCACGCCCGTCAGGCGAAATGTGCCGATGTGCGGCTTGCTAACAAAAAGAATTTCCGGGGGTGCGCCGGCGCGCACGAACTCATGCATTACCTTGCGGCCATAGAATTTCGGGTCCTTGATCTGGCTGTAGAGCTTGCCGTCGGAAAACAGGCCCGCGCCGCCCTCGCCAAACTGCACGTTGGATTCCGGCGTCAGCGTATTCTTTTGCCACAACGCCCAGGTGTCACGAGTGCGGCGTCGCACATCGCGGCCGCGTTCCAGCACGATGGGCTTGAAGCCCATCTGCGCGAGCAGCAGCGCCGCAAACAGTCCACAGGGTCCAAAGCCCACCACCAGCGGGCGTTCTTTGAGTAGTGGCGGCGCCTGCGTGACCGCGTTGTACGCTGTGTCCGGCGCGACTCCCACCTGACGATCGCGCGCAAAGCGCCGCAGTACCGTGGCTTCATCACGTACGGCGACGTCGACGATGCAAACAAACACGATGCCGCTGTTTTTCTTGCGCGCGTCATGGCTGCGCTTGAACAGCGTGAAATCAAGCAGCTCAGCCGCAGGGATGGCCAGGCGCTTCAGAATGGCCGCACGCAGCGCTGCAGGCGCGTAGCCGAGCGGCATTGGCAACTCAGTAATGCGGATCACCGCCGACTTCCTGGCCGGTCAATCCGGCAGAGGGGTAGAATCCGGCAATTCTAGCGCGTGGTGCTCACAAAGAAATGGCTCGATCCAAAAGCAGCGCCAGCTGGCTGTCGCGCCATCTCAGCGACCCCTTCGTCAAGCAGGCCCAGAAAGATGGCTATCGTTCGCGTTCGGCTTACAAGCTGATCGAACTGAATGCAAAGGACCGGTTGTTCCGTCCCGGCATGCGCGTCATGGATCTGGGCTCCGCGCCTGGCGGCTGGTCGCAGGTAGCCGGCAGGCTCGTCGGTTCGAAGGGTCGCGTGCTGGCCACCGACATTCTGCCGATGGACGGCCTGACGAATGTCGATTTCATCCAGGGCGATTTTACTGAGGAGGCCATCGTGCAGCTGCTGCTCGACTGGCTGGGTGGCGGGAAGTTCGATCTGATTGTTTCCGATATCGCGCCTAACATCACCGGCATCGATGTGGCCGATCAGGCCTCGTCGATGTATTTTCTAGAGCTTGCGCTCGACACCGTGCGCAAGACCCTGAAGCCCGGCGCCAACTTCGCCGCCAAGATGTTCCAGGGCTCGGGGTCCGATGTGTACCTGAAAGAGCTGCGACAGCATTTCGGGAAAGTGCTGATTCGCAAGCCAGCGGCATCACGCAAAGAGTCGCGCGAGGTCTATCTGGTGGCGAAGGGGTTCAAGGGCTAGACAGAGGCGAATTCGCAGTCCAGGCGTTGGCAGCGAGGCCACTGCGCGACAAACCAAGCGCCGCATGCCGTTCAGAGCTGTGTACCTTTGCACCTTCTATTCGTCTTTCACCGCTTCAACCTGAATGCGCAGCGTGACATCCATCTTAAAGCCGTAATCCTTGCCCATCGACAATCCAAACGCATCGCGCGAGAACCTTGCGCTCGCATCGGCCCCGCACCACTCGCGTTTCAGCATCGGGTGCGCCTTGCATGCAAACGAGTTCAACGTCAATCGAACCGGGCGAGTGATCCCATGCAACGTGAGGTCACCGTCGACCTGGGTCGGCATGTCTTTGTTGAATTTCGTAAACCGTCCGACATAGGTCGCACTGGGATACAGCGTGGTATTGAAAAATTCCGGTCCTACGGCCCAGGCATTGAGCGCGTCCATCCCAAAGTCGATGCTCTTCAAGTCAATGGTGATATTGACCGAGCCTGTTCGTGCTGCGCGATCGAGTGACACCGTGCCCTTGGTCTGATTGAGCTTTCCACGCCACACGGAAATGCCGAAATGATCTGCCTCGAAACTGGGAAAGGTGTGCGTCGGATCGATGCTGTAGCGGCTGTCTGCGGCCGTGGCTAGTGACGCACCTAACAGGCCGACGATCTGTAAATAATGGCATAGCGTCATGTCGGTGCCTCCTGGATGTCGATACGGAATATTACTCCAGCTCCAGAAATGAACTGAATTTCATGTCGCACGTGACTTCAGTGCCCGTAGCCGGTTATTCATAAGTTCACCGCAAACAGGATTACAACATGGCCGTCATACCCTTCGAAACCAAGATCGACTTCATGAGCCCGCGCTGGAATCGCGACGCCTGGGCGCGCATCCAGGCCGATATGGACAGCAGCAACGAGCGCATTTGCTACTGCACCGGTAACATTCTTGCCGCGCGGCCCGGCGAAGCGCTGAAGCCTATCCTCGGTTTCCACACATTCCTTGCGACACGACTGCTGCCGCTGCCGGACGGCAACATCCGCCGCGTCAACAAGGAAGTCATCCTGTACGCGAATCTGACACGGCTGGGTCAGGCGGGCGAAATCATCGATACGTTTCGCAACCCGCTGACCAACGAGGACGTGCGGGTGGTGCATGCGATCAACGATCCCTTCAATTACACCATCAGCGAAACTTTGATCCTGGCGCCGGAGGACTTCCGCGGCGAT
Organism: Gammaproteobacteria bacterium; assembly: GCA_031382085.1. Lineage (GTDB taxonomy): Bacteria > Pseudomonadota > Gammaproteobacteria > Steroidobacterales > Steroidobacteraceae > UBA964. The sequence continues at coordinate 37,204 of JANMYM010000024.1, forward strand.
CGCAGTAACCTGCCGAAGATTCCGTTGATTTTCCCATGGCGCGAAATGGACAGCGAGACCTTGGTGCTGGGGACCGACATGCACCTGAACTATCCGAACCCATTGCAGCCCGACCAATGGCCACGCGAGTCCGCTGGCCCGAAGGCCCAAGTCTCGGAAATGATGCGCTACTTCGTCAAACGCAAGGATCTCGAGAACCCGGCGCTGACAGCCGTGCCGTATGTTGGCACCTGGCATCGCATCTCGCCGTGGCTGCCGTGGCTGCTGATGGGCCAGACGCCCGGCCACTGCGTTTACACCTCGACAATGAGCGCTGCGAGCAGTATTGCGATCCTGCCGAAGAATGTGCGCGAGTACGCCGAGAAAAATTGTCCGCAGATGCTAACAGCACCGAGCGAAGACTACGGCCCGAGTCATTCCAGTCTTGAGCTGTATTCGCGCCAGCAGACGCCGATGCCGGTTGCCTAAAGGGCTTGCAGGACCGGGCGGCCGACGTTGGTATTCGGCTGTCCGGCTCAGGATCGAGCGCCCGCCGTTGGCGGGTGCCCGTTCAAGGCCGGGGGCGCGACGCCGAGACCCTCTTCCCAAGCACTATCATGACGGCAGCCGCCGCGCCCTGATCCGTCCTTGAACGGCGCTCGATATTCGCCGGCCATCCAAATACCAACATCGGTCGCCCGGTACTAACAACCTGGCAACCGTATCACGTATCAGTCATCCATCAGGAACGAGCGCAGTTGCTCGCTTCTGCTCGGATGCCTGAGCTTCCGCAACGCCTTTGCCTCGATTTGCCGGATGCGCTCACGCGTGACGTCGAACTGCTTGCCGACTTCTTCCAGCGTGTGATCCGTGTTCATGTCGATGCCGAAACGCATGCGCAGCACCTTGGCTTCGCGCGGCGTCAGCTGAGCTAACACGGAGTGCGTCGTCTCGCGAAGGCTCTCGGAAGTCGCCTGGTCGATTGGTGATGCCACCGACGTGTCTTCGATGAAATCTCCCAGATGCGAATCTTCGTCGTCGCCGATCGGCGTTTCCATCGAGATTGGCTCTTTCGCGATCTTCAGCACCTTGCGAACCTTGTCTTCCGGCATTTCCATGCGGACGGCGAGTTCATCGGGCGTCGGCTCACGGCCCATCTCCTGAAGCATCTGTCGCGAGATGCGGTTCAGTTTGTTGATGGTCTCGATCATGTGTACAGGTATGCGAATAGTTCTGGCCTGATCGGCGATGGATCTCGTAATGGCCTGACGTATCCACCAGGTCGCATAGGTCGAGAACTTGTAACCGCGGCGATATTCAAATTTGTCGACCGCCTTCATCAGGCCGATGTTGCCTTCCTGGATCAGATCGAGGAACTGCAGGCCGCGGTTCGTGTATTTTTTCGCGATCGAAATCACAAGACGCAGGTTGGCCTCGACCATTTCCTTTTTCGCGCGACGTGCCTTGGCTTCGCCGACCGAGACTTCGCGATTAATGCCCTTGAGGTCGGTGATCGACAGGCGGAACACCGTCTCCAGTGTCAGCAGTTTTTCCTGGCGGCGTTCGATTTCTTCCTGCAGTCGGGCTAAAGGCGCGGAATATTTCTTCGCCAGCTTCACGTGCTTTGCGGCCCAGCGCAGGTTGGTCTCGTTTCTCGGAAAGCTCAGGATGAAGTCTTTGCGCGGCATGCCGGCGTCCCGAACCGCGATGACCATGATCTCGCGCTCGAGCAAGCGCACTTCGTTGATATGCGAACGCAGATTGCCGATCAACGCTTCGAACATGCGCGGCGACAACTTGAGTTCCATGAACTGGGCTGCGAGCTTGATGCGTGCCTTGATCGACTTTGGATCTTCAACGCCGACCTTCTCGCGCAGGCCCATCCACTGCGTAAAAGATTTCGTAATCGCGGCAAACCGCTCTGCGGCCTCGATCGGATCCGGGCCGGTATCGATTGCCACTTCGCTTTCGTCGCTGTCTTCCGCTCCTTCCGCAACGGGCTCTGCGGGCACTGTTTCGTCGACTAGGTCCATCTTGGTCGGGTTCTGCGGCTGCGCAATCACATCCGGCGCGTTAGGGTCGATGTAGCCGACGATGATGTCGACCAGTCGACCCGCACCGGCTTTGACGTTCTCGTACGCCTTCAGCAGGAATTCGTAGGTTGGCGGATACACAGAGAGTTGCGACTTGACTGAGTCCAGGCCTTCTTCGATGCGCTTGGCGATGCGGATTTCGCCTTCGCGGGTCAGCAGCTCGACGGTGCCCATTTCGCGCATGTACATGCGCACCGGGTCGGTGGTGCGGCCGAGTTCGGCGTCGAGCGCGGCCAGTGCGGCGGCCGCTTCTTCAATCGCTTCTTCGTCCGACGGTGCTGTCGACTCCGCAGCTAACAACGACTCGCTGTCCGGGGCTTTCTCGTAAACCGGGATGCCCATGTCGTTGATGGTGTTGACGATTTCCTCGATCTGTTCCGGATCGACGATTTCGCTCGGCAGGTAGTCGTTGACCTGCGAATAGGTGAGGTAGCTCTGTTCCTTGCCTAACGCGATCAGTTGCTTCAGTTGCGACTGTCGGTCTTCCGGCATCACCGCGACGCGGCGTTCGGCGATGGCGGCGAGCGCTTTCTTGTCCGCGGCCTTTTCGGCAGCGGCAGCTTCACGCAGTGCGGCTGGAGTACCGGGCTTCGGGCCGGCTTTCGCGGCGGGCGCAGTCTTGCCGGCCGGGATAGTTTTTACCGGCACGGTAGCTTCGGCCGTTTTGCTGGCTGCGGTCGTTGCGTGCCTAATCGCCGCCAGCACCTTGCCCGCCACCGGCTTGTTAGCAAGCGGCGTCTTGACAGGCGCCGTCTTGGCAGGCGCCGCTTTCGCCGGCACGAGCTTTACGTTTGCGGGCTTCGCGTGCGCGGGTTTCGCGTGCGCAGTCCTGGCAGGCGCAGCTTTGGCGGGGGCCGCAGTCTTGGCAGCAGGTTTGCGCGGGGCTGGTTTGCCTTCGGGCGCACGAACCGCCTTGCGAGCCGGCGCCGCAACTTTCGATTTACTTTTCATGATGGGAGTGTGCGAAAAATGAAGCGCGGAATGATACTCAGACCGGGCGGCCGACACCAGATTCCACTGCGCTCTGACTTATTTAATAGAGTCCGTCCGCGTGGTGGCCGGCACTTTCATAAGCTCCTGTAATTCCTCAGATTCTTCCTTGTTTAGTGTGCCGGCCGCATGCAACTTGAGGAGTGTTCCATAGCGTCGGTCGCGCGCAACCGCCAATATTTTTTGCACGGTGGCGTCCAACTGCCTGCCCGCCACCTTGGAATCGGCCACCAGCGGGGGCTGGCTGGCAAGCTCAACCAGGCGCTCGTAACCATGGCTGCCAACCCGCCGCTGCAGAAATTGCGCGGTTATGTCGGCCGGCTGCGCGCGCAGTTCCTGCACGATGTCGAACAAAGCGCGTGCGTCGATGGCCTCGAGCTTGCCTAACGCGGCGACGGTTTCGATGCTAACGGCGCGTGCCGACGAGGGGAAGTGCACCAGCAGCCGCACCGACTGCGTCACCAGGCCACCACGGTCGACAGCGCTCCTGGGTCGCGAGCCCTCGATGCGGGCCGGTGCGCTGCCGCTGCGGGCATTTTTGTCAGGACTGGTGGCGTCGGCTTTCAGCCACAGCGCCTGCAGCCGCGCGAGCGGCATCCCAATTTCCCCGGCTATCCGGGTGCCGAGCAATTCCCGATATACACCCTCTGGCAACTTGGCTAACAAGGGTTGCGCCTCCTTGGCGAAACGCGCAGCGCCGTCCGGGCTTGCGGTGCTGCTCTCGGCGGCCAGTGTCTTGACCAGATACTCGGACATCGGCATGGCCGTTTCGATGCGCCGTTCGAAGGCCTCGCGACCTTCTTCACCGACCAGCGAGTCGGGATCCTGGCCTTCGGGCAGGAACAGGAATTTCATTTCGCGTCCGTCCTGGGCTTCCGGCAGGGCGTTGTTGAGCGCACGCCAGGCGGCAGCACGTCCGGCGCGATCGCCATCGAAGCCGAAGACCACTTCGCTGACCAGGCGGAAAATACGCTTCAGGTGCTCGGGCGTGGTTGCGGTACCTAACGTGGCGACAGCGTTGACAACGCCCGCCTGATGCAGGCGCACGACGTCCATATAGCCTTCGACGACCAGCAGGCGCTTGAGCGGTGCGCGCGAACGGCGGGTTTCATACAGGCCGTACAGTTCGCGCCCCTTGTGAAACAACGTGGTTTCCGGGGAATTAAGATATTTTGGCTCGCCCTGGTCGATGATGCGGCCGCCGAACGCAATCGTCCGGCCACGCGCATCGCGGATCGGGAACATGATGCGGTCGCGAAACCGGTCGTAGTGGCGTTCGCCTTCGCGCGCCTGCGCCGCGTCGCGTTCAATGATCAGGCCGGCTTCGCTCAGCGCACGGCGCGCATCTTCGTTGCCGCCGAAACGCCGCAGTACATCGTTCCAGCTGTTAGCCGCGTAACCGATCTGGAACTGCCCGATCGTGGCGCTGCTCAGGCCGCGCTGCTCGACATACTTCGCAGCGCGCGCGTCGCGACTGAGCAGGCCGGCATAGTGCTTCGCGACCTCATCCATCAGGTCGTACAGGTCGTCGCCGGCACGCGTGGCGCCGCCGGCCTGTGCCTCGCGCGGTATCTCGATGCCGAGCCGCTGCGCCAGGTCCTCGACCGCTTCGGGAAAGCTCAGGCGATCGTAGTTCATCAGGAAACCTAACGCCGTGCCGTGCGCGCCGCAGCCGAAGCAGTGATAGAACTGCTTGTCCGGGCTCACCCAGAAAGACGGGGTTTTTTCGTTGTGAAACGGGCAGCAGGCGCGGTATTCGCGGCCGGCTTTTTTCAGCGGCACGCGACTGCCAATCAGTTCGACGATGTCGCTGCGCGCGATCAGATCGTCGATGAAAGATTGCGGAATCCGGCCGGCCATGCGTGAAAGGATAGCCCTGAAATCGACCGCTGCGCGCGCCGTGCGCCGGGTCCGGACAGCTGGCCGCTAGCCGAGCTTGGCCTTGATGCGCGCGCCAACGGCGCCCATGTCCGCGCGGCCAGCCGCTTTGCCCTTGACTACGCCCATGACCTTGCCCATGTCCTTGATCGATGCCGCGCCGGTGCTGGCAATGGCCTCGGCAATCAGCGCGTCCAACTCGGCTGCGGACAACTGCGCGGGCAGATACACCTGCAGCAAGGCTATTTCGGCGGCTTCTTTGGCGACCAGATCAGTGCGGCCGCCGGCTTCGAACTGCACGATGGATTCTTTGCGCTGCTTGATCATTTTTTCGATGGCGCTCAGCACCTGAGCATCGTCGAGCTGGATGCGCTCATCAACTTCGCGCTGCTTGATAGCGGCCTGCAGCATGCGAATGGTGGCGAGGCGGTCTTTTTCGCCGCCGCGCATCGCAGTCTTCATGTCTTCGGTGATGCGCTCTTTCAGCGGCATCGCGGCGGCCTAACGCTCTTTGGGCTTGGGAGCGACGTAGCCGGGCGCGCGCATGGTGATGCGTTTCTGGTGACGTTTCACGGCGGCCGCCTTCTTGCGCTTGCGCTCCTGGGTCGGCTTCTCGTAAAACTCGCGCTTGCGAAGTTCGGTCAACACGCCCGCCTTTTCGCAAACGCGCTTGAAGCGCCGCAGGGCAGCGTCGAAATACTCATTTTCGCGGACACGAACGCTCGGCATTGAAACCTCAACTACCTGATTTATATGAATTTTTTGAACAAGCCACGAGGGCGAAGGGCGGGCATTCTAATGACAACCGCCTGAAAACGCAAAGAATCCGCAACCCTGTGATTGTCCTACACAGCCATACGGATTTTCCCAATTACAGCGCCGGCTGGGCGGTGCAATCTACCCCCATTATTCAGTAAGGAGTTACGTTATGGGATCGAAGAAACTGATGGCCGTGCTGGCGACCTTGGCGATGGCCGCCACGTCGCTGCTTGCAGCTGAACCCGGCATGGACGCTGCTCCCAGCAAAGCCATGCGAGAGAAAATGGCGCAGATTCATGCCGATATGGCGCTTTGCCTGAGATCCAAAAAGCCGATGGGCGACTGTCACGGCGCGATGCGAGCCGCGCATGAGTCCGCGATGGGTAAGGGCATGGGCATGGGCATGGGGATGGGCATGGGCATGGGCATGAAAAAAGACTGCGGCACGATGGACAAGCGGTCTGACACGGCTGCCCCGATGCCTCAAAAGCACTGAGCACTGCCGGCCGCGCGGTGATGCCGCGGTACTTCGTTATAGTGCGCGGCAATGCAGCGCGGTTCTCTGAAAACACTGCCAACCCGGGTATTGGCGATCGAATCGTCGTGCGATGAGTCGGCGGTCGCGGTACTCGATCACGAACGGGGCCTGCTGGCGCACGAAATCCATAGCCAGGTCGATCTGCACCGTATCTATGGCGGCGTGGTTCCGGAACTTGCGTCGCGAGATCATGTGCAGCGCCTGCTGCCCATGGTAGCCAGCGCGCTCGCGGCAGCTAAAACAACAGCCGCGGATCTGCACGGCGTTGCCTACACCGCGGGGCCCGGACTGATCGGCGCGCTGCTGACTGGCGCGGCGCTCGGCCGCAGTCTCGCCTACGGCTGGGGCCTGCCGGCGGTCGGTGTGCATCATCTCGAAGGACATCTGCTGGCGCCGCTGCTGGAAGCGCAGCGGCCGCCGCTGCCGCATCTGGCATTGCTGGTGTCCGGTGGGCACACCATGCTGGTCGATGTCGAGGCCGCCGGGCGTTACCGCGTGTTAGGCACGACGCGCGATGATGCCGCCGGTGAAGCGTTCGACAAGATCGCCAAGTTGTTAGGTCTGCCGTATCCGGGTGGACCGGAGCTGGCGCGGCTCGCGACCCAGGGCCGTCCCGGCGCGCTCGATCTGCCGCGCCCGATGCTCGACCGGCCCGGCCTGGAATTCAGTTTCAGCGGCTTGAAGACGGCGGCGTCGCTGGCGCTGCGAGCCAGCGACGGCAGCGACCGGGCGCGAGCCGATATCGCACACGCAGCGCAGCACGCAATCGTTGAAACGCTGGTGGCGAAGACCCTGCGCGCGCTTGAGCAAACCGCTCACCAGGCCCTGGTCGTTGCCGGCGGCGTCGGCGCGAATTCCCTGCTGCGCGAGCGCTTGCGCGCAGCGGCGGCGCGCCAGGGGGTGCGCGTGTACTATCCGCGGCTGGAATTTTGTACCGATAATGCGGCGATGATCGCCATGGCGGGCCTGGTACGCCTGCGACTCGGCGAACAGGAGCCGCTCGCGATTCGCGCGCGGGCGCAGTGGCCTCTGCAAAGTCTTACCTCAGGATGAATTGTTAGCATGTCGACCGACAAACCCCTGGATGTTATTTTTCTGCGCGGCCTCGAGGTCGAGTGCATTATCGGATTCATCGAGTGGGAACGCCGCGTCAAGCAGATCGTGGTCATCGATCTGGAATTGCCGGTCGATTGTGCGCGCGCGGCGGTCAATGACGACGTTGCGGATACCCTCGACTACAAGCAGGTTTCCAAACGCGTAACGACTTTCGTTGCCGCCTCAGAATTCAAGCTGGTCGAGACAATGGCCGAACGCCTGGCGCAGCTCTTGTTAGCTGAATTCGCCCTGCCATGGGTCAGGATCTCGATCAACAAGCCGGGCGCGATTCGTGGCTCGCGCGACGTCGGCGTACGAGTCGAGCGTCACTGCAAATGACGCAGGTCTACATCGCGGCCGGCGGCAACATAGATCCGATCGCGAAGTTGCCGCAGGCGCTTGCGCTGCTGCGCGCAACCTGGCCGGACATTCGCTGTTCGCGCGCATATCGCAACGCCGCCGCAGGCTTCGCGGGCGATGATTTCATCAATCTTGCCGCCGGATTTACCACGCAGCAATCGCTGGCGCAGGTACTTGTATGCCTGCACGACATCGAACGCGCCTGCGGCCGCGAGCGCGATGTGCCGAAGTGGGTACCGCGTTCGATGGATCTCGATGTGCTGCTGTTCGGCGCGACTGTGGGCGACTGGCCGGGCGCTGTGCTGCCGCGCCCGGATCTGCTCATGCGTGCGTACATGTTAGGTCCGTTGGCCGACATTGCCGGTGATCTGCGCCATCCGGTGACGGGCCTGAGCATCGCGGAGCATTGGCGCTGTTTCGATCGCGCCGCGCACCCGCTGCATCCGGTCGACGTGCCGGGCCTCAACGCCGCGGGTTGTTGAGTTTCGATGCAGCGCTCACCAGCCGATGCTGCGGCCGCCATCGACCGCGAGGATCTGCCCGGTGATATAGGGTGCCTGGGTCGCAAAAAACAGCACTGCGCGCGCGACGTCCGCGGCGGACCCGGCGCGCTTGAGCACGGTGCGTTCAATGATCCGTTGCTGGAACGCCGGGTCCGCGCCCGAGTCGTCCGGCCACATCACCGGGCCTGGCGCGACGCCATTGACGCGCACCTGCGGACCGAGTTCACGCGCGAGGCCACGGGTCAGCATCGCCAGGCCCGCCTTGGCGACGCTATAGGTCAGATAGCGATGCAGCGGGCGCATGCCGTGGATATCGAGAATATTGACGATCAGTCCCCGGGTGACACGCAAGGACGGTGCCGCAGCTTGCGACAGAAACAGCGGCGCTTTCAGATTGCTACCAATGAGATCGTTCCAGTGCGCCTCGGTGATCTCGCCAACGGCGGTGGGGTAAAAGGTCGAGGCGTTGTTGACCAGGATGTCCAGCGCGCCAAATTTTTGGCTGGCCTGGTGAGGCAACTGGTCGATATGCGCGGTATCGAGCAAATCCAGCGCGACGCTCATGGCGCTGCCGGCGCGATGGGTTTCCAGCTCGCGCACCAGGCCGTTAGCTTCGGCGGCGGAACGATGGTAGTGGATCAGCACGTTCGCGCCGGCGCCGTGCAGGGCACGAACGATTTCCGCGCCGACCCGGCGCGCGCCGCCGGTGACCAGCGCGGTCTTGCCGGCCAGCGGCGCGGCATCGGGCGTATCGGAGAGGACTTCCTGGTTCATGGCGCTGACAGCATATGACGCCGGGCGGTCGTGCCTCAACGATTTTTCCGCCGTTGACCGCGGCCGAGCAGGCGCAAAGCGCTGGCGTGCTTGATGCTGTGCGCCGGGAGATCGCCAGCCGCGGCGGCTGGATGCCTTTCAGCGACTACCAGCAGCGGGTGCTTTATGCCCCGGCACTCGGTTACTACAGCGCCGGCGCCGCGAAGTTTGGCGCCGCAGGGGATTTCGTCACCGCGCCGGAAATCTCGCCATTGTTCGGGCGTGCTGCGGCGCGCTGGCTCGCCCCTTTGTTAGCAGCATGTGGCCCGGGCGCCGGGATTCTCGAACTGGGGGCGGGTAGTGGTGCGCTGGCGTTGCAATTGTTAGGTGAGTTGGCGACCTTGGGGTGTCTGCCGGCTGCGTATTTGATTGTCGAGGTCAGCGCTGATCTGCGCGCGCGCCAGTCCGCGGCGCTCGCGACCGTCGCCGCGTCGCACGGCGTAACGCTGCGCTGGCTGGAGCGGCTGCCGGAAGAATTCGCCGGCGTGGTCCTGGCGAATGAGGTGCTGGACGCGCTGCCATGCGAGCGCTTTGTGCAGGGACCGTCCGGGTTGTTAGCTCGTGGTGTGGCGGTGGATGCGGCCGGCGCGTTGCGGGACGCGCTGCGTGACCCAGAGGCATCTGAGGCTGACATACTCACGACGGCCGGATCACTGCGGGACTGTTATGCGGATTTGCAACGGTGCCTGCAGGCCGGCGATTGCCGCCTGCCGCAGGGTTACGCGGGGGAGTTCATCCCGTCGTTGACGCCACTGCTGCGGTCGCTGTCCGCGGCGCTGCGCCTGGGCGCGCTGCTGCTGGTGGACTACGGTCTGCCGCGTCGCCAGCTTTATTTTCCGGAGCGCGTGGCCGGCACACTGCGCTGTATCCGTCGTCACCACGCACACGACGATCCGTACCTCGACCCGGGTCTCACCGACATCACGTGCTGGGTGGATTTCACGGCAGTCGCCGAAGCGGCACAGGACTGCGGCCTGTCGCTGCGTGCATTCGCCACGCAGATGGGCTGGCTGCTGGATGCTGGCCTCGAGTCGATGCTCGCTGCAGCGATGGCGACTGCGGCCAGCGATGCCGAGCGCATGAAATTGGCGCAGGGCGTCAAGACTTTGCTCTTGCCTGGCGAAATGGGCGAAGCTGTCAAAATGATGTGCGTGACGCGTGGCTTGGCGGAGGGGCTGGGCCAGGTCGGGATTCAGGATTTGCGAGCGTCGCTGTGAGCTGACGCGCCAACTAAGGAGTAGACATGGAATGGTGGCAGGCAGTGGTGTTGGCCGTGGTCCAGGGACTGACCGAGTTCCTGCCGGTATCGAGTTCCGGGCATCTGGTGCTGGTGCCAAGGTTGTTAGGTTGGGCGGACCAGGGACTGGCCTTCGACGTCGCGGTGCATGTCGGCACGCTGGTCGCGGTGCTGGCCTACTTCCGGCGCGACCTGCTGCCGTTGCTGCGCGGTCTGTGGAGCTGGCTGTCCGGCGATCGCCAGGACGCGCAGGGCCGGCTCGCGGTCAACCTGTTGTTAGGTACCATACCAGTGGGTCTGGTCGGACTGTTCCTGAACAATTGGATCGAAGCCAACCTGCGCAGTCCGTTCGTCGTGGCATTTCAGCTGGCACTGTTCGGCATCGTGCTGTGGACGGTGGACCGGTTCGGGCAACGGACGCGCGGTGAGCTCGAAGTGACCGTGCCGCAGGCGCTGCTGATCGGCATCGGTCAGGCGCTGGCCCTCGTGCCCGGAACCTCACGTTCCGGCATCACCATGACCATGGGCCTGGTCGCGGGCCTGACAAGAGACGCGGCGGCGAGATTTGCCTTTCTGCTGTCGATTCCCGGTATCGGTCTCGCCGGCGCCTATGAAGGCCTGAAAGTTGCTACCGGCGCGGTCGCCACGGTGCCGGTCGGCAACATGTTGATCGGTGCGGTCGTGTCGGCCGTTGTCGGCTTCGCATGCATCCATTATTTCCTGCGCGCGATCTCGCGTATCGGTTTCGCACCTTTCATGTGGTATCGCCTGGCGTTGGCTGCCGTGGTGGTGGCGCTGTTTGCCGGTGGCGGAAGTGCCTGAGCATGCGTATGCCGGCGAACCTGTTAGCTCTGCTGCTTGGCGGTCTCGCGGTTACGAGCCAGGCTGATCAGGTCAGCCGCTTGACCGGCGCCGAGGCGATCGAGGCCTGGGTCCGGCTCAAGGGCGATGCGGGCGGAGCTATCACCTATGAGTGGGTGTCAGGCAGCGCCTTCGGCGTACCCGCCGACGGTCCGGCGGTGCTGTTGTTCCGGATGGAGAGCGTCACGGTCCGGCGCTTCGAGAAGTTCGGGCCCGCGAGTTACATCGAAAAAAACTATGCCTGCCGTCTGTATCGTAATGCGCAGTCGGGCGAATATGTCGATCATTTCCTGAACCCGTTGACCGGCCGTGACGTCGTCGTGATGGGCCGTTGCAGCGCGGCTCCGGCGGTGCGCTACACGCCGGAAAAGGTCGAGCTGCTGAGCGACATGAAATTTGATAGTAGCGCGCTCGGCGGACCCATGCAGCTCGAGAAACTCAGCCTGGGAGATGTGACGGTAATCCGCCGTGACGTACGCGCACAGTTTGTGTCGCCCAGTACCGGCGAGTTGCGGCGCGAGCTGTCGGTGGACTCATTCACCACCACGCCGCGCGCGCTCGCTAACAAGAAACTGCGGATGCTGGCGCCGGCCTACCATTGGGAAGCGGTCGGCGGCTGGATGGCGGATCTGGCGATGGGCGACCGTCCAGGCCGCATGCTTTGGTCGATTTTCGGCCGCAACTACCGAACGGTGGAAGAATTGCCAGCGGATTTCCGCCAGGCGCTCGTGCAACGTGTCCCGGACGCCTTGCAGCGCCCTCTCAAATAATCGTTAGGCGCGCAGACCCAGCGCCGCGATCGCATCCAGCCGGCGGCGGCGAAGTTGCTCGCCGATCAGCGTGCCATCCAGGCCCGCCATTTCTTCAGGCTTGAGACTTGCCTGTTGGGCGGCGGCCAGCGCGCGCGCAAACAGTGCCGCCTGCGGGTAGTCGGTAGCCTCAAGGCCCTTGCGTCCACGCGCATCGAACTCGCAGGCAGCTAACAACTCGGCGAAGCGCCCCGGGCGGCGCAGCGCATCGCATTGTTCCAGCGTCTGCAGCACTGTCGCCGGCCGCAACTGCGTAACAGTGTGCACGTGCGTATGGAAGCGGCAGGTCAGCCGCGCCAGGTCGCGGCAATCGTTAGGTACCCGGAGCCGGTCGCAGACGGCATCGATGCTGGCGACGCCGGCATTTTCGTGGCCCGGGTGCTGCGGCAGGCGATGCGGCGGCGTCAGTCCTTTGCCGAGATCATGCAGCAGCACCGCAAAGCGTACCGGCAACGATGCGCCGCCATCGGCCGCGAGCCGCAGCGCCATCATTACGTGCACAGCGGTGTCAATTTCCGGATGCCAGCGTTCGGGTTGCGGTACGCCCCACAGGCGGTCCAGTTCCGGCAGGATGACCTGCAGCGCGCCGCAAGCGCGCAAGGTTTCAAAAAACACCTCGGGCCGGTCTTCGCCCAACGCACGCGCCATTTCCTGCCACACGCGTTCGGCGACCAGCGCGGACACTTCGCCGCTCGTGGCCATGGTGCGCATCAGTTCCTGCGTCTCGGCGGCCACCACAAAACCCGCGGACGCAAAACGCGCAGCGAAACGCGCCACGCGCAGGATCCGCACCGGATCTTCCACGAACGCCGCAGAGACATGCCGCAGCAGCCGTGCATCGAGGTCGCGCTGGCCGCCGCAGGGATCGACGATCCGGCCAGCGGAGTCCTGTGCCATCGCGTTGATGGTCAGGTCGCGCCGGCGCAAATCGTCGCTGAGGCTAACGTCGCTGGAAAATTCGGTGACAAAGCCGAGATAGCCGGGTGCGGTCTTGCGTTCGCGCCGGGCTAACGCGTACTCCTCCTTTGTTTCGGGGTGCAGAAACACCGGAAAGTCCGCGCCCACGCGCCGATAACCCTGCTGCTCGAGATCTTCGGGACGCGCGCCCACAACGACCCAGTCGCGCTCCTTGACAGGTCGCCCGAGCAGCTGATCCCGCACCGCACCGCCGACCAAGTAAACTTCCATGTGTGCATGTTACCCGAGCATGGTTGGTCTGCCTGCTGCTGCCTGCGTTGAGCGGCTGCTACAGCCTGCAAGCCGCGCACGGGCAGTGGGCCCTGTCGCGTGCCAGCACACCCATCACGGATGTCGTCGCGGCACCGGGCAGCCCCGAGAAATTGCGCGGCCAGCTGCGGCAGGTGCAGGCGTTGCGTGCATTCGCGATCCGCGAGTTGGGGCTGCCTGACAACGCCAGCTACACCCGTTTTGCCGAGTTGCGCCGGCCGTTTGTCGTGTGGAATGTAGTTGCAACGCCGGAACTGTCGCTGGCCCCAACGCGGTGGTGCTTCCCTGTCGCCGGCTGTGTTAGCTACCGCGGCTATTTCCGGGAGCGTAGCGCACAAAAATTCGCCGCCCGGCAGCGACGGCACGGACGCGATGCCATGGTAGGCGGCGTTCCAGCCTATTCGACGCTTGGCTACTTCGCAGATCCGGTTCCAGACACTTTGCTGCGATTCGGCGACCTGGCCGTTGCCGAGACGATCATTCACGAACTGGCCCACCAGCGTCTTTATGTCCCAGGGGACAGCGATTTCAATGAAGCATTCGCGACCGTGGTCGCGCAGCAGGGCCTGCAACGCTGGCTGACGTCGCAGCACCGTACCGCCGACCTCGAGAAGCAGCAGCGTGAGCAGGCAGCCAGCACGGAATTCGATGCCTTGTTTGCGGCCGCGCGTCGCGATCTGCTGGCGGTATATGGCTCCGCGGATCCGGCGACTGCGAAACGGCGAGCGAAGCAGGCGCGATTGGCGCGCCTCGGCACGGATCTGTTAGCTACCGAGCAGCGCGTCGGAGTGCGGATGGTGTATGGCGACTGGGTGCGCCAGGGCCTGAGCAATGCGCACCTAGCCGCGGTAGCGACCTACAGTCACTGTGTGCCGGGCTTGCTGCGCCTGTTTGGCGAGGCCGGCGGCGATTTCGAGCGCTTTTACGCTCGCGCCGGGCAATTGGCGGCAGTCAGTGCCGCCGCCCGGCATGCCGCGGTTTGCTAGGGCCTGTTACCAGGCCCTAGTGTGGTGTCCCGCGAATAACTTGTCACACGAAAGGTGGCTACGACCCGAACATAGGACGCGACCAACGCAAAGGCTTCGATCGACGGGCGAGCACGATGGACAGGGGCGAGCGGCGAATGGGGCGCGACGCCCGTTGAGCCGCGCGGCCGTGTCCATCGTGCTCGCCCGTCGATGGCGGGTCTATGTGCAGGCCAGGTCCGCTGTCGGCGCGATCCTATCGTGTGACAAGTTATTTGCGGGACACAATACTAGCGCAGCGTAATCAGCAGGTCTTCGCGGCCACGGCGCACACGCAACACGACTACCGACGCGTTGGCCGCGGCTTCGCGTAGCTTCTTGACGTTATCGATGAGCGTGCGATTCGCCTGCACGATGACGTCGCCAACACGGAGCCCGGTGCGCGCCGCCTTGCTGCCGGGCGTCACGGTGCGAACCGCAACGCCACCGTTGTTAGGAGCGTCGCCCAGTGCCGCGCCTTCCAGCGCCGGATGTGGCGGCTTGGCGTCCTCGGGTGAGGGTGCGTCGGAGAGTCCTTCGGCAGCCGGCGTGGACGCGGTCGTGCTCTCGCCAATCTCCGCCGTGACGCGCCGGGTCTTGCCATCGCGCAGCAGCTCAATGTCCACGTTGTCGCCGACCCGTAGCAGGCCGATCGCGTTGCGCAGTTCGGTGTGGGTCTTGAGCGACTTGCCGTTCAGCGACGTGATGACGTCGCCCGCGCGGATGCCGGCCTTCTCGGCCGCCGAGCCTGCGACCACCTGCTGTACCAGTGCGCCGCTGGCTGCGGGCAGGCCGAGCGCCTGGGCGATCGCCGGCGTGACGGCGGCGGTCGTGACACCTAACACGCCGCGGCGCACGCTGCCGAATCTGACCAGCTGATCGACGATGCCGCGGGCGAGGCTGGTCGGAATGGCGAAGCCAATGCCGATGTTGCCGCCGGTGCGCGACAGGATGGCGCTGTTGATGCCAACCAGTTCGCCGCGCAGATTGACCAGTGCGCCGCCGGAGTTGCCCGGGTTGATCGACGCATCGGTCTGGATGAAATCCTCGTAGGTTCCCTGCTCGGGGCTGACTCCGGTGCGGCCGAGCGCACTGACGATGCCGGAGGTGACAGTGTGCTGCAATCCAAAGGGATTGCCGATAGCGACGACAAAATCGCCGACCTCCAGGCGCGCTGAATCGCCCAATGCAATTTGCGTGAGTTTGTCCGCCGGCACTTTGACAACCGCGATATCCGAACGCGTGTCGCTGCCGACCACGGTGGCCTTCAGCTCGCGGCCGTCCTGCAGTACCACGGTGATCTCGCGCGCATTTTCGACCACGTGCGCGTTGGTGATGATATGCCCAAGCTTGGCGTCGACAATGACGCCGGAGCCTGCGCTTTCAAATTCGCGTTCGCCCGGCTGACTGCCGTCCGGGCCAAAGAAACGGCGAAAGAACGGGTCGTCAAACAGCGGATTGCGCTGCCCGGACTCCCGCACTACACCTTTCACACCGATGCTGACCACCGCTGGCGCAACGCGTTTGATCATCGGCGCAAGCGACGGCACTGGCGCGCCATCGACTACGGCGGGCATGGCCGCCTGCTGCGCCAGGGCCAGGGGAGCGTAGGCACCCACAGCGCACAGGCTCAACAGCAGACCTGACCAAAGACCCAAGCGATAGTTGATGTTCATGGCGCCATTCTAACGAACGACAGCGCCGCCGCGTTAAAGAGCGGCGGCGCTGGCGCCGCCCGGTCGGGTAAGGGGGCAAGCCCGCCGGGCCTTTCAGTTTGGGGGTGCTTCAGGAGCACCCCGGCCTTGCATCTCAGGCCGCTGCCACCTGAATTCGTCGCGGCTGCGCCTTGGCCTGGCGTCCTACGGAGACTTCCAGCACGCCGTGGCTGGACAGAGCTTCTATGCCGTCCGCGTTGGCATCTTCGGGCAGCGTGAAGCTGCGTTGGTAGGTCCATGCCGTTTCAGCGTCGCCTGCACCCTTGGCGGCGGGCTGCGCCCAGGACTTGCGTGTGGCCTTGATTGTTAGCACGCCCGCCGCGGCGGTAATTTCGATGTCCTGTGGCTGGACGCCCGGCAGATCGGCTCGCAGCTGATAACGATCCGGCAATTCGCGGCTTTCCGCGCGGGGAATCAACGCCACGGGCGCGGTTTCGCCAACTGCCTCATCGAGTTCGCGATGCAGGCGACCGACCAGGGACCAGGGTTGATAACGTAGCAAAGTCATAAAATTCATCCTCCAGGTTATTTCCGACCTAACAAATCACGTCAGAACCGCATGAACCCGATCTGGGGCCCCCCTAGCGGGTTTCAAGGCCCGGCGTCAAGGCTTTCGCTGTGAATAACGCTGTGGATGAAGTGTTGGCGGAGCATGAACACAAGATATTGGGGTTGGGGCTATTTGCAGCGCCGCATGGCATGAAAAATAATCTTAGGCAAATTTCCGCAGGAAACGCTCTAAGCTGTTGAAAACAAATGATAAAAAAAACAGAAATATGTTATGTGCTGTGCCTTGACGCATTTTTCCATCGGTCATAGTCTTGGTCCCTGACCACAACATCTTGTGTCGTGCAATGCGAAACAGGCTGCTGCGGATTCGGGGGAGGAAGCTGGGAAATAGCAGTCGCCTGACAGCGGCTGCCACAGGTGTCTAACGTCGTTAGGTGCTTGCCACCACGGAATGGGTACGGCAGGCGCTATACGGATACCTTTCTCTGCGACCAGGCCGATAGGTTGATTGTTTCGCGAGCACAGCATGAATTCAGTCGTCAAGTTGGAATCCAAGGATGTCAATGCGATTCCTTTTCAGGAAGCTTCGCTCGACATCTGGGACAAGAAGTACCGCCTGGTGTCGAAGAACGGCGAACCGATCGACAAGACGATGGACGAAACGTATCAGCGGGTCGCGCGTGCGCTGGCCGGTGTCGAGCGCGAACCGGTGCGCGAGCATTGGAACGAGCGTTTTCTGTGGGCGCTGCGCCGCGGCGCGATCCCAGCAGGCCGAGTTACCTCCAACGCCGGAGCGTTGGAGCACAAGCCCTCCACGTCCACGATCAATTGCACCGTGTCCGGCACGATCCGCGACTCTATGGATGACATTCTCGGCAAAGTGCATGAGGCCGGGCTCACCCTGAAAGCGGGCTGTGGCATCGGCTACGAATTTTCGACGCTGCGACCGCGCGGTGCCTATGTGTCGGGCGCGGGCGCCTACACGTCGGGCCCGCTGTCCTTCATGGATATCTACGACAAGATGTGTTTTACCGTGTCGTCGGCGGGCGGTCGCCGTGGCGCACAAATGGGCACGTTCGATGTCGGTCATCCGGACGCGATGGAGTTCATCCGCGCCAAGCGTGAGAACGGCCGACTGCGGCAGTTCAATCTGTCCTTGCTGGTCACCGATGAATTCGTGCAGGCGGTGCGCGAGGACCGCGACTGGCAGCTGGCATTCCCGATCTCGCAGAAGGAATTGGAGACCGAACAGCCGGATCTGGCAGATGCCAGGAAATACGTCTGGCGCGAATGGCCTCATGGCATGGGCTATGTGGTCAATGACACCGGTCTGGTCGCCTGCCGAATCTACAAGTCCTTGCCCGCGCGTCGTATGTGGGACGTCATCATGTCGTCCACCTATGATTTCGCGGAGCCCGGCTTCATCCTCATCGACCGCGTCAATGAGATGAACAACAACTGGTGGTGCGAGAACATCCGCGCCACCAACCCCTGCGGCGAACAGCCGCTGCCGCCCTATGGTTCCTGCCTGCTGGGTTCGGTGAACCTGACCCGGTTCGTGCGCAACCCGTTTACCGAGTTCGCTGAATTCGACTGGGACGAATACCGCGAGGTCGTGCGGGTCTTTACGCGCATGCTCGACAACGTTGTCGAGGTCAACGGCTTGCCGCTGGAACAGCAACGCATTGAAATCATGCGTAAACGTCGCCACGGCATGGGTTTCCTCGGACTTGGCAGCACCATGGCCTTGTTAGGCATGAAATACGGTTCGGCCGAGTCGGTGCGTTTCTCGGAAGACGTAGCGCGCGAAATGGCGGTGGCGGGCTGGGAAGCGGGCCTGGATCTGGCGCGGGAAAAAGGTCCGGCACCCATCATGAACGAGGAATTCACAGTCACCGGCGAGATGTTGCGCAAGCGCCCGGACATGACACGCGACGGCTGGAAGGTAGGCAGCAAGATTCCGGGCCGGCTGTTGCATGCGCGCTATTCGCGCTACATGCAGCGCGTCGCCGCGGTGGCGCCGGCGCTGGTCGAGCAGCTTGCACAGGTCGGCGCGCGCTTCACGCATCACACCTCGATCGCTCCCACGGGCACGATCTCGCTGTCGCTGGCTAACAACGCGTCGAATGGCATCGAACCGTCGTTCGCGCATCACTATTTCCGCAATGTGATCCGCGAGGGCAAAAAGTCCAAGGAAAAGGTCGACGTGTTTTCGTTCGAACTGCTGGCTTATCGGGAACTGGTGAATCCGCGCGCGATGCCAGGTTCCAACAAGCCTGACGAAAAGCTGCCGGAATACTTCACCTCCGCCGATGCGATCACGCCGCGAGAGCATGTCGACATCCAGGCGGCCGCGCAGAAATGGGTCGATTCGTCGATTTCCAAGACTGCTAACGTGCCGACCGATTTCAAGTACGAAGAATTCAAGGACATCTACCTGTACGCGCACCAGCAGGGCCTCAAGGGCTGCACCACATTCCGTTTCAATCCGGAAGCTTTCCAGGGCGTGCTGGTCAAGGAAGAAGACCTCAAGAACACGACCTATGTGTTCACGCTGGACGACGGCAGCGAGGTGGTGGTGCCGGGCGATGAAGAAATTGAGTACGACGGCGAGATGCACTCCGCCGCCAATTTGTATGACGCCTTGAAAGAAGGCTACTACGGGAAGTTTTGACCATGTCTTCGACACGCATCGACAAGAAAATCACCAAATATCGGGTACAGAAGCCCACCGACGGCCATGGCGACAAGTCGTCTGGCGCCTTGGAAACGCGCGGCAAGGACGGGCGCATGGCCAAGGTCATTCGCCTGACCGAGGAAGTGCAGCGTCCTGAGATGCTGATAGGTTCGACCTACAAGATCAAAACACCGGTGTCCGATCATGCGATGTACGTGACCATCAACGATATCGTGCTGAACGAGGGCACCGAGCACGAACAGCGCCGGCCGTTCGAGGTGTTCATCAATTCCAAGAACCTTGATCATTTCCAATGGATCGTGGCGCTGACCCGCATTATTTCGGCCGTGTTCCGCAAGGGCGGCGACGTGACGTTTCTGGTGGAAGAGTTGAAAGCGGTGTTCGATCCGCGCGGCGGCTACTGGCAACCCGGCGGCAAGTTCATGCCATCGATCATCGCCGAGCTCGGCCACGTCATCGAAAAGCACCTGCAGTTCATCGGCTTGATTCGCAAGACCGAGTTGGACGAGCACCAGAAAAAAATGGTCGAGGAAAAGCGCGCGGAATTTGTAGCGCGCAGCAAACAGGCGGACGCATTCTCAAAATCTCATTTCCCGGAGGGCGCGCAGCTGTGTACCAAGTGCAGCACAGCCGCGCTCGTCCTGATGGACGGTTGCATGACCTGTCTTAACTGTGGTGACTCCAAGTGTGGTTGAGTTCTCGCGGCTAACGTCCCCGTTCGCGCGTCTTTACAAGGCGGCCGCAAGGTCGCCTTTTTTTATTGCGCCACAAAAAAGAGGCCCCGCTTGAGGCGGGGCAGTGGTCGCTTGCTTGTGTGTGGAGGAGTGAAACTCTTTCTTGTTCTTGTACTTGTTACAAGAGCAAGTGTTGTGCCAGTCGCGTATTTTGTGCATTAAGTCAACTCACTGAATCGCAATTGCCTGTACTTTCCGTGACTTGCGCCCTCAGCTACATTAAGTCAAAGCAACGCCTTCGGAGCAAAGTGTCAAGTTTTCCGACAAAAATATCGCAATCAGCGGCTTTTTATACAACCGCAGTGGCGCCGGTAGTGAAGCTGCGGCTGCACTTTTTGCGCATTCTCCTGTGCATCAATTTTTCTTTGTCAGGTGGCGTGGCGTTGGCCGCGCCAGCGGACTTTCCAGAGCCGCCCGAATTGCAGCGCGACGTCGGCTTCTGGATGCGGGTCTATACGGAGATAACGACCGAGCAGGGTTTTCTGCATGACGAACAGAACCTCGGGGTTGTCTACGGCACGATCGAATTACCGTCGAAGCTGAGCGGCGCCGCGCGTCAGGCTGTCATCGACAACGCCCGCGACGCATACGTCAGCCAGCTGCGCGGCCTGGCTGGCAAGTGGCGCATCGCTGAAGCTCTCGCCACGCAGCGCGCCACGCAGGTCCGCTATGGTCTGAATGCGGAAAGTCCGCAACAGGCGCTGGCGACGTTAGGCTACGACCCTGATCTGCTCGAAAGCAACGCGGTCGCGGGCCGCGGCGCAGTGGGCGAGCTGACGGCGCCAGCGCCCGGGCGCCTGCCGTCAAATGTCGAGTTGACAGCGACAGAACGGCGCATCTACGAGATGTTTGGTGACGAAGTAAGCGCGTCGCGCATCTCCGATGCTGCGGACCACGTGCGCTTTCAGCTGGGCCAGGCAGATCGTTTCCGCGCGGGAATCGAGCGTTCCGGAACCTGGGAAAGTTACATCGAGCGAACTTTCGCCACCAAAGGCCTACCGCGGGAACTGGCCGCCTTGCCGCACGTCGAGTCTTCGTTCAATGCCGCAGCCTATTCCAAAGTGGGTGCGGCCGGACTGTGGCAATTCATGCGCTCTACAGGCCGGCTCTACATGCGTATCGACGACGAAGTCGATGAGCGCCTCGATCCGTTTCGCGCCACCGAGGCCGCGGCGCAATTCCTGTCGTATAACTATCGTCTGTTAGGCAGCTGGCCACTCGCACTCACGGCCTACAATCACGGCGCGGCCGGCATGCGCCGCGCGCGCGATAGCATGGAGACCAGCGATATTGCAGTGATCGCGCGTAACTATCGCGGCACCACGTTCGGCTTCGCGTCGCGCAATTTCTACCCATCCTTTCTCGCGGTATTGCGCATCGATCGCGAGCCGCAACGCTACTTCAGCGGCGTGCAGCGGGCACCTGAACAGGCAAGCGATGCGATCGAACTGCCGGCCTGGGTGCCGGTCAGCGCCGTTGAGTCCGCCGCCGGCATCGATCGCGCGGTGCTGCGCACGCTCAATCTGGCGTTGCGCGACGCCGTCTGGGCGGGCGAACGCCATATGCCGCGCGGCTATCAGCTGCATTTGCCGCGGCCGACGGGTGGAGAGCCCTGGAACCTGCAGCGGTTGTTAGCGCTGCTGCCCGCGGACAAGCTGTTTGCAGCGCAGTTGCGCGGCCGCAGTCACGTCGCGCGTCGTGGCGACACGCTGGCGAAAATCGCGCGCCGCTATGGACTCAGGGTCGCAGACCTCTCGGCACTGAATGGGCTCGGTGTCGACGCGAACTTGCGCCGCGGCATGGTGTTGCGGCTGCCGGAGATCCGTCCGGCGCTGTGGCAGAATCCGGACAGCGTTGCCGCGCAGACTCCGATCGTCGCGCGCGCCGAGTCTCCTAACACCGAGGCCACCCCGGCCGGCGCCGCAGTGTCGCTCGAACCACTGGACAGTTCCCGCTATCGCGTCGATGAGGATGGCAGCATTCGCATGCTGGGTGCCGAATCGCCCGGACAGTTCGCGGAGTGGCTGCAGGTACGGGCACAACGACTGAGTGAACTCAATCCCGGGCTCGGCGCGACCCCGCAATTTGGCACGCGTATGCGACTCGATTTTGTAAACGTTTCGCGCGAGGATTTTCAACAGCGCCGGCAGCAATGGCATGTCGCAATGCAGGGCGCGTATTTCGAGACGCGGCGCATTACCGGATCCCTGAACTATACCGTCCGGCCGGGTGACACATTGTGGATCGTGCTGCAGAAATTTGCCGACGTCCCTTCGTGGCTGCTGGAGCGGTACAACCCTAACATCACGTTGCTGCAGTTGCGCCCCGGCACGCAGCTGGTGATCCCGAAAATCTCGCCCTGAGCGGGACGCTACAGGCCGAGGCGGCGGCGAAATTCCTGTAGCGGTGCCTGGGTCGGTTTTTCACTGGCGAATCGTTCGCTGTGGCCGTCGGCAAAACGCATCTCAATTGTTAGCGTCTCGGCCTGCGCCAGGGCCGCAAGAGCTGCCGCGTTCAAGTCCACCACAAATGGCCGCTGCCAGGCAGCGGTCAACGGGTAGGGCGCCCGGACGGCAGCTGCGTCCCGGTCTGCGCCTTCGGTCGGGCCAGACGCGCGCAGCTCAACGCCGTCATACCATATGACAGCTGTGACCTGCGCCTTGCTTTCGACCGGCAACGCCACCCACAGGTGCATGCGCCGCTTGCCCATTCGGTTGGATTCGAACGGCGCGAGAAACGCAAATGGATCTGAGCCGCTGCTGCGCGGAGCCTCCGCGATAAATGTCAGCGGGCCGGCAAGTCGGGTGATGGTCGTGCCGTCGCGCTCATCCAGCGCTTCCAGCACCGGATCGACTGCCGGAGCCGCGCAGCCGGCGATCGCCGTTGACGCCAATGCCATACAGAAAACACGCTGGATACCCGCAATGCGCAGTCCGCTCATGCAACGACTATACTCAATATTCGATACAAGGAAATCATGGTGGATCGTCACGCGGTCTTTGTGGTGCCATTTTTCATGGCCGCCACCTTGCGCTTTGTCAGCGCAGCGGCGCAATTGCCGGGAGTGCGGCTGTCGGTGATAAGCCAGGACCCGGCCGAGCGCCTGCCGGCTGCGCTGCGGCAAAGTCTGCTGGGCCATTGGCGAATCGACAACTGCTTTGACCCCACCAAAGTTGTTGCGGCAACGCGCGAACTCGCGGCGCGCTTTGGCGGCGTCGACTGTCTATTCGGATCGCTGGAACAATTGCAGGTGCCGCTCGCAGAGGCCCGCCAGGCACTCGGCCTGCCCGGTCTCACAGTCGAGACAGCTAACAATTTTCGCGACAAGAACCGGATGAAAAACCGGCTCGAGGCGGCCGGCCTGCCCTGCGCGCGGCATCAATTGGCGGGCAGCGCAGCCGAGGCGCGCGACTTTTGCAGTAGCAGCGGCATGCCGGTGGTGGTCAAACCGCCCGCAGGCGCGGGGGCACGCAATACATTTCGCATCAATTCGCCGGACGAACTGTCAGCCTGGCTGCGCACCGATGCGCCGAGCGCCGGTCAGCCGGTACTGCTCGAAGAGTACCTGCAGGGTGAGGAGTTTTCGTTCGACAGCATCATGATCGATGGGCGCGTGCTCTGGCATTCGATTTCCTGCTATCAGCCCGCGCCACTGACGGTGCTTGAGAACCCGTGGATCCAATGGTGCGTGCTGCTGCCGCGCGACATCGATGGTGCCGAGTTCGATCCGATCCGGCGGGCCGGTACGCAGGCACTGACCGTGTTAGGTCTGGAAACCGGGATGACTCACATGGAGTGGTTTCGCCGTACCGACGGCAGCATTGCAATTTCGGAAGTCGCGGCACGGCCACCCGGCGCGCAATTTACCAGTCTCATTTCTTTCGCCTGTGACCTTGATTTTTATGCGGCCTGGCCCCGGTTGCAGGTTTTTGACCAGTTCGATGTGCCGGAACGCCGCTACGCGGCGGGCGCCGCCTATCTGCGCGGCATGGGCGACGGTCCGGTTCGGGCAGTACATGGCGTCGCCGAACTGAAACGTGAATTCGGCAGCATCATTGTGGATTCGTACTGGCCGGTGGTGGGCGGCAGCCAACCGCAAGGGTATGAAGGTTCGGGATTTGTGATCTACCGCCATCCCGAAACAGTGGTCGTGGAGCAGGCTTTGCGACGAACTGTGGAGACAGTTCGTGTCGAATTGAGTTGATCCACACCTATAATTCCGTATGCCGAAAAAGCCACTGCGTTTCATTGCGATCTTGTTGCTGGTGCCTGCGGTGGGCTGGCAACGGCCCGCACATGCGGATTATGCCGCGCCGGTCATGGAGCGGGCCGCAGACAAGATCCTGGTCGTCAAGTCGGAGCGGCGCCTGTATTTGTTTCGCGGGCCCGAAGTGCTGCGTTCCTATCGGGTGTCGTTAGGGCTCAACCCGCGTGGACACAAGGAGCGGGCCGGCGACTTCCGCACGCCGGAAGGCATGTATCGGCTGACCACCCGCAATCGGCGTAGCGCCTACTTTCTTTCCATCAAGGTTTCATATCCGGCGCGCGACGACGTGGTGCGCGCCCGTGCTAACGGCTGGGAGGCTGGCGGGCAGATCATGATCCACGGCCTGCCTAACAATCCGAACCACGCAGACGACTATTACACGACGACCGATTGGACGGATGGTTGCATTGCGCTGTCGAATGCTGACATGCTGGAATTATGGTCGCTGGTCGACCGCCGCGCCATAATCGAGATCAAGCCTTGATCGAAACCAGCGTAGTTATCCCGGAGTTCGTTGACGCGCGCGTTGGCCCGCGCGGCGCTCTGGAGAGCCTGTCGCAGGAGGAGATCGAGAACCTGCTGAGCAGCGGGCGTGGCGGCCTGTATCCGTTGTTTCGCAAATGCGCGCTCGCGGTGCTTAACTGCGGCAGCGACATCGACAACGCCAAGGAAATCTTCGACAAGTACCGCGACTTCGAGATCGACATCGTGCGCCACGCCTGGGGCATCAAGCTAGAGATCCGCAATGCGCCGGCAGCGGCTTTTGTCGACGGCGAAATGATTCGCGGCATCAAGGAACTGCTGTTCGCGGTGCTGCGCGATGTCGTTTATATCTGGAACGAAATCGAGGGCGGCCGCTTTGATCTGACCAAGCCTGAGGCGATCACTAACGCGGTTTTTCACATCCTGCGCAATGCCCGGGTGCTCGAGCAAAAAACAAAACCCAACCTGGTGGTTTGCTGGGGCGGCCACTCGATCAGTCGCGAGGAGTACGAGTACACCAAGAAAGTCGGCTACGAGTTGGGGCTGCGCGCTCTTGATATCTGCACCGGCTGCGGCCCGGGCGCCATGAAGGGCCCGATGAAAGGCGCAACGATTGGTCATGCGAAGCAACGCATCACGGGCGGCCGCTACATCGGCGTTACCGAGCCCGGCATTATCGCGGCCGAACCGCCCAATCCGATCGTGAGTCAGCTGGTCATCATGCCCGACATCGAGAAGCGCCTTGAGGCGTTTGTCCGCTTCGCGCATGGCATTGTTATTTTTCCAGGCGGCGTCGGCACGGCCGAGGAAATCTTCTATTTGTTAGGAATTCTGCTGGACCCGGCGAACGCGGCGCAGCCATTTCCGGTAATCCTGACCGGACCGGACAGCAGCCGCGCGTATTTCGACCAGATCCGCGAATTCCTGCACGGTACGCTCGGCGAGGCGGCAGCGGGCCGGCTCCAGTATGTGATAGGCAATCCGTCGGAAGCAGCGCGCCTGATGGTTGCTGGTCTCGATCTGGTGCACGATTTTCGCCGCGCCCGGTCAGATTCGTACAATTTCAACTGGCTGTTGAAGGTGAATCCGCAATTTCAGCAGCCTTTCGAAGTGACGCACGACAGCATGCGTAAATTGCGGCTGCATCGCGATCAGCCAGTGCATGAACTCGCCGCCAACTTGCGTCGTGCGTTTTCTGGCATCGTGACCGGCAATGTCAAGGAGTCAGGTGTGCGCGCCATCGAGCGCCACGGGCCCTATGAATTGGTGGGTGATTCGAAAGTCATGGCGATGCTGGATCAATTGCTGTCGGCATTTGTTGCACAAGGCCGCATGAAACTGCCGGGAAGCGTCTACAAACCCTGCTATCGCATCGTTGCGTGACATAAGCGTTGCGACAATAACCAGTCATTTCACCGGGATTGCGAGAGCGGCATCCCACGCGTCAACCTCCACCGCTTTGCTGTGATCCAGTTCCTGCGGAATTGTCTCGCCACTCTTTATTGTCCAGTCACGGTCAGGGGGCTATATGAGTGTAACTGGACGATTTCGCACCGATTTGATCAACGCCGCGGCAACGGGCCGCGAGGCGACGCCACCCGCCAGCACCCTGGCTGGCACCGCGGCGACGCCTTACAGCAGCTGGCTGGAGCGCATGCAGCGCAGCCGCGGACGTCACGCCGCCATCACCAAGAATCTTTACACCTGGTCCAACTACAAGAACTGGACGGAAAAGGTGCGCGAGAGCTGGGTCGACAGCCAGGCAAAACCGCGCAACGACAAGCCGACTCGTTAGGCTACGCACGTGGAACGACTGCTGTTCGTCTGGGACGAACTGGACGACTGGGTCGGAATTACGCGGCACTACCTTGCGGGTGCGATGGCTACCCTGCCAATGGCCAGCCTGCCAGCCGACACGCTCGCAGTGCTCGCCTGTCTACCGCTGCTGCTGTTCGGCTAGTTGCTCGCCGACTGCCAGCCACTGATTTTCCAGCGCTTCAATTTCTTTCTGTAGTCGCGCACGTTCCTGCAGCGTCGCCTGCTGCCGCGCCACGTTGGCACTGGCGTAGAACCCATTGTCAGCCAACTCTGCGTCCAGGGCTACGCGCTGCGTCAGCGCATCGTTAAGGCGCCGTTCCGTGTCCTGCAGTTGCTTGCGCACCCCGCTCAGGCGATTGCGCCCCTCGGCTTCGCGGCGGCGTTGCTCGCGGCGGTCGACGATTTTATCGTCGCTCCTGGACGCAGCGGCCCTGGGTACTGACAGGTAGCGCGCGTAGTCGTCAAGATCCCCGTCGAACTCCTTTACACGACCCAGTTCAACCAGCAGCAGGCGATCGCAGATGCCGCGCAGCAGCGCCCGATCGTGCGATACGACGATGACGGCGCCCGTAAAGGTCTGCAGTGCAAACAGCAGGCTCGCGCGCATTTCAATGTCGAGATGATTCGTCGGCTCGTCCAGCAGCAACATGTTAGGTCGACGAGCTACCAGGATCGACAAAGCCAGCCGCGCGCGCTCGCCCCCGGAGAAATTGCGGGTACTGTCGAAGGCGCGGTCGCCGGAAAATCCGAAGCGCCCGAGATGGTCGCGCTGCTGTTGTTCGCTCCAGGCGGCGGCTTCCGATCCGCCGCGGCGCGTGAGTTCGTCGATCGCCGACGCGTTGGCATCCAGCTGCTCGAGCTCCATCTGCGCGAAAAAACCGACTACCAGGTCGGGTGCCCTGGTCATCTCGCCGGCAACCGGGCTCAGTTCGCCGGCCAGCAGGCGCATCAGCGTGGACTTGCCCGCGCCATTGCGACCTAACACGCCGATCCTTTGGTGCGTGCCGATGGTCATGGAAACGCCGCGCAGCACCGGCCGGTCGGGGTAGCCGCATTTGACGCGGTCGATAGTCAGCAGCGGTTGTGGCAATTTGCGCGGCGCGGCGAAATCCCACTCGATGCTGTGCTCGCTGCGAGCCGCCGCGATCGCCGGCAGCTTGTCCAGCCACTTGATGCGGCTTTGTACCTGGCGGGCCTTGGTCGCCTGCGCGCGGAACCGGTCGACAAAAGCCTGCACTTGTTTGCTGCGGACTTGTTGCCGCGCTGCCAGCGACGCGCTGCGGCGCCGCTCCTCGCCTTCGGCCGACTCAAACTGGCTGTAGTTGCCGCTCCAGGCACGCAGCACACGCGCACTGATCTGCACGATGCGCGATACGATGGCATCCAGAAACTCGCGATCATGCGATACCAGCAGCAAGGTGCCCCGAAAGGCACGCAGCCAGGCTTCCAGCCACACCACCGCATCCAGATCCAGATGATTGGTGGGCTCATCGAGTATCAGCAGATCGGCGGGACACATCAATGCGCGCGCCAGGCTGACCCGCATGCGCATGCCGCCCGAGAACTCATCGAGCGGCTGATCGATACGCGCCGCATCGAAACCGAGCCCGTCCAGGATCGCAGCTGCGCGGCTGCGCGCGGTGTAGCCGCCTGACACTTCCAGATCCTGCAGCAGCCGCGCCTGGGTGAGGCCGTCATCGCGCGCATGTGCGTCAGCCAGTTGCCGCTCGACCGCGCGCAGATTCTGGTCGCCGTCAATCACGTAGTCGGCCACGGCCCGCGAGCCGGCGGGCAGCGACTGCGCAACCGCAGAGATCCTGAGGTTGGGCGGCAGACTGATGTCACCCTGGTCGGCGTGCAGGTCCCCCTGCAGCAGCGCCAGCAAGCTGGACTTGCCCGAGCCATTGCGGCCGACGATGCCGAGCTTGTCGCCCGGGAAAATGCTCAGGTTCGCATTTTCGATGAGCGGTTCCGGCCCGCGCCGCAGGGTAACGTCGCTTAACTGGATCACGGGCGCTTGTCAGCCCGCTGCTAACAACTTGCTCAGCAGCTGGTTGACACGGCGGACGTGTGCGGCCGGGTTGGCGAGTTGCGAGCCTTCCGCCAGTTGCGCCTGCTCGAAAATATACATCGCGAGATCGTTGAAATCGGATTCGACCTGGGTGCTGTCCAGGCGTTGCAGCAGGGCGTGCGTGACGTTGACCTCGAAAATCGGTTTGTCATCGGGTACCGGCTGGCCCGCTGCGGCCATGACACGGCGCAGCTGCGCACCCATATCCTGGTCGGCGCGTACCAGGCAGGCCGGCGAATCCGCCAGCCGCCTGCTGATCCTGACCTCGCTGACACGGTCGCCAAGTGCATCCTTGATACGCTTCAACAGGCCCTTGTTCTCCTTCAGCGCGGCCTCGGCCGCAGCATCGTCGGCGGCATCGGCGAGCGTGCCGAGGTCCAGGTCGCCGCGCGCCGCGTCTTTCAGGTTCTTGCCCTCGAATTCCTGCACATAGCTCAGCGCCCATTCGTCGATCCGGTCGCCTAACAATAGAACCTCGATGCCGCGCGCCCGGAGTTTTTCTATGAACGGACTGCCGCGCGCTGCGGCGACCGAGTCGCCGATCACGTAATAGATGTGCTTCTGGCCTTCTTTCATCCGGCCCGCATAGTCGGTGAGGCCGGTGCCGGGTTTGTCGTCCTCGCCTGCCGTACTGGCGAAGCGCAGCAGCGCCAGCAGCTTGTCGCGATTGGCGCCGTCCTCGGCCAGGCCTTCCTTCATGACTACGCCGAATTCGCGCCAGATGGTCGCGTATTTTTCCGGCTCGTCCCTGGCGACCCGTGCTAACAAATCGAGCGCGCGCTTGGTGAGTGCTCCGCGCATCGCCTCGACCTCTGCGTCTTTCTGCAGCAGCTCGCGCGAGACGTTGAGCGGCAGGTCGGATGAGTCCACCACGCCCTTGATAAAACGCAGGTACAGCGGCAGGAACTGCTCGGCATCGTCCATGATGAACACACGGCGCACATAGAGCTTGAGTCCGCGCGCCGCATCGCGTTGCTGCAGATCGAAAGGCGCGCGGGCCGGTACGTACAGCAGACTGGTGTACTCGCGCGTGCCCTCGACCTTGTTGTGGCTCCAGGCGAGCGGCTCCTCGAAATCGTGCGTCAGGTGTTTATAGAACTCCTGGTACTCGTCGTCCTTGATCTCGGTGCGGGCGCGGGTCCACAGCGCCTTGCCCTGATTTACGGGCTCCCACTCCGTGCTGGCTTCGTCTTCTTTCGGCATCAGCACTGGAAAGGCGATGTGGTCGGAGTAGCGGCGCACCAGCGCCCGCAGCCGCCAGGCATCGGCAAATTCCTTCGCGTCGTCCTTCAGGTGCAGTACGACACGTGTGCCACGTTCCGGCAAGTCGATCGTTTCGACCGTGAAATCGCCGGCTGCTGCGGATTCCCAATGCACGCCTTCGTTAGTTGCCAGGCCGGCGCGGCGCGAAAACACCTCGACACGATCTGCCACGATGAAGGCCGAATAAAAGCCGACGCCAAACTGGCCTATCAACTGCGAGTCCTTCTGTTGATCGCCGCTCAGCGTCTTGAAGAACTCGGCGGTGCCGGAGCGTGCGATGGTGCCCAGGTGCGAGATTGCCTCGTCGCGGCTCATGCCGACGCCGTTGTCGCGCAGGGTCAGCGTGCCGGCTTTCGAATCGGTCTCAACCCAGATCCTGAGCTCGGCGTCCTCGGCCAGCAGGCTGGGTGTCGCCAGTGCAGCAAAGCGCAGTTTGTCGTTTGCGTCAGACGCGTTTGAAATCAGCTCGCGTAGGAAGATCTCGCGGTGGCTGTACAGCGAATGGATCATCAACCGCAAAAGTTCGCGAACTTCGGCCTGAAAACCCAGGGTCTCTTTTTTGGTCTCGGTCACGATCTGGTCCCTCAAATTCGTCAGGTAAAGGCGGCGGGAGCTTGGGGATGCCGGCTCGATTTTTCAAGGCCCATGCCATAATCGGACCATGAGCGACGTAAAAAATCCGGGCGACAAGCCCATGCCGACGGATACGGAGCTGCGTGAGCGCCTCGATCCGCTGACTTACGAGGTTACACAGAATAAGGCCACGGAACGCGCCTTTACCGGCCGCTACACCTACAACAAGGAATCGGGCACCTACGCCTGTGTCTGCTGCGGGAACGAGCTGTTCGCTTCGGACACCAAGTACGACTCTGGGTCCGGCTGGCCCAGTTTCTGGACGCCGCTGGCGGGCGAGGGGGTGCGCGAGCATGTTGACCGGGCGCACGGGATGGTGCGCACCGAGGTGACCTGTGCGCGCTGCGGCGCGCATCTGGGCCATGTTTTCAATGATGGTCCGAATCCCACAGGCCTGCGCTATTGCATAAATTCCCTGTCACTCGATTTCAAAGGCAAAGAAAAATGAACAAGCTTTTTTTGTTAGCTACGATGGCGTGTTCGGTGATCACCGTCGATGCTGCGACCCTGATCCACGCGGGCCGCGTCATAGATGCGGTCGGCGACAAGGCGCTGCTTGAGCGCACCGTGGTGGTGGACAACGGCAAGATTACCGCTGTCGAGAGTGGCTATCGCGCGGCCGGCGCAGGCGACACGGTCATCGATTTGCGCAACGCGACCCTGATGCCGGGCTGGACCGACATGCACGTGCATTTGACCATTCAAAACCGCCGCAGCAGCGAAATAGACCGTTTTCGCCTGGATGCAGCGGACGCTGCGATTGACGGCGTCATGTATGCCAAGCGCACTCTGTTAGCTGGATTCACCTCCGTGCGCGACCTGGGCGAAGGATTTCTCGCCAGCCTCGCGCTGCGTGATGCCGTCAACGCCGGCAAGGTGCCTGGCCCGCGCATTTACGCGGCCGGTAAAGCGATTGCAACGACAGGCGGCCACGCGGATCCCACCAACGGCTGGGCGGATTTTCTCGGCGGCCGTCCGGGCCCGCTTGATGGCGTGATCAATGGTCCGGTGGAGGCGGCGCAGGCCGTGCGCCAGCGTTACAAGGACGGCTCCGACGTCATCAAGATCACAGCCACGGGCGGTGTATTGTCGATTGCCAAGAATGGCCTCAATCCGCAGTTCACCGAAGAGGAAATCCGCGCGGTTGTCAGCACCGCAAAGGATTATGGTTTCACGGTTGCCGCGCACGCCCATGGCGCCGAAGGCATCAAGCGCGCAGTGCGCGCTGGCGTTGACAGCATCGAACACGGCACCTTCATGGACGACGAAGCCATGACTTTGATGAAACAGAAGGGCACCTGGTACGTGCCGACCATCAGTGCGGGCAAATGGGTCGCTGCAAGAGCGCAAGAGGAGGGCTTTTTGCCGGAGATTGTGCGTCCCAAAGCGGCATTGATAGGTCCGCAGATCCAGACGACCTTCGGCAAAGCCTACAAAGCCGGCGTGCGCATCATGTTTGGCACCGACACAGGCGTATCGGCCCATGGCGAGAATGCGCACGAGTTCGCGTACATGGTCGAAGCCGGTATGCCGGCCATGGAAGCCATCAAATCCGCGACGATCGTGCCCGCGAAATTTCTCGGTGTTGGCGATCGGCTTGGCACGATCGAGGCCGGCAAACTGGCCGATCTCGTCGCAGTGCCCGGCGATCCGCTCGCTGACATCACTGTCATGCAGCGTGTCAGTTTTGTCATGAAGGACGGCGTGACCTACAAATCGCCGTGAGTTTTGCGGCGCCGCGGGCCACGCATTTCGTGATTGCCGGACCCGTCGGCAACATCGAAAGCCTGATCGAGGAACCTGCCGACCATCGCAGCGCCGCCTTCGGCGTGATCTGCCATCCGCATCCACTCGGCGGCGGCACGATGACTAACAAAGTTGTGCATGCGCTGGCGCGTGCGATGCAGAAATGTGGCGCGCCCACGCTGCGTTTCAACTTCCGCGGCGTGGGCGACAGTGCTGGCGCGTTTGATGACGGCGTCGGTGAGACCCAGGACGCCCTGGCGGTGATTGCCGTCGGTCGCGCGCGCTGGCCCGGCGCAGCGCTGTGGCTGGCTGGATTTTCATTCGGATCTTTCGTTGCGCTGCAGATCTGCAACATCGCACGAGCTAACAAGCTGGTGACAGTCGCGCCGCCGGTCGGCCGCTGGGATTTCAGCGCGATACCTGCGCCGCAATGCCCCTGGCTCATCCTGCAGGGCGATGCCGACGAACTCGTGGATGCGCAGGCGGTGATCGCCTGGGCCGCCATGTCGCCGGCGCGGCCCGAGGTGCATCTCCTGAATGGCGTCGGTCATTTTTTCCACGGCCGCCTGCACGACATCGTCGTCCACACGATGAAATTTCTGGCGCAATCGGGCACCGCCTAAGCCCGTAGGAACGCATACCTTCAGTGCAACTCTAATAGTCGGCGGGCGCACGCGATGGATGCTGCCGCACGGCTCAAAGGGCGGCGCGCTTGCACGATCGCGGTTCGCGGACTCACGCGCGATCGTGCGCGCCCGAGTCGCCGCCCATTCGCCGCCCATTCGCCGCTCGACGGCATCCATCGCGTGCGCCCGCAGGCAAAGACGCTCGCGCTGCATTCTTGCATTGCTGCGGAATCGGGGACCCGCATCCCCGAACGCGATATGCACGACAACGCACGGGCTGAGAATCTTATTCTCGACGTTGCGACACACGAATTGGCGCTTGAAGCAGCGGGCCTTGTGGAGAGGCGAATTGTCGGCGGCCTGTCCGCGCGGCAAGCGCGAACTCAGTGTCATCGATCAAATTCTGGGAAAAGAACCGTGAAGACGTTCGCGCCCGCGCGCACAGGCGAACGCGCGAAATCAGGCGGAGTCCGCGCAGCCTGATTTCGCAGGCGCGCCGAAACCTGAGCCTTCCCACAAGGCTCGCCGCTTCGAGAGACCAGCCGTAGGTCAGCAATTACAGCGGCTGAAAAAAAGAAAGCCCGGAGCAGCTAACGCCGCGCCGGGCTTCCCGTACGGAAAAGGACCGGTCTTAGTTGACCATGCCCTTAAGCGACTTCAGAGGCATAACGCGCACTTTCTTGGAGGCGGGCTTGGCCTTGAACATCATCTTTTCCCCGGTGAATGGGTTTACACCCTCACGCGCCTTGGTGGCAGGCTTCTTGACGACCTTCATCTTCAGAAGGCCCGGCAGGGTGAACAAGCCACCGCCGCGCAGGCTTTTCTTAACGACGCCACTCAGCGAATCGAACACCGCACCGACCTGTTTGCGGGACAAGCCCGTATCTTTGGAAATCGTGTTGAGGATTTCCGACTTGGTTGGTGCGCCACCCTTTTTCGCCATGTGTATTTACTCCGATAATTGTTAAGGAACGCGCGGGAAAATAGCACATGCGGCCGCGAGCGCAAGCAGTATTTTTATCCGTCGATGCTTGAAAACCCTTGTTTTCTAGGGTCGCGCGTGCATCACGCGCTGGCGGTGCCTATAAACGCAGCAAAATCCGCAAAAACTGGATCGCGAGCAACGCAACCACAGGTGAAAAATCAAAACCGCCGATAATTGGCAGCAGCCGGCGAATGGGCCGCAATAGCGGCGTCGTGAGGACGTCGATCAACGCTTGTGCCGGTGAATAGCCTCCCGGCGACACCCAGGAAATCACGACGCCGACGAGAATTGCCAGCAAATACAACAACAAAATGTTGCTGGCCACCATGCGCAACGTTCGCAGCAGCCAGACATCGGCTGGCGGCAGGCCAACGCCGGCGATCAGGCTCGCAATGCCAATTCCGGAACCCGCAATCAACAGCACGGCGACGACCGATGCGGTGTCGACGCGGCCAATCGGCGGCAGTAGCTTGCGCAACGGCAGAATGAGCCAGTTGGTGAGCTGCATCGTTCCCCTGGCAATCGGATTGCGAAAGTCCGCGCGACTCAACTGCAGCAGGAATCGCAATAGGAAGAAGAACAACACGATCGAGATGATCGTGTCGACCAGGTATCCAAAGGCGTCAGCCATCGCGTGGGTCCTTTCCCATCCGGGACGAGATGTTAGGTTCGCAAGCCGCCTGCCGGCCGAGCTCCTGGGCGCGGCGGGTCGCGGCGGCGACTGCACGCGCCAGCAGAGGGCGCAGCCCCTGAGGAGCGTCGAGTATTTCGAGCGCGGCCGCGGTAGTGCCGCCCCTGGACGTGACCTCGGCGCGCAGCCGCACCAGGTCGCCATCGCTCTGCAAGGCCATCACACCGGCACCCTGCAGCGTCGCAATGGCTAGTTTTCCCGCAATTTCTGCTGTCAGGCCCTGCGCCACGCCGGCAGCCGCCAATGCTTCCGTCATGAGAAAAAAATACGCCGGCCCACTGCCGGAAAGCGCCGTGACCGCGTCCAACATGGACTCATCGGGCAGCCACACGACCGCGCCCGCAGCGCGCATGACGGCGCTGGCCTGATCGCGCGCCGCGCTGTCGACATTTTCGGCGGCAAACAGCCCGCTTGCGCCCGCACCGACCAGGGCCGGTCGATTCGGCATCGCGCGCACCACCCGTAGTGCACCGCTGGCCGCCGCCAGATCCGCGCAGCGCAGGCCGGCTGCCACCGACAACAGCACCGGATTGGCTACCGCCAGTGCGTTGCGCAGCCCTGTTAGGGTGGCGAGCGCTTCCTGGGGTTTAACCGCGAGAATCACCAGTTGCGCACCTTTGACCGCAGTCGCATTGGATGCGTGCACGGCGATGCCCAGATCCCTGGCCAGCGCCGCGCGCGTTGCCGTGTGCGGTTCGCCCACGGCGAGGCTCGTGGCTGGTGTCCCGGCGCGCAACAGTGCCTGCAACAGGGCGCGGCCCATGTTGCCGCCACCGAGACAGGCGATTTGACTGATCGACATGAGCGGATTCTAGCGTTAGGTGGCGCTACGCGGCCCGAAAATAGCGGTGCCGACACGTATCAGGGTGCTGCCGCAGCGAATTGCGGCGTCCAGGTCGTCGCTCATGCCCATCGAAAGCGTGTTGGTCTCGATGCCGCTGGCACGCAGCTTCGCCGCCAGCTCTACCAGCATCCGAAACCAATGCTCCTGCTTCGCGGCTGCGGTTTCGTGGGGCGGAATACACATCAAGCCGCGCAACTGTAGTTTTGGCAGTTGCTGCGCCGCCTGCGCAAGGGCCAGCACATCCTCGGGCTCGGCGCCGCCTTTGCCGGCCTCGGCGGCCAGTCGCACCTGCACGCAGACGTGCAGGTCCGGCGCGTGATAGGGCCGTTGCGCGGACAGGCGTTCCAGCACCTTGAGCCGGTCTACCGTGTGCACCCAGTTGAACCGCTCGGCGATCGACTTGGTCTTGTTCGCCTGAATCTGGCCTATGTAGTGCCACGTGAGTTCGAGCCCCTTGAGAGCCGCAATCTTTGACACGGCTTCCTGAAGGTAACTTTCGCCAAAATCCTGGACTCCAAGCTGGGACGCAGCGCGGACGGTTTCGACGGGATGACCCTTGCTGACAGCCAGTAGTGTGACGCAGTCGGCTGTCCTGCCGGCTGCTGCACAGGCTACGGCCATGCGATCACGAACCTTTGTAAGGCGTTCCGCGAGAATCTGCGGAGGGTTTAACATAGACGTGACGGACCCCTTATCTATACTCGGCAAGGTAATAGGGAGTACGAATGGCTGTCGACATCGCCCAACTCTTGGCCTTTGCTGTCAAGAACAATGCCTCCGATCTGCATTTATCTGCTGGCATGCCGCCCATGATTCGCGTCGACGGCGACATGAAGCGTATCAATATGCCGCTGCTGTCGCACAAGGACGTGCACAGCATGGTGTACGACATCATGAACGACAAGCAGCGCAAGTCGTTCGAAGAGTTCTTCGAAACGGACTTCTCCTTCGAGATTCCGAAGCTGGCGCGCTTTCGCGTCAACGCGTTCAATCAGAACCGGGGCGCCGGCGCGGTGTTCCGCAACATCCCCTCGGCGATCCTGTCGCTGGACGATCTGCAGGCGCCGAAGATTTTCCGCGACCTGTGCATGTTACCGCGCGGTCTGGTGCTCGTGACCGGGCCGACCGGCTCCGGCAAGTCGACCACGCTGGCCGGCATGATCGCCCACTGCAACGACAATCGCCCGGACCACGTGCTAACAATCGAAGACCCCATCGAGTTCGTGCATGAGTCCAGGCGCTGCCTGATCAACCAGCGCGAAGTTCACCGCGACACACTGGGATTTGCCGAGGCGCTCCGTTCAGCGCTGCGTGAGGATCCGGACATCATTCTGGTCGGAGAAATGCGCGATCTGGAAACTATCCGGCTGGCTTTGACCGCGGCGGAAACGGGCCACCTCGTGTTCGGCACGCTGCACACCAGTTCAGCCGCGAAGACCATCGACCGCATCGTCGATGTGTTTCCGGCCGCCGAAAAAGAAATGGTGCGTTCGATGTTGTCTGAATCGCTGCGCGCGGTGGTGTCGCAGTCGCTGTTGAAACGCATCGGCGGCGGCCGCGTCGCGGCGCACGAAATCATGATCGGCACACCGGCCATCCGCAACCTGATTCGCGAAGGCAAGATCGCGCAGATGTTTTCCGCGATTCAGACCGGTGGCGCCGCTGGCATGCAGACCCTGGACCAGTGTCTGCAGGATTTGTTATCCAAGGGCATCATCACCAAGGAAGAAGCCCGCTTCAAAGCCTCGAATAAGGATGCGCTCTGATGGATCGTGACCAGGCAATCAAGCTCATGCAGGATCTCCTGCGTCGAGTGGTGGAAAAGAAAGGCTCGGATCTGTTCATTACCACCGGTTTTCCGCCGGCGATCAAGGTCGATGGCGAGGTCCGCCCGCAAAGCGAGCGCGCGCTGACAGCGGAGCAGTCCAACATCATCTCCCGCGCGATCATGAACGACCGCCAGACCAAGGAATTCGATTCCACCAAGGAATGCAATTTTGCCATTGCGCCGCCGGGCATCGGGCGCTTTCGCGTCAACGCGTTTGTGCAGCAGGGCTCGACGGGTTGCGTGCTGCGCCTGATCAACTCGAAGATTCCGACAATTGAAGAGCTGGATCTGCCGCCGATCCTGAAAGAGGTGGTGCTGACCAAGCGTGGCCTGGTGATCCTGGTTGGCGGCACAGGTTCGGGCAAATCGACCACACTCGCCGCGATGGTCGGCTATCGCAACGAAAAAACCCGCGGGCACATCGTTACGATCGAAGATCCGGTCGAGTATGTGCACCCGCACAAGGGCTGCATCATCACGCAGCGCGAAATCAACGTCGACACCGACGGCTGGCACATTGCGCTGAAAAACTGTCTGCGGCAGGCGCCGGACGTCATCATGATCGGCGAAATTCGCGATCGCGAGACCATGGAATACGGCATCCAGTTTGCCGAGACCGGGCATCTGGTGCTGGCGACCTTGCATGCTAACAGCTCCAACCAGGCGCTCGACCGCATTATCAACTTCTTTCCGGACGAGCGACGCGAACAGTTGCTGATGGACCTGTCGCTGAACATCCGCGCGCTGATTTCGCAGCGCCTGCTGCCGCGCGACGGCACCCGCGGGCGTGTGGCCGCCACCGAGATCATGCTGAATTCACCGCTGATCCAGGACCTGATCTTCAAGGGCGAGGTGACCAAGATCAAGGAAGTCATGTCGCGGTCCACGCGCCTTGGCATGCGCACTTTCGACCAGGCATTGTTCGAGCTTTATGAGACGGGGTTCGTGTCTTACGAGGAGGCGATCAAAAATGCCGACTCAAAGAATGAACTGCGTCTCAGAATCAAACTTGAAGGCAAACGCGAGCACAAAGAACTGGATAATTCGAGCCTGGCGATACTCGAGGAAGAGCATCAGGGTCGATTCTAACCAGCCGTCGAGGCTTGCGATTAATGGCAGCTAACAGTGAATCCGTGCAGGGCGCGACAGATTCGGGCATCGGTCCGCTGGCCACGACCAATGTCAACATCAAACCACTGTTGAAGTTGATGGCTGACAAGAAGGCGTCGGACCTTTTCTTTGCGCCCAACTCCCCCATCAAGATCAAGATTGAAGGCCGGATTGTCCCGGTCAACAAACAGATTCTGCACGCCGACATGGTCCGCGACATGGCCTACGGCCTGATGCGCAGTGACCAGCTCGAGTATTTCCGGCGCGAACTGGAAATTGACTTTGCCGTGTCCGAGCCCGGACTCGGCCGCTTTCGCGTCGCGGTCTTCTTTCAGCGCGGCTATCCCGCCATGGTTTTGCGCTTCATCACCGCGGATATGCCGCGCATGGAAGACCTGGGCCTGCCGGAGGTCATGAAAGACCTGGTGATGATGAAGCGCGGGCTGGTGTTGATGGTGGGTGCGACCGGCTCGGGAAAATCAACGAGTCTTGCGGCGATGATCAATTACCGCAACGAGAACTCATCCGACCACATCATCTCAATCGAGGATCCGATCGAATTCCTGCACGCCAACAAACGCTCGATCATCAACCAGCGCGAAATCGGCATCGACACCCGCAATTACGCCCGCGCGCTTCGCAGCGCGATGCGCGCCGCGCCGGATGTCATATTTATCGGCGAAATTCGCGACCGCGAGACCATGGAATCAGCGATCGCGCTGGCCGGCACCGGGCATCTCGTGCTGTCAACGCTGCATTCAAATAACGCAGCTGAAACGCTCGATCGCATCATCAACATGTTCCCGCGCGATCAGCACAACCAGATCTATCTGGACCTGTCGCAGTACCTGCGCGCGATCATGTCGCAGCGGCTGGTCATGACCCGGGAAGAGCGCCGCACCGCAGCCATC
This sequence comes from Gammaproteobacteria bacterium, assembly GCA_031382085.1. Taxonomy (GTDB): domain Bacteria; phylum Pseudomonadota; class Gammaproteobacteria; order Steroidobacterales; family Steroidobacteraceae; genus UBA964. The sequence continues at coordinate 76,283 of JANMYM010000024.1, forward strand.
GAGATCATGATCAATACGCCGCATATCTCCGACCTCATCCGCAAGGGCGACATCATGGGCATGAAGGAGTCCATCCGTGCCAGCAGCGAGCGTGGCGTGCAGAGCTACGATCAGGCGCTGCTCAAGCTCTACCAGGACGAAGTCATCACGCTCGACGAGGCGCTGGCCAACGCCGATTCGCGCACCAATCTCGAAGCGAAAATCAATTTCGGCTAGATGTTCCGGTCGGATCGTGTTAGCCCGGTCTGTCCGGCCTCGCGGCACGGCTCGCGGTCGCAGTCCGGCGTGAACGCCGGTACCCTCGCGGCGGCTGCGCGCTCGACCCCTGTTCGCAAGTCTTGAATTCCCACCTCGTCGAGCTCGCGCGCCACGCCGCCGCTCAGCCTGCTCCAGCTCGCGTGCAGCGAAACCAGACAGACCGGGCTAACACGATCACGACGTTGGTGCCAGATTGAGACCGTGCATCGCTGCTACCCGCGATGGCGTGGTTTCAGACGTTCGATTTGCGCAAGCTGGAGCGAGCCGAGCGGCGTCGCTGACAGCTGCGCAGTGAACGGTCCGGATCAAAAAACCTGGGACGCCTCGAACACCGGTCCGTCCACGCAGACGCGCTTCATCGCGGCGCCATCCGGGGTTTGCACTTCGACTGCGCAACCCGCGCAGCCGCCGACCGCACAGGCCATGAATTCTTCCATTGATACCTGGCAGGGTAGGCCGTACTTCCTGGCAAGGCGTGCCGTGGCTTCGAGCATGGGCGTCGGACCGCAGGCGTAGATCTGAGTCTCCGCCAGCCGCAACGTGTCGGCTGCCTGCAACCAGGCGGCTGCGAGTTCAGTGACGAAACCGTCGAAGCAGCCCGGGAAACCGCTTTTGCTCGCCAGCCTGCTCGGGATACTCCAGCCATCTAACAAGGGCATGGCGGCGATCACGCCGTCGGCCATGCCAGGCACCACGATGGTGGACGGCCGGCTCTTGAACGGGAACGGAATTTCCGAGCCCATCAGAACCAGCGGTCGCCAGGATACGCTGCTGGTGCCGCCAGTGCGCCGGTAGATGTCCTCGGCCAGATAGATCATCGGCGGGATGCCGACGCCGCCACCGATCATCAGCGCGCGCGGCCGGGAGGGATTCAGCGTGAAGCCATGGCCGATAGGGCCTAACACCGAGAGCGTATCGCCGACTTTTCTACGCGCCAGCGCCGCGAGGCCCGGACCTACGATCTTGAACAGCACCTCGATCCAGCCGGCGCCGGCATCGGCGCGCATGATCGACAGCGGCCGGCGCATCGGAATGTCGTCATCACAGCTCAGGTGCACGAAACTGCCGGCGGTCGCGCGTGCCGCGCAGCGCGGCGCCTCAAGGCGCAGCACAAATTGTTCGCCCGCAAATTCCTCGCGGGCCACCAGGCGCGCGTCTTCGAGTGCGATGGTTTGCCGATGTTCCTTGTTCATGCGGATTGGGCTCATGCGGATTTGCCAGCGCCGCGGCCCGCGATCACGGCTTCCAGCACCGCCATGCGTACCGCCACGCCATTGCGCACCTGATCGCGAATCGCGGATTGCGGACCATCGGCAACGTCGCCGTCGATTTCCACGCCACGATTCATCGGTTGCGGGTGCATGACAATGGCATCGCGTTTGGCCCGCCGCAGGCGGGCCGCGTTCAGCCCCCATTCGGCGAAATAGGCGGCGCCGTCGGGAATGTCTGCCTGCGTCATGCGCTCTTTCTGGATGCGCAGCATCATGACCACGTCCGCGTCCTGCACCGCTGTATCGATCGAGTGGCAGCGGCGCGCGCCGGCAAACTGATCGGCTTCCGGCAGCAGCGCGTCGGGTCCGGCGATGCGCAGTTCACGCACGCCCAGTGTCGCGAACGCATGCCATGCGGAACGCGCGACACGCGAGTGGCGCACGTCGCCGATAATTGCCACCGCGAGTCCCTCAAACCTGCCTTTGCGTTGTTTGATTGTCAGCGCATCTAACAAACCTTGCGTCGGATGCGCGTAGCTGCCGGCGCCGCCGGAGAGAACCGACACATGCGGCGCCACGGCGCTGGCAACCAGGTCCGGTACCGTAGCCTCGGCATCGCGCAGCACGAAACAGTCGACGTGCAGTGCTTCCAGCGTGTAGACAGTATCCAGCATGCTCTCGCCCTTGAGACGCGACGACAGCTGCATTTCCACGCTCGCGACCTGGGCACCGAGGCGTTGCGCGGCTAATTCAAATGACACGCGCGTGCGGGTCGACGGCTCGGTGAACAGCGTGGCAACCGTCACGCCCTCGAGCGCGCAGCTTTGTGACGGGCGCTGACCCAGGGGCCTGACGTGACTCTGTGCGCGCTCCAGCAATTCCTCGAGCTGAGGCCGCGTGAGTCCGTCCAGGGTTAACAGGTGGCGCAGACTGCCATCGGCGCGAAATTGCCTTGCCGCCATCAGTTCGGTTGTCCTTCCCCTGCCAGCCAGCGCGCCAGAATGGCCGCTGCCGCGTGGCTGTCAATATCGCCTGTCTCTACCGCCCGTTTGCGTGTCCCGGACTGCCGGGCGGCACGCAGCTGCGCGGCGGCTTCGAGCGAGGAATACCGCTCGTCAACTCGCGCAACGGGCTTCTGGCAGCGCGTTGTTAGCTCGGTCGCGAATCGATCGCTGGCCGTGGATAACGCGCTCTCAGTGCCGTCGGTATTATAAGGGCGGCCGACCACCAGTTGGGTTGCGCCCTGGTCCCTGACCACACGCAGCAATCGCGTCCAGTCCGGCACGCCGTCCAGGGCACGCAAGGTGGTCAGTGGCGCGGCGGTGCCACTCACGGTATTGCCGCAGGCGACGCCGATGCGCCGCAGGCCAAAATCAAAGGCGAGTACGATTTGCGGCGGGCGGCGCGAGCCGGCCTCAGGCATGCCCGGCGACGCGACTGATGTCGTGCGTGTTGATGCCGAGGCGACGCCAGATGGTGGGCCAGCGCTCATCAAAGGGTGTGCCGAACACGATGTGCTCATCGACGGGCATGGCGTGCCAGGCGTTATCCAGCAGCTCACGCTCCAGCTGGCCGGCTTCCCAGCCCGCGTAGCCAAGCGCAATGAATGCATCGCCAGGCCCTTCGCCGCGCGCCATGGCCGCCAGCACGTCCCGGGAGGTCGTTACCTGGATCTGTTCGGAAATCGTGTGGGTCGAGTCCCAATGGCCGCCGGCCCGATGAATGACAAAGCCGCGGTCCTTGTTCATGGGGCCGCCGCGCAGGACCGAGCGCGCGCCGATCGACGCATCACTGGCTTCAAGACGCATCTGCTGCAGAACCTCGGACAGCGTCATGGGCAGCGGGCGATTCAGCACGATCCCCAGGGCGCCTTTTTCCAGGCTGTGTTCGCAAATGAGCGTGACAGTCTCGCTGAAATTGGGGTCTTCCAGCGAAGGCATCGCCACCAGCAGATGATTGCTGAGATTAGTGCCGCTCGTCATAGTGCAGAGTATGTAGGTGCAGATAACGCGGAAACAAGTGCCCGCGCCTCAATCGCTTTTGGCACCGCGTTCGAACCGCCACTCATAGGCAAAGCGCAGCACGCTGTAGCGGTCTGAGAGCTCCGGCGGGAACGGGTCGAATGGACTGGCGAGCCGCAGAATCTGTAAAGCCGCCTGGTCCAGTTGCGGGCTGCCGCTGCCACGCTGGATTTTCGCATCCTGCAGGTCCCCGTTCGCCGCCAGGGACACCTCGATGATCGGACTGCGGGTCTTGCCGGACGCCAGTGCGCGCCGCGCCGCGGCCGGGAAATTCAGAGTGCCGAGGCGTTCGACCTTGCGACGCCAGACATCCACATAGGGCGCCAATACCGAGCTTTCTGTGTCCGGCGCGATCCACAGTTCCGCGCGCGGCTTGCCTGTTAGCTCGGTCGATTCGCTGTTGTCCTCGGCCGGCGGCTTGGCCGCCCGCTCATTCGCCAGCGCTTCGACTGCGGTCACTGACAGCTGCAGCTCGCCAGTCATGCCGCTCCAGGAGATGTCCGTGCTTGGCGCCGAGCTTGTTAGGGTACTTTCACGGCCCGTGCCGCGCGGCCGTGGTGCGCCGTCGCGTCCGGCTCTATCCGGCTCCGATCGCGGACTGCGCGCCGCACGGCGCTCGGCGGTGGTGCCCGAGCCGATCTGGGTGCGTTGCGCGAGATAGGGAGCGCCGGGGTTTTTTTCCGCGGTTGGCAGGTCCTCCCCAACCAGCACCACTTCAAGGCCCGGGACCGGGCCGCTGTCCCCGCCATTGCCGGCGAACGAAATGCCGGCAATGACCAGCGCATGCACGACCGCAGCCAGGAAGATCATTGTTACCAGCCGATCACCGCTCGGTGCGAAGCCTTCGCGCAGCAGCAGTGATCGGGTGTTCATGCGCGCGCCGGCAGCCGTTTGCCAATGGCGGTCATCAACAGCCCCGCGATATCGGTGCCACATTGCTGGTCGATTTCACGAATGCCGGTGGGGCTGGTGACATTGATTTCGGTGACGTAGTCGCCGATGACGTCGATGCCGACGAACAACATGCCGCGCGCCGCGAGTACCGGGCCGATCTGCGCGGCGAGCCAGCGTTCCCGATCGCGCAGCGGCCGCGCGACTCCTTTGGCGCCGGCGGCCAGGTTGCCGCGGTTGTCAGAACTGGTCGGTATGCGTGACAGCGCAAACGGCACCGCTTCGCCGTCGACAAGGATGATCCGGTTGTCGCCGCCCGCGACAATTTCCGGGATATAGCGCTGCACAATCGCGAATTGCTCACCGTAGTTCGTTAGGGTCTCGAACACCACGCTGCTGTTCTTGTCGCCCTGTTGCAGCACGAAAATAGAGCGCCCGCCCATACCGTGCAGCGGCTTGCACACCGCCGTACCGTGCTCGGCAAGGAAGGCGCGCATGTCGGTCATGCTGCGGGTGATCAGCGTCGGGGCGCAACACTCGGGAAACCAGGCCGTATAAACCTTTTCATTCATGTCGCGCAGGCCCTGTGGCTGGTTGACAACCAGCGCGCCCTGCAGGACCGCGCGATCCAGTACATAAGTGCTGTAGATGTACTCCATGTCGAAAGGCGGGTCCTTGCGCATCAGAATGGCGTCAAAGCCGCCCAGCTTCTCGACGGCTGGCTCGCCCAGCGTGAACCAGCTGTCAGGGTTTGCAGCAACGCTGAGCGGCCGAGCGCGGCCCAGGGCAACGCCATCCCGCACGAAAAGGTCGCTCATTTCCAGGTAACCCAGCTGCCAGCCGCGTTTGCCGGCCGCCAGAAGCATGGCCAGCGTCGAGTCTTTTGCGTACTTGATTTCGGCGATTGGGTCCATGACCACCGCCACGCGTCTCACCGGAGTCATGATGAAAAACGCGCCGATTCAACGATCGCGCAAAACTGTGAACTGCGTGGCATGGCGATGGGTCCCTCTATATGTTAAAACGCAACACTGCTGCGGTCGGTTTGTGTGCCAATACGCCGCTGCCCGTACCGCTTGCACGGGCCGAATCAGCATATCGGGAGTGTTGAGTGGAAACGGCTGCCAATTCGAAATTCCTGGGCCTCAAGGTCCTGGTCATCGACGATAGTAAGACCATTCGTCGTACCGCTGAAACTTTGCTCGCCAAAGAGGGTTGCGAAGTGCATACGGCTGTTGACGGATTTGACGCGCTTGCGAAAATCGCCGAGACGACGCCGGACATTGTGTTCGTCGATATCATGATGCCGCGACTCGATGGCTATCAGACCTGTTCCCTGATCAAGCATAACAAGGCGTACAAGAACATCCCGGTCATCATGCTGTCCTCCAAGGACGGGCTGTTTGACCGTGCCCGCGGCCGTATTGTCGGCTCTGAACACTACCTGACCAAGCCGTTCACCAAGGACGAGCTGTTGTCGGCTATCGAGAGTCAGGTGGAGAAGTAGCCATGGCACTGATACTGATTGTCGATGACTCGCCCACCGAGCTGCATGTCATGAAGCATGCACTTGAAAAGCATGGATTCCGCACCGCCACGGCGGTCGATGGCGCCGAAGGCGTTAGATTGGCGCGTGAAATTCATCCCGACCTCATTTTCATGGACATCGTGATGCCTGGCATGAACGGCTACCAGGCGACGCGGGCCCTGACCCACGACCCGGAAACCCAGGCCATCCCCATCGTCATGGTCAGTTCCAAGGGCCAGGACAGCGACAAAGTCTGGGGGCTGCGCCAGGGCGCAGTGGACTACATGATCAAGCCGGTTTCACCCGCGCAGCTGGTGGCCAAGGCCCAGGCGACGTTGGCATCTTGACGGGCATGCCTCTCGGTCAAAGTCACGGCAGTTCACTCAAGGGTCTGCGCGACCGTCCTTTTGAATTGTTAGCCGAGCTGGACAAGCTGGGCCGCAATGCAACGACTGGCACGGCCGAACAGGCCGCGGCCAGCCGCGAGTGGGTCGGTGTGGCGTTGCGCATGGCCGGCGAGCTGTACCTGATCGCCCGCGATGAAACCCGCGAGGTGCTGGCGGTGCCTTCCTCTCTGACCCGCGTGCCGGGTGCCAAACCCTGGATCAAGGGTCTCGCGAATGTGCGCGGCTCGCTGCTGCCCGTTATCGACCTGCGGCAATTCTTTGGTAGCGGGGTCACTTCAACCTCACGCAATACGCGTGTCATTGTCGTTAACCATCGCGATGTGCCGGCCGGGCTGATGGTCGATGAAGTGTTAGGTTTCCGGCGCTTTCAGGAAGGCGAGTTCTCAGCCGGCGCGCCGCCGACAGTGGTGCGCGTGGAACGCTACCTGGCAGGTTCATTCAGGCGCGGCCCCGAACAGTGGCCGGTGCTGAGCATGCGGACCCTGGTGGAGAGCCAGGCGTTTCAGGATGCGGCGGCGTAAGAGTTTATGACTGAGCGCAAACCAGGGGCGGCTTTTTCGCCACGCGACCTGACTACGTGGATCGTGGCCGCGGTGGCATTGCTGTTGGTCGCGGCCCTGGGTGTCATTCTTGGGGCTGCGGCAAGAACTGCCACCGGTACGTCTGGCGTGGCGCAGACCTTGACCGATATTGCGATCGATGCCGGCCGCGCCCGCGCGGGCGACGCCAAGGCTGTCAAGGCTCTTGCCGACGCGGGCGCCCGGCTGCAGTCTGAGGTGTCCGACAACGAGGGTAGTGCCTGGGCACGCGACGCCCGGCTGCCAGTCGTACTGCGCATGCTGGATGCGATGGGCAGGTCGTCTGCAGCGACCACGAATACTCTGCAGGCTGCGTCAATTGCGGCGGCTAACGTGCCGCAGCTCAATCAACTGATCGGTGAGCTGACAAAACGCAGCCCGGACAGCATGAGCGAGCCGCTGGCCCGCGTGCGCGAGCGCTTCGTGTCCCGCGCCCTGCAGCTGCAACTCGATCTGACAGCGTTGGCCGATGGCGCCGACCACCCGGCGACGATTACCCGGCGTCTGGCCGACAGCGCCGATTACCTGGGCCAGGTGGTTGCCGGCTTGGAAGGGAAAGAGTCGAGTATTGGCGCGCTGCCAAAAATCACGGGTGCCGAAGCCATCGCACAATTGGCCGAGCTGCACAGTGGGGTTGCCAACTTGACGGCCGCCGTGCGCCGCGCCGTCACCGCGGCGCCGCGGACCGCGGGATCAGCGCGGCAGGTTGAAACATTGACCGACAATGTCCGCGCGTTAGCTGAAATTGCGCGACATGATGATCAGGCGCGCGGCTCCGCGCCCTGGTGGCCGGCGATTTTCGTTTTGTTAGCAATGGCGCCGCTGTGGTTGATCTGGCGGCAGGTACGGGAGCTGCGCGCCGAAGCGGACCGGCAGCGTCTCGCGGCCGCGACGCAACATCTGGCTGCGGACCGGAATCAGGAAGCCATCTTGCGACTGCTCGATGAACTCTCGAGTCTCGCCGATGGCGACCTGACCGTGCAGGCCACGGTGACCGAAGACATGACCGGTGCGATCGCGGATTCGATCAACTATGCGGTCGACGCGCTGCGGGGCCTGGTGACGACGATCAACCAGTCGGCCATCTCGCTCGACGGCGCCACCAAACAGACCCAGGCGCTGGCGCAGCACCTGACAAAAGCGAGCTCGGCGCAGTCTCGGCAAATCGGCCAAGCCAGCGAATCGGTCGCGGAAATGGCCGGCTCCACCGAAGAGGTCTCGGGCAATGCTGAGCGCGCCGCCGACGTTGCGCGCCATTCGGTCGACGTCGCGCACAAGGGCGGCGATGCTGTGCGGCGCACGATCGATGGCATGAACGCGATTCGGGAGACCATCCAGGAAACCAGCAAGCGCATCAAGCGACTGGGTGAGTCCTCGCAGGAAATCGGTAATATCGTCGAACTCATCAACGATATCGCCGAGCAAACCAACATTCTTGCGCTCAATGCCTCCATCCAGGCATCGATGGCCGGCGAGGCCGGACGCGGATTTGCGGTCGTGGCCGACGAAGTTCAGCGGCTCGCCGAACGCGCTGCCAATGCGACCAAGCAGATCGAGGTCCTGGTGCGCACGATTCAATCGGACACCAACGAAGCGGTGGTTTCGATGGAACGCAGCACCGCAGACGTAGTCGGCGGCGCGTTGCTGGCTGAGAATGCCGGCGCCGCGCTCGAGGAAATCGAGCAGGTGTCAAACCAGATCGCGAGCCTGGTGCAGAACATATCCGGCAGTGCACGTCAGCAGTCGGGATCGGCGCAGGCGATCGCGCGCAACATGAGTGTGCTCAAGGAGATCAGCTCACAAACGGCAGAGTCCACCGGCGCGACGTCGCAGCAGATCGCCAGGCTGGCGGACCTGTCGGCGGACCTGCGCCGTTCGGTCGCCGGATTCCGTTTGCCCGGTAGTGCAGAGCATGGCTGATATCGCGGAACAGGCGGTGCAGATTGTAGGCCGCGAGCTGGCGACCACGCTGGCTGAGGCTCGTAACGCGCTCGAGGCCTACGCCGACCAGCAGGAAAACAGCGCGTTGTTGCAACGTTGCGCGGTCGAGTTGCGCACAGCCCGCGGCGTGCTCAAGGTACTCGAAATTTACGGCGCAGCGCTGCTGGCCGAGGAAATGGAGCTGGTAGCGGTCTACCTGCTGGAGGCGCCCGACGATCGGCGCAATCATGCCGAAATGCTCGATGCGCTGATGCGCGCAGTCGTGCAGCTGCCAGGCTATCTGGAGCGTGTGCTGGCGGGTGGGCGCGACATGGCGTTGGTGCTGTTGCCGCTGCTCAACGACTTGCGCGCGGTGCGCGGCAGCGCGCTGCTGTCCGAAGGCACGTTGCTGCTGCTCAACCTGAAGTCCGACCAGCAGCCTAACAAACCAGCGGTCAAGCTGGTGCCGGGAACTGATCTGTACTCGGTCGCGCGCCGCGAGCGAATGCGGTTTCAGATGGGCCTGGTAGGCTGGATCAGGGGTGAGCGCATCGACGAGAACCTGCGCGCGCTGTCGGACGTGGCGGCGGAAATCGAGCAGCGCGCAACGCAACAGCCGGTGTTCCAGCTGTGGTGGGTGGTTGGCGCCCTGGTTGAGGCGCTGCGCAGCGGTGGCCTCGAAGGCAGCGTCTCCATAAAGCGGTTGTTAGGTCTTGCAGACCGCGAGATCAAGCGCCTGCTGGAAATAGGTGAGGTGCGTTACGCGCAGAGCCCGCCAGTCGAATTGCTGAACAACCTGCTGTACTACATCGCGCGCTCAACGGCTGGTGGTACACGGGTCAGCGCGGTGCGCAAGTCGTTCCGGCTCGACGAGTTGCTGCCGGTTGATCCAATCGTCGAAGCGGAACGTGAGACGCTGTCGGCGCCCAGCGTCAAGTTGATGCAGACGGTGGCGGCTGCGATCCGTGAGGATCTGGGCCGGGTCAAGGACGTGCTGGATATTTTCGTCCGCCGTGGGACCGGCAATGCCGCCGAGCTCGGGCCACAGGTGGAGATGTTGCGCAAGATCGGCGACACGCTGGGCGTGTTAGGCCTGGGCGAGTTGCGTGGCGCGATACAGCCGCAGGTCGAGCAACTTGCGAACGTTGTAAGCGGCAAGTCCCCTGCCGGCGAAGAGCAGCTGGTCGAGATTGCCTCCGAGCTGATTCGCGTCGAGGACAGCCTCGACAGCCACCTGGTGCGGATGATTCTGCCGGGCGGCGGCCGTGCAGCGGACCGGGATCAGCCCGTCGACGAAGCCGGCGCCGAGGAGTTTGCGAAAGTACAGGCAGCGGTACTGCGCGAATGTATCGCCAATCTGGCGCGCCTCAAGGATACGATCACCCAGAATATCGGCGGCACGCTGGAGCCCAGCGGGCTCGATAACTGGCCGGCGCAGATTGGTGGTGTCCGGGCGGCGCTGCGCATGTTAGGTCATGCGCGTGCTGAAAAAATCGTCAATGGCATCGAGCGGCATCTGGTCCGCATCATGCGGCCGGGCGGCGCGCGCGTGTCGCATGAGTTTCTCGACCGGCTGGCCGACGCAGTGGTCAGTCTTGAATATTACATGGAGACCCTGCAGGCAGGCCGCAGGGAACCGAGCTACATGCTCGAGAATGCCGAGCGCTGTATCGAGGCGCTGGATCACGACCGCGGTTCGGCTGTGCCGACGGTGGAACCTGCGACGTTGAGCGCCACCGGTACGTTGCGCACCCTGCAGGCCACCGCGACCGACGTGCTGACACCAGAAGCCTCGGCCGCCGCGGCCGCATCCGCGGTGGCAGCCGCTGCCGCGGCGCGCGTCGGGCCGCCGGTTTTGCCGGCACGGCCGGATCTCTCCGCTGCCGACGACGCGGAGCCCGTCGATCCCGAGTTGCGCGGGATATTTGTCGACGAAGCGCGCGAGGAGACTGCGCGGATCAACGAGCATTTTCCGGTCTGGGAGCAAAACCCGCAGGAAATCGCATCGCTGGCTATTTTGCGGCGCTCATTCCATACGCTGAAGGGCAGCGGCCGGATGGTGGGTGCAACGGCGGTCGGCGAGTTTGCCTGGTCGATCGAAAATCTGCTGAATCGACTGATCGACGGCACGCTCGCGCGCAGCCCGGCGATCGTGAATGTGATTGGTGAGGGCGTCGCTAACGCCGCGGCCATGATCGAGGCGTTTGCCAATCGCGCTGCGGCGCAATTTGATGCTGGCGCCATGGTCAGGCGCGCGCATGCGCTGGCGGCCGGCCAGATTCCAGTCGAGGAATACGTGTCGCCGTCGCCGGCCGCCGGGCCGGAGGCTGCTGCTGACGCCGCCGACAAGGGCGGCACGATGGACAGCACCTTGCGCGAAATCTATCAGCGCGAAATCAACGCTCACGTCACTACTGTGCGCAACTGGATTGCGCGCGAACTGGGCAGGCCGGAACCACACCGGCTCAGCGAGGATGTTTACCGCGCCTGCCACACCCTGAGCGGTAGCTCAAAGATGGCTGAAGCGCGCCACGGTACGCGGCTGGCAGAGCCGCTGGAACGCTGGCTGCGCAAGGGCTGGGGTAGTGGCGTCGGTTTTGTCGCCGAAGACTTGCGACTGTTAGGCGACTGCATGTCGGCGATGGAGTTGATCGCTCGCAATCTGGACGAGGGCACGATGTTTTTCGTGTCGCATGATGTCGTGCGCGAACGGGTGGCGGCCGCGGAGGCCGCACTCGATGCCCGCATCGCCTTTGCAGAACAGAATTCAGAGCAAATTGAACTGCCCAGTACCACGGGAGGCGAGGCAGCCGAGGACATGCCTGCTGTTGCCGCTGCCGCTGGCGATGCCGAACCGATGGCGGTGGACTTCGATCCCGAAATTGCCTCGATATTTGCGGAGGAGGCGACCGAACTCCTCGACGAAACGGGTGTTGCTCTCGACCAGTGGACCGGTGAAGCCAATAACGCCGAGCAGTTGTTAGCATTGAAGCGGCCACTGCATACGCTCAAGGGTGGCGCGCGTATGGCGGGCCTGCGCAGCATGGCGTCGCTGGCGCACGAGCTTGAGTCGCTGATTCAGCAGGTCGAACTGGGCGTCGCGCGCGGTGGCAGCGCAGCACGCGGTGTGCTGCAGCAGGGCCTTGACGAGCTCTCCCGAATGCGCGAGTCGTTGTCGGGTGGCCAGGTGATGACGCCGGCGACGACATTGATCGGACGCATTCACGCGCTGGCCCAACCGCCCGACCTTGAAGCAACGCAGGAAGCCAGACAGCTTGAGCTGCCTGCAACACCTGAGCCAGCACCTGAGCCAGCACCTGAGCCAGCACCTGAGCCAGCACCTGAGCCAGTTGCGCCGCCGCCACCACCACCACTGGAGCCGACGCCGCCGCCAGGGGTCGTTGAGGCTGCGCCACCGCCAGTCGCAAGTGACACACTCCTGTCTGCCGTGACAGGCATTGAGGAAGTGGTGCCGGAATCGGAACTGGGAGCAGTTCCGGAGGAGGCGCAGGCTGCCGCTGTTGTATTGCCGCCGGGACGCGACCCTGCCCCGGCGGATCGCCAGGAACTGGCGCGTGTTGACGCCGACTTGTTAGATCAGTTGCTCAACAATGCCGGTGAGGTCAGCATCGGCCGCGCCCGGCTTGAGCAGCAGATTGGTTCCATCGATTTCAATCTTGGTGAATTGTCGCGCACGGTCACGCGTCTCAAAGAGCAGCTGCGCAAGCTCGAAATCGAAACTGAAAAGCAGATATTGAATAAATTCGAGAGCGACGGCGGCCATCGCTCCGATTTTGACCCGCTGGAACTTGATCGCTATTCATCCATTCAGCAGTTCTCGCGCGCCCTGGCCGAAACGGCGAGTGACGTCGCCAGCATTCAACAGCTGCTCGAATCACTGACGCGCGATACCCAGAACCTGCTGCAACAACAGGCGCGCACCGTTACTGAACTGCAGAATGGCCTGATGCGCACCCGCATGGTGCCGTTCCAGCGGCATGTGCAGCGCCTGTCGCGCATCGTCCGTCAGGCTGCGATCGACACCGGCAAGCAGGCGGAACTGGTGGTGGACGGCGCTTCCGGCGAGGTGGATCGCCAGGTGCTGGAACGCATGCTGCCGCCGTTCGAGCACATGTTGCGCAACGCCGTGGTGCATGGCATCGAGATGCCGGCGGAACGCGAGCGGCGCGGCAAGAGTCCGGCAGGCCGCATCCAGCTTGCGCTGCGACGTGAAGGCGCCGAAGTGATCGTCGAGATCACCGATGATGGCGGCGGCATGAATATCATTGCGATCCGCGACAAGGCACTGGCGTTAGGTCTGCTGCAGCCCGGGCAGGCCATCTCGGACAACGAGGCGATGCAGCTGGTCCTGGAGCCTGGATTTTCCACGGCCTCGAGCGTCACGCAGAACGCGGGGCGTGGGGTGGGCATGGACGTCGTGGCCAACGAGGTCAAGCGCCTCGGCGGCGCGCTGCACATGGAAACCCGGCTGCGCGAGGGCACGCGATTTGTTATCCGCCTGCCGTTCACGCTGGCCATCACTCATGCGCTTGTGGTGCGTACGGCTGACGAGTACTACGCGCTGCCATTGCCCATGGTCGAGGGTGTCGTGCGGCTGCCGCGCGATGAGATCGACGCACATCTCGGGCAGGATGCACCCAGCTATAGCTATGGAACTGTTAGCTATCGGTTCCGGCAATTGTCGAATTTCGTCGGGATGGAGAGTGCGCCGACGGCCGCGAGTGAAGTCACGCTGCCGGTCGTGCTGGTGCGCGCCGGAGACCATTCAACCGCTATTGTTGCCGAGGAACTGGTGGGCAGTCGCGAGATCGTCGTCAAGAGTGTCGGACCGCAGATTTCGTCGATTCGCGGCATCTCCGGCGCCACCATCCTCGGTGATGGCCGTATCGTCATCATTCTCGATGTTGCGGCGCTGGTGCGTTCCGATTTGCGCGCGCGCAGCGAACCTGTCCTGGCGCGTGACAAAGCCGACACGCGACCGGTCGCGCTGGTGGTGGACGATTCGATTACGGTGCGCCGCGTGACGCAGCGACTGCTCGAGCGTAATGGTCTGCGGGTCCTGACCGCGCGCGATGGCGTCGAAGCTGTCGAAATGATGAAAGACAACGTGCCGGACGTCATTCTGCTCGACATCGAGATGCCGCGCATGGACGGCTATGAAGTCGCGGCCCAGGTTCGCAATGATCCGCGCCTGCAGGATATTCCAATCATCATGATTACGTCGCGCGTCGGCGAAAAACACCGTGCCCGCGCCATCGAGCTGGGTGTCGACGATTATCTTGGCAAACCATATCAGGAAGCGCAATTGCTCGAAGCGATCGAACCGTTGCTGACACGACGGGCCGAGCGCGCCGCAGCGCGCTCGGCAGGTGACTGACATGACGGAACGCATTACCGAAATCTACAGCATGCTGATTCCGCTCGCGGAAGGGCGCCTGCTGGCGCCGCGCTCCTGCGTCGCCGAAGTGATCGCCTACGCCGAGCCGTCGCCGATGGTCGAGGCGCCGCCCTGGTACCTGGGGTTGCTGCCCTGGAACAATCGCTCGATTCCGGTTGTTAGCTTTGAGGGAATGTGCGGTCAGCCGATACCCACGGGCAGCACGCGCGCACGTGTCGTGGTGTTCCACGGGTTGATGCGCAAGCTCGAGTGCCAGGCCTTCGGTCTGCTGTCGCAGGGTTTTCCGCAGTTGGTCCGCGTCAGCAGCGATGTACTGCGAGCGGATCCGATGCGGGTGATTTCCGATCGCATGCCGGCCTTGTGCGGTGTCCGGCTCATGAATGAAACGCCGCTGGTGCCGGATCTGGAGCGTCTCGAGCTGCAGATCGCCGAAGAAACCTCGGCCGCCGCCTAACAATTTCCCAGATCGCCGAGCATGCCCTGGAGCAGCGCCAGCGCAGTGAGCGCCGCTGTTTCGCTGCGCAGTATGCGTGGACCCAGGCCCAGAGGTGTTGCTCCGCGCGCAACCAGTTGCTGCAGCTCCGCGGTGCTCAGGCCACCTTCCGGACCAACCACGATCTGCAGGCGCTCGGGAATCGCATGCTGTCCACGCAGACCATCCACCACCTGCACCAGGCTGGCGCTCGCGCCCGGATCCAGCACCCAGAGCCGCGTCTCGGATTCCATCGGCGCGGCGCTCGCGAATTCGCGCAATTCAATCGGCGAGCTGACAATCGGCACGCGACTGCGACCGCACTGTTCGCAGGCAGACCTCGCCACTGCCTGCCAGTGTCCGGCCTTGCGCTCGGATTGCCGTGCGTCCACACGCACCACGCTGAACTCGGTTGTCAAAGGCTGGATTTCGTAGACGCCGAGTTCGGTCGCCTTTTGCACGATCCAGTCCATTTTCTCGCCGCGCGCAATGCCTTGCAGAAGTGTCAGCTGGATGCGCGCTTCGGGTTCGTCGGCCAGTGCGGTGCCGATTTGCAATTGATAGCTGCCACGCTGCGCGCCCGTGAGGGTGGCGTTCCAGCGGTGACCTTCGCCATCGAAGACTTCCACGACCGCGCCGCTGCGCAGCCGCAGCACCCGGATCAGGTGGTCGCTTTGCGCAAGCGGCAACTCGGTGCTCGTCCCTTCGAGCCATTTGCCCGGCAGATAACAGCGCGTCAGTCGCATGTCGCGAGCTCCAGGCCTTCCATGGCGACGGTGCACATCAGCGCGATTTCGGCCGGCGTTACCACGTACGGAGGCATGAAATAGATGACATTACCTAACGGCCGCAGAATCACGCCGCGCTCCAGGGCATGGCGGTAAATGCGCAGATTGCGCCGCTCGCGCCAGTCAAACGGCGTACGCGTCGCGCGATCGCGCACAAATTCGATCGCGCCGATCAGGCCGCACTGCCGGACATCGCTGACATGCGGATGCGATCGAAACACCGCCATGTTGTCTGCGAGTGAGTCAGACAGGCGTCGCACCGTCTGCAGCACGTCGGTCGCGGCGAATACATTCAAGGTCGCGAGCGCCGCAGTGCAGGCCAGCGGATTGCCGCTGAAACTGTGGGAATGCAGAAAGCCGTTCAATTTCGCGTACTCGTCATAGAAAGCGCGATAGACCGGCTCTGTTGTCAGCACCACCGACAGGGCCAGGTAGCCGCCCGACAGGCCTTTGGACAGGCACAGGAAGTCCGGCGTGATGCCGGCATGTTCGCAGGCGAACATGCGGCCGGTGCGGCCCATGCCGACCGCAATCTCATCGGCGATCAGGTGCACACCATACTGATCGCACAGCGCGCGCACCGTGCCGAGATACGCCGCATCGTACATGCGCATGTTGCCCGCGCACTGCACCAGTGGTTCCAGGATCACAGCCGCGACCTGGTCGGCATTCTGCCGCAACAGCTCCCGCAGCACCTCGGCCTGGCGGTGGGCGCAGCCGGTGGCCGATTCTCCGGGCAGACATTCGTAGGCGTCGGGCGACGGCGCGGTGATGACGTCCATCAGCAGTGGCCGATAGATCGACTTATATAGCTCGACGCTGCCGACTGCGAGTGCGCCCAGGGTTTCACCGTGGTAGCTGTTACTGAGAGTAATGAAGCGGGTCTTGCGCGGCTTGCCGCGGTTCTGCCAGTAGTGATAACTCATTTTCAACGCGATTTCGATCGCGTTTGAACCGCTGTCGGCGAAAAAGCATTTTGTTAGGCCAGACGGCGCCAGAGCCAGCAGCTTTTCGGCCAACGTGATCGCCGGTTCATGCGTGAATCCGGCGAACATCACATGCTCCAGCGTGTCGAGCTGGGCGTGCAGCGCGGCGTTGATGGCCGGATGCGCATGACCGAGCACATTCACCCACCACGAACCAATGGCATCAAGGTATTGCCGGCCGTCGTAATCGCGGATCCAGGCACCGGCGCCACTCTTGATCGGCAGCAAAGGCAGTTCGCCTTCGTGGTCCTTCATCTGAGTGCAGGGGTGCCAGAGCACGCGCAGATCGCGCGCAATGAGCGAGGCGTTCGTGTGGGCAGTGGTCATGGTTTGCGCGCTATTGTGGCATCATCGAACACGCATGACCGCGCCGATTTCAATCGACAACCGCACCGGGCTGATCGTCTCAGCCCGCCAGGTGCTGTCACCACATTTCGATGATCGTCCGCCGGCGGTGCAACCCGATCTGCTGGTGATACATGGCATCAGCCTGCCGCCGGGTGACTTTGGCGGCAGCTGCATTGAGGCATTTTTCTGCGGTAATTTGCGCGCCGACGCGCACCCGTATTTCGCCACGATTGCGACGCTGCGGGTCTCATCGCACCTGCTGATTCGTCGCCAGGGCGCCCTGGTGCAGTTCGTGCCGTTGGGCAGCCGTGCCTGGCACGCCGGTGCCTCGAGTTTTGGCGGACGCAGCGGCTGCAATGATTTTTCCATTGGCGTAGAGCTCGAAGGCACCGATGACCTGCCCTACGAAGCCAGTCAGTACGCGACACTCGCCACCCTAACAAAGGTGTTATGCAGCGCCTATCCCGCCATCGCGAGTGACCGCATCGTCGGTCATGCTGACATTGCGCCGGGCCGCAAGACCGATCCGGGACCCGCTTTCGATTGGCCACGGTATCGGAATGCGCTACGCTGAGGGCGCACTGCGATAACAAGAACAGGGGGCGCAATGGCGACAACTAGCGGACCGACCACGGGTGATGGCGAAATGCGGATCTACCCCTGGGTGATCGCGATCTTCGGCATGCTGGCGCTGTTCCTGTCGAACGGCATGACGGCCACGGGCATCACGATTTACGATCCGTCGCTGCTCGATGAGTTCGGCTGGTCGCGTGGCGACTTCAAGTTCCGGGACCTGCTCAATCTGGGCGTCTCTGGCTTGATCGCGCCGTTTGCGGGTGTGCTCATCGACCGCTTCAATCCCAAGTGGCTGCTGATCGGCGGGCTGTCGCTGCTGACGCTCGGCTATTTCGGGTATGCCGCGCTGGCTAACGGCGGACCGGTGCCGATCCTTGAAGTGATTGCCGCCCTGACCATCCTCGGGCTGGCGGCCATGCTTGTCATTGCCTTGCATGTGCTCTTTCCCAGGATTGCAATGCCTCTGGCGTTAGGTATCGCCGTGCTGCTGGCGGCTGCCGGCGGCTACCTGTATGTGCAGAACTGGATGGGTGTGGCGCTGAAGCAGGTCTACATGATCCACCTGCTGTTTGCGATTGCGCTGTCGTCCGCCGGATCGATGGTGGTGATATTCCTGGTATCCAGCTGGTTTGTGAAACACCGCGGCCTGGCGATTGGCATCGCTCTGGTCGGCACCAGCCTCGGCAGCGCAGTGCTGCCCAAGATCAATCCCTACCTGATCGAGAAGTTCGGCTGGCGCGAGGCGTTTGTCAGCAATGCCTACATGCCGATCGTATTGATGGTGCTGGTGCTGCTGTTTGTGCGTGGCACGCCACGCCACGCCGGCTCCACGGCGTTAGGTCAGGGCGCCAGGGTCCAGGACCTGAAGCAGCATGGGCTATATTTCCGCGAGGCATGGCGGACGCGGACTTTCTGGGTGATCGCTATTTCCGGCTTCCTCACCTATTACTCCATCTTCAGCGTGGTGCAGCATCTGGTACTGCATGCGGTCAAGACCTTTCATTTCAACCTGAAGGACGCCGGCGGCCTGATGTTCTGGTTCAGCCTGGTGGCCATGGCCTGCAAACTGACCAGCGGCGCGGTCGCTGACGCCGTCGACCGGCACAAGGTCTTTACCGCCTGTTTTGCCATCATGTTTCTGGGTGTGTTAGGTCTGGCGAGCATGCGCCAGGACCTGTTGTTCCCTGCCGCCGTAACCATTGCGATCGGCTGGGGCGGACTGTTCACGCTCTATAACATGCTGGCGGTGAGCAATTTCGGTCTGCGCGAAATCGGCCGCATCAACGGCGCCATCAGTTTCCTGGAGGCTATCGGTGCGGGTCTCGGCAGCTGGATTACCGGAAAACTATTCGACCAGACCGGAAGCTACCAGGTGCCATTCATGGCGCTGGCAGTCATGGTCTTTATCGCGGTCATCATGAGCCGCTTCGTCCGCAGTGAAGTGGACGATCGCATGCTCGCAGCGCGCTGACCGCAGGCACTATTTTTTGCGTTTCGCGGCGCGCGCAGCACGCGCCGCGATTTTCTCGCCCTGGGCGATGAGCCGATCTTCAGGTGTCTTGCCTGCACGCAGGGAGAAACGCTCTTCGAACAGCGCTTTCGGATTGCCCTTGCGGTACCAGGTCACCCGCATCGGAATCCTGGCGAGCCGGAACAGGCCGAGCTGCGGGCAACGGCGATGTGTCTCGGCTGCCAATGCGCGGATGCGGCGCGGAGTTTCGCCCGTTGTCAGTGTCAGGTCGAAATTCAGCTGCATGAATTTGGGCTGCAGGTGCAGGTCGAAAAAGAACCCGCGTATGTCGATCAGGGAACGCATGGCGGTCGACAGTCCTGAATGACGAAACTTCTGGTCGCGCGCCACCACCGCGATCGTGATCGAGGTGCAACCGGCGAGTGCGGCGAGTTGCGCGTGCACGGGGGTCCAGCCACGTGAGCGGCCGCGCAAATCCGGCGGATCGCCGATATCGAAGCCTTCGGGTTCGTCAAACATCAGGCTTGGCTGGCCGTCGAAATGAGCCTCCACACGCATGTGCTCATGAGACGTGGTCGAGACATCGGAAATGCCGATATAGGGCGGGTAGCTGACATCTCGGCGCATTGGGCGGCTCCTGGCTTGAATTGCTGGATCGACGCCATTTTGACGTAATCCATACGGGAACGGCAAACGAGAGCCAGTTCCGTGCCGTACTCGCCGCCGGGCGATCCTGATCACAAGGTTTCCGGCCACTTGCCGATACCCTGTCCAACGGGAAACTGTCTGTCTACAAAGGGTTTTTTCTGAAGTTGCTGACAAAATCCAGGGCCGAGAGCGCTGTTCTGCCGGCAGGGCGCGACCTGGGCGCCAGGCTGGTAGGGATCGCCATGTTGGCAGCCGCGCTGACGATCGTTGCTGCAATTCTGATCGAGCTATCGATTCACGTGCCGCTGCAGCGAATTGCTGCTGTCATGCATTTCAGGACGCTCGCGTCAGTCCTGGCTGCTAACAGTGCCGATGCCGCCGCGGACCAGGATGGAGTGACCGCCACGTCGATACTCGCCAGTCTGCGCGGCGAAGCAGACGTAGAGCAGACTCTTCTGGTCAGCAAGAACGGCCGGGTCCTTGCCAGTTTTTCACCGACCGGGCATATCGAAAGCGAAGGCGTGTTAGGTGAGCGGGACGGCTGGATGCAGACCGCGCTGGCACAGACCCTGCCGACGGTGCGTTATTCCGGGCTGATCCGCGCCGAAATTGTCAGTCCTGTGATTCAGGATGGTGAATTGCTGGGCCACATCTACCTCTCCGCCAGCCTGCGGTCCGTGCGGGAGCAATTTGTCAGTTTTCTGACCGTCATGGGCTTCGCCACCGTCTTCGCGCTGGTGGTCGCGTGGTTGCTTGCGCAGCGCATGCGGCGCCGGATCACGGCACCACTGGATGGTCTGTCGGAGGCGATGCGTGCGGTTACCCGCAACAGCGATTACAGCCTGCAGCTGCCGGTCGGCGCCAGGGACGAAGCCGGCGGGCTGGTCGAGGGATTCAACGCCATGCTCGGGCAGATCGCCGAGCGCGACCGCGAACTGCAGCGTCAGCGCGAAATGCTCGAAAACCTCGCCGCCGAACGCAGTCGCGCCCTGGATCAGGCTAACACCCGGTTGCGGGACATGACCGCGCGAAGCGCAGACGCGGGGCAGAAATTAGCGGCGATTGGCAAGGGAAAACGCGAGTTCCTGGAGTTTACCAATATGGAGATTCGTGCCGCGTTGAATCACGCAGTGAGCATGACCGAATTACTGCAGGAAACGCCGCCGGGCTTCCGCCCCGGCCGACTCGCCGATTCCATTCAAGCCAGCGCCGACTCGCTGCTGGCGATTGCTAACGAAATCGCCGGTTACTGCGGGCTTGAACCCGGGACGAATTCAAGCGAGATGAATGAGTTCGATATCCGCCGGCTGCTGGAAGAGACAGCACAATTGTTCGCAAAACGCGTACAGGACAAGAATCTCGAACTGGTCGTCGCAGTTGACCCTCAAATTCACAACCTGGTGCGCGGCGATGCGCCGCGACTGCGCCAGGTATTCATGAACCTGATTTCCAACGCCATCAAATTCACCATGCGCGGCTCGGTGGTCATTCGCGTCAAGCAGCGCGCGCGTGAACAAAACAGAATTCAACTGCGGATCGAGGTGAGCGACACCGGCATCGGGATTCGCCCGGAATTGCACCCCGGTTTGTTTGCTGCCAACAATCTGGCTGATGCCACCGGCGCGCGCAAGTACGGTGTTAGTGGCCGGGGCATGGCGGTCAGTCGGCAGCTGATCGAGCAATTGGGTGGGCGTATCAAGGTCGAAAGCGAATTTGGCCGCGGCTCGACCTTCATCGTCGATTTGAATCTCGAGGAATCCGCGGAGCGCTGCCCGTCAGGTATGGAGCTGACGCTTGATCCGGGCCGTCGGTTGTTGATTGTCGACGACAGCGCGAGCAACCGTGAGGCGCTGCAATCACAGCTGGCAGGGCTGGGCATGGTGGTCGAAATGGCCGGTGACGGCGAGGCCGCACTGAAACTGATTGACGGCGCGCGGCAGTGTGGAGCGCCGTTCGAGTTGCTGGTCGTTGATTGGCAGATGCCGGGGATGGGTGGCATCGAGATGACTCGCCAGGTTCGTGCCCGCGAGACCGGCCGGCATGTGCCGGTGATCATTCTCGGCCCGATCGCACAGGAACTGACCGACGAAATGCGTGCCGAGCTGGCTCCGGTCGGCAGGCTGGTCAAGCCGGCGCGGCAGACTGCGCTGCGACGCGCCGTAGTTGAGATGTTAGGCAACCAGGCGTCTGCGCTTGCCGGCCTCGGTATATTGCTGATCGAAGCAGAGGCGGCGATCCGGGACGAGATCAGCGCGATGCTGCGCGATCAGGATTGCCAGCTGGTCATTGCAGATTCGGCGCCGCAGGCGTTCGCGCTGCTCGCCGGGAGCGCTTTCGACTTCGTGCTGGTCAGCGATGCGATGCCGGGCATGGCCGGCAAAGAAGCAATGAGCGATTTACGCCTCAGCGCAGTGCCGCGGGCGGGCTGCGAAACCCGGGTAATCGGCCTGACCGCCAGCGACAGCGCCACAGCCCGCGAGCATGGTCTGCAAATGGGCATGGATGGCTGCCTGGCCAGGCCCGTCACACGCTCGCAACTGCTCGGCCTGATTGCCAGTCTGCGGGCCGCGCTACCGGCCGGCGGCGCTGCGATCGCTGCGCCACAGGACCTCGGCGCCATGCTCGTGCCGCGCTAACACGCGCGCCAGCACAAACAGCAGGTCGGAGAGCCGGTTCAGGTAGTGGATCGCTTGCGGATTGAGTTCGGTCTGCGCCGCCAGCGTGCACACCCGGCGTTCGGCACGCCGGCACACAGTGCGCGCCAGATGGCAGGCCGCCGCCGCCGGGCCGCCGCCCGGCAGGATGAAGTCCTGCAGTGGCGGCAGATTTTCGTTGTAATGATCCAGCGTAGTTTCGAGCCAGGTAACGCGCTCGGCGGTCACGATGCGGTGACCCGGAATGCACAGCTCGCCGCCGAGATCGAACAGCTCGTGCTGCACCCGCGCCAGCACGTCGGCGATACCGGGCGGAATGCCGGGCACCGCAAGTATCAGTCCGATCGTGCTGTTAGCTTCATCGACCGTGCCGTAGGCTTCGACGCGTGCCGCGTCCTTGCGGACGCGGCTGCCGTCGCCCAGGCCGGTAGTGCCGTCATCTCCGGTGCGCGTGTAAATCTTGCTGAGTCGGTTTCCCACCCGCGCGAGCCTAACGGAAACGGTAGCGCGTCGCCAGCATCAGGCTGCGGCCGGGCGTGCGATAGTTGCTGGCCAGTTCGTAGGTTTCACCCAGGGCGTTGTCGAGCCGCAGCTGCAGCTTCCAGTCTGCGCTGACCGCGAAACTCGCGCCGACATTGGCGAGCGTGTAAGGCTTGAGCCGGACCGCGGCTGGAAAGCCAAAATCGAACCGTGAACCCACCGATTGCACATCGGCATTGAGTTCGAAGCGTCCGAACTGGCGCGTCGCCGAAGCGGAAAATACCTGACGCGCTCGTCGCAGTAGCACCTGATTGGTTGCGAGATCGCGTGGGTTGTTGAGCGCAGCAGCCAGTTGCAGCCGCCACCACGGGCCGCCGACGCGATAGCTGAGTTCAACGCCTTCGATGCGTGCCCGGTCGATATTCTCATTGCGGCCATCAAAGGTGATGAAATCCGTGACCACGTAATTGATGAGATCGTCGACGTCGTTGCGGTATGCGGCGATCTGCCAGGATTGGTGCGCGCCCAGCGTCTGGCGCAGGCCGAGCTCGATCTGCCGCGACTTTTCCGGTCGCAGTGACGGGTTGGCGCCGAAACCAAAGCGATCCGTGGCATCAGGCGCCTTGAAAGCAGTGCCTGCTGCCGCCGTGATCGTAAATCCCCTGCCAAGTCGCAGTGCATAGTCGGCATTCCAGGTCGCCTGATTGCCGAAGGCCGGATGATCGAGCGCTCCGACCGCCAGCGCGACCCGCTGCGCGCCGTGCTGGTACTGGCCCTGCGCATAGGCCTGCTTGATGTTGCTGCGTTCGTCGAAGCCCGAACCGAAGCTCAGCGACTCGGTGTCTTCGCGACTCAGTACGGTGCCTGCGGTCAGTTCCAGATTCTTTGTTAGCTGCCAGTTGCCCTGCAGATCCACGCTGGCGCGCCTGGTGGTCACGAAATCGTCCGCGTCCAGCTGGCGAATGTCGTCATTCATCTGCAGCAACGCCACGCGGTAGCGGCCGCGGCCGTTGCTGCGGATGTCGGCATCCACGCCGAGTGCCTGGTTGCGGAAATCCTGGCTGACCGGTGTTGCAAAAAAATCCAGGTAGTCGCTGGTGCCTTGCGCCTGCCAGGCATGCGCATGAAGCGTGACCTGGTCGGTGGCGCGGTACTGGCCCGAGAGATTGACGCTGCGATTGCGAAAACCGCGGTCCTGGTTGCTGCTCAGCAGCGGCGGAAAGCCATCGCTGTCGATCTGCCCGAACGCGAAGCCGACCGAACCGCGATCCGCCAGGCGCATGCCGCCATCGAGCTGCACGCTGCGGTTGCCGTAGCGACCGCCGGCGAGACTCAGGCCAATGCCCTGTGCGGTCGCCGCGCGTGTGAAGATGTTGACGACACC